>JANQET010000108.1 GCA_028278265.1 Myxococcota bacterium
CTCGAAATCAACAACGCAGCGCTCGATTCGATTGCGGTCGAGCCGGGCGTGGAAGCGAGCCTCTGGCAGGGCCAGCAACAGCGATACACCGCGACGGGCCTCTATCTGCCGGGTGACTATGAGCGACCGGTGACCCAGCAATGCACTTGGACCTCTTCGGAACCGAGCGTGGCCACGATTAACGACACTGATGACAAGGGCTTGGCCACGGCGACCAATTCCGGCACCGGCGATCAGTCCACGATCATCGAGTGCGAGATCGGTGGGGTTTCGGCCAACACCGTGCTCTGGGTGCACGAGCCCTGTCTGATGGAGGTCACTGTGAGCACCGGCGATGGACATAACAACTACCCGGACGAGGTGCCCGTGAGCTTCGTCGCCCGCGGTCTGTTTTCAAACCAGGAAGAGCGCGTGTTACTGAGCAGTGGGGACGAGGAGACCTACGAGGTGGCCTGGTCCGCCGACGCTCCCCTGTCCTGGACCGGCTTTGCCGATAATCATATCCTCGCGATGATCTACGATCTGGACGAGTTGACTGCCGGAATGGTGACTGCAGACGCCAGCGGGACATTCACCGTCTGTGAAGATGGTGAGGGTGTCGGTGATGTCGAATTTATCATCGATCCGAGTTGGAACCTCGACTCGATCACGGTCCTGGCCAATCCACTCTATCTGGCCAAGGGGGAAAATGATGATTTGACTGCCCTGGGCAACTACTCGCGGGAAGGGGAGAATCGGACCTACGATATCACCGAGGCGATCGGAGAGTGGGTCGCGTCGGATGAGGATTTCGTCATTGATCACGGTTTAATATCGTACGATCCAAGCGTGTTGCTGGGACACGCCGAAGAGTGGGATTGGAACGTCTTCGGTGCCAAGCCGGGTGACGTCCTGGTCTCGGCGCGAAAGGGCTTGGTTCACGGCAGCGCGATGGTCCACGTGACCGACGAGACCCTGGTCGCGCTGTGGCCGCGGATCGTCAATATCACCATTGGCTGTGGTGGTAATTACTATGACGAGGACCCCTCAGAGGATTGCCTGCCGCGCCTGTCCGAAGACGGGTTGCGCAGCGTCATCGATGTCTTCGGCATCTACAGTGACGGGACCGTGTCGGGTTCGCCGATTGATGTGGACTCGTGGGTCTCCTCGGAGCCGGACGTGATCACCATCGACAATGACGGCGCCTTCACCACCGGTGCTCTGCCGGTGGAGGGTCCGGACGAGCTGCCGGTAACCCTGACCGCATCCAAGACCGCTGATCCGGCGGTTGAGGCTGCAGAAGTGGTGATCAACGTCACCCGAGGGGCGATCTACCAGCTGGAGATTCAAGCGGAATACACCACCATCGATTTGGGCAACAACACCCGTTGGTATTGTCACGGCCGGCAGGAGAATACGGAAATCCAATTCGATGTCACCGGTGAAGTGACCTGGTCCACCGAGGACGACGGGGTAGCGACCGTGGAGAACGGCGCGGCCAATGGCGGTCTGATCACCGGTGAGGGCGTCGGCGAGACGCTGATCTGGACCCACTGGAACCCGTATGTTTCCGCCAACGAGGCGATCACCGTGGTCCAGCGACAAATCGAATACGTGGAGCTCCTGGAATGGGATTTCGATCGGGGTGATTGGCCGGCACCGTTTTACGGTTCCAGCCCGCTCATTCCCCTGTGGTTCTTGGGTGTCCACTACAACGACGGCGGATACGAGGAGCTGACCGCTTGGGACAATCAGGATCGCCTGACCTACGTGATGAGTACATATCCGGATACGGACGAGGATTTCTATCGGAACTGTGTGCGAATGGATCTGTTCTTGCAGAATTGGGCTGAATTTCTGTACGGAAAACAGCTGCTTCACGCGTATGGCTCGGTGATTCACCCGGACAGTGGTGAGCGAGTCTCCTGCGACGGGCACACGGTGCGGGTCGACGCCTGTTTCTATGACACGGAGACCGGACAGAACTTCTGCACTTACCACCCCTACGAAGGGGAGACCCACGAGGTCTTGGTCACTATCTTCGAAGGGGATCTCTTTCCCTTCTAAAATACCCTCGGCCATTTGAAAGCGCGGGTCAGGAGCGATCCTGACCCTCCGCTTTCCAACAATCCCACTTACCCAATTTCGTTTTTGATTTGCTGCTGGTCTATTCGCAGGCCTTGAGATCCAGGTAGACGCGGGTAAAATCTCCCATCTTACTCTCGATCCACAGATCGCCGTCGTGGGCTTTGACGATGCCGTGGCTCACTGCCAGCCCCAGTCCGGTGCCGTTTCCCGGCGATTTAGTGGTAAAAAATGGATCGAACAGACGATCGATGATGGTCGCGTCGATGCCTGTTCCCCGATCTTCGACGACGGTGCGTACCAAGGGCGCCCCTTGTTTGGAGATCAGGCTGGAGCGAATCTGAATCACTTTGCTGGGATGAATACCCGGATACCGTTGATTCAGCGCGTCCCGGGCGTTGATCACCAAGTTCATGATCACCTGTTGAATCTGCTGGCCCACGCACAAGATTTGGGGAAGAGTGGGTGGTACATCGACTTCGAGCTCAATCTGATCTTTGATGATCGCCGAGCGAATGAGAAAGAGTACCGAGTCGATGATCTCCGACATCTTGGCCGGCTGCACCGGATCAACGGTGGGTTCTTTGCGCGCAAAGGCGAGCAGCTTCTTGACGATTTTCGCGACCCGTTCGGTCTCGAAAATGATCTCATTGATCAACGGTACCGCTTCGCTTCCTGAGTCAATGCGCCGCTTGGTCAACTCGGCGTAGCTGACGATGCCGGTGAGGGGGTTGCTGATTTCGTGGGCCATGCCGCTGGCCAGCGTGCCCAGGGACTCTAGCTTCTGTTGCTGGCGCACCCGCGCCTCGAGCCGCCGCTGCTCGGTGATATCGCGAAAGACAAACACCTGACCGAAATTCTGCTCGGTGCTGCCGCTAATCGGTGATTGGTTGCAGGAGATGACCCGCGTCTGATCGTCCTTGGTCCGCAGCCGGGCCACGGCCTGCCCGGTGGGATCGCTCTGGTTCACCAGATCGGCGGGATCGAGCGCGGCTGATGACTCCTCATCGAAGAGGGCGAGCACCTGTTTGCAGGGCTGCCCCCGGGCCTCGTCGAACGACCAGCCGGTCAGTTCCTGGGCGATGCGGTTCATCAAGGTGATCCGGCCGTCCAAGTTGGTCGCGATGACCGCTTCCCCTACGCTGTTGAGGGTGGCGGAAAGGCGTGATTCGCTCTGGCTCAGTGCTTGGCGGGCCACTTCGAGCTCGGCCACCTTGTCGGCCAGATGCTCATTGGCCCGGTGTAATTTTGATTGGGTCTGGACCAGCTCCTCGTTGGTGCGCTCGAGAGTTGAAGAGTAGCGGTCGAGCTTGACCAGATCGTGGTATGCGCGAAGGGATGTGATCACCGTGGTGATAAATTTATTGGAGGTCAGCTCCACCTTTTCGCGGTAGGCATCGATGTCGTAGTCGAAAACAATCTTGTCTTCCGGAGCGCATCCGGGCTGTCCGGTGCGGATGATGATGCGGCAGAACAGATTCTGCAGGTCCTCGCGAATGTACTTCACCAGCTTGAGCCCGGCCTCGTCGTCCTCCATCACCACGTCGATCAGGGCCACCGCAATATCTTGATGTTCGGTTAGTAGCTGTCGGGCTTCTTTGGCAGAATATGCGTGAAGGAGGGAGGTGTCCCGACCGCTGAACTGTAGATCGTCGAGCACCAGTTTAGTGACCGAATGCACTTCCTTTTCATCGTCGACGACTAGGATCTTCCACGGACGAGACGGAACGGTCGAATCGAGCGGGAGGGTCATTTCATCGCCCTCCTTCTGGCCGCCCGGAAAGAGATCCCCCACGTCCGTTCCTCCCATCTAATGCATTCCTCCTCACTACAATAATTTTACTTGTGTTTTAAATTCGTACTACCCAAAACGGCTTTTTACCGAGGTCCGGGCGTCTTTTTTTAATTACATACAATTGAACATAGCGGAATTATTGTGCGTTTTCCCCCTGCTGATCGTTTCGATGGTTTGCCTGTGCAATATAGTTGTTCTGCAGATCCAAATATATCAAAATATGAGCTATTATTGTCGTTTTTTCACACATTTTCATCGAGAAGAAGTACACACGGGTATGGAAAAAAAAGATACTGCGGCGAGTCTTCCGGCGACGCAACGGTGGAATTTAAAGGGCCGTCTGGGTGATGTAGGGTTGGCAGTGGCCGTATTGGCGGTCGTCGTGATGATGGTGACCCCGCTCCAACCGTGGACGCTCGATCTGCTGATCGGCGCCAACATCGCCCTGGCCCTGCTGATCCTGTTCATGGCGCTGTTTCTCAAAAGTCCGCTCAGCTTCACCGCGTTTCCCACCGTCCTGCTCGTGGCGACGCTCTACCGGCTGGCACTCAACATCTCCTCCACTCGATTGATCTTGTTGCGCGCTGATGCGGGCCGAATCATCGGTGGGTTCGGCGGTGTGGCGGTGGGGGGCGATATTCTGGTCGGTGCGGTGATCTTCGCCATCCTGGCGATGGTGCTGTTCCTGGTGATCACCAGAGGGGCCGAACGGGTGGCGGAAGTGGCGGCCCGTTTTACTCTGGATGCCCTGCCCGGCATGCAACTGGCTATTGACGCCGATCTCCGCGCCGGCGCTCTCTCACCGACCGAAGCGAGCCGGCGGCGCGCTGAGCTCGAGCGCCAGAGCCACTACTACGGTTCTCTCGATGGAGCGATGAAGTTCGTGCGCGGGGACGCCATCGTCGGGCTGGTCATCATCGCTGTCAATATTATCGGCGGCCTGGGGATCGGCATGCTGCGTCACGGGTTGTCCGCCGGGCAAGCCCTGGACATCTACGGGCGCCTGACCATCGGCGATGGATTGGTGACCCTGATGCCGGCGTTGCTCGTCTCCACGGCCGCGGGTCTGCTGGTCACCCGGGTCGGTCAAAGCGATGGAACCGTCCGTCTGGGCGAACAGATTCGCCGTCAAATCGTGGCCGAGCCGAGGGCCTTGGGCGCTGCCGCTGCCCTGCTCCTGGTGCTCGCGGTGATGCCCGGCCTGCCGATGTGGCCCTTCGTTTCACTCGGTGGTCTCTTCGGTATCGCTGCGGTGTTGTCCCATGCCGCTGCCAAACGCAGAGAGTTGGCCCGGGAAGGATACGCCACTCCCAGTGAGACGGACACCGCCGGCTCTGCGCTGACCGCGATTGAGCTCGCCGGTGAGCTCTACGACACTCTGACCCCCCTTGCCAAACAGCGCGGGGGTTGGAGCGCGATCGGCCAGCGGTTGGCCGCCGAGTTGCGCGAGACGATGGGCCTACCCTTTGCCGTCATCCCCTGGCTCGACGAAGGGGATGCGCTGGAACGGCGAACGGTTCAACTACGCGTCAAGGGTGCCCGGTTGGATCGGTTGGCCGTACCTCAAGACGCCCTGCTGTGCCGGGCGGACAGCGCTCAACTCGATCGAGCGGGGATGACGCCGGTCGCCGGTGCGGTACCGGGGATGGTCTGGATCGCCGAGGGCGACGGGGCAGCGGCCCGAGCAGCCGGTCTGGAGGTGTTTGACCGATTGAGCGGTCTGGAAGCGATCGCGCGGATGTGGCTGCTGCGGCGCCCCAAACAGTTGATCGGTGTCGACGACGTCCAACGACTGATCGACGAAGTGGCCCAATCGCGACCGGCGCTGGTGCGCGAGACCGTGCCCAAGATGATTGGCCTACCCAGGCTGACCGAGTTGCTCGGCGTGTTGGCGGGCGAACGGCTCAGCCTCGATCACCTCGGCGAAGTGCTCGAGGCTCTCTCTCGCGAAGAGCCGAACAGCGCGATCGACGATTTGGTGATGCGCATTCGACAACGACTGGCCCCGGTGATCACCGCTTCCCTGCCGATGAAGGGGGCCAATATTGCCGTGCTCACCCTCGATGAAGATGTGGCGTCGGTGCTCAAAAACAGTTTGAGCCGCACCGCCGGTGGAGAGCGGTTGATTTTGCCCCCTCGGATGCTCGATCAGTTCGTTCAAGCGTGTGCCAAAGCGGTAGGCGGACGGTCCGATGCGGTGTTGCTCGTAGAGGCGCCCCTGCGGCGACCGCTGTACGGGATGCTCGGTGCGGAGTTGCCCCAACTCAGGGTGATCGCCACGGATGAAATCGAACCGGCCGCCCGGGTCGAGATTGCCGGAAAAGTGACGCTGTGATGATCGGTAACAGCTGGAGTTGTTAGCCGCCGGCGCGCTCCCGGCGATCCTGCCAGATCTCCCCCAGCCACGCCCCGACCATGGCCAGACCGAATCCGGGTACGACGCCGATCACCACGGCCAGCCAGTTGAGATCGGAGCTGAATCCGTAAACCAGCAGCACGAAGCCCAAGACCTGTCCGACCACGGACCCGAAACCGGCCTCGATGATCGTCTTCCCGTCCGAGACGAATCCCACTAAAATACCACAGCCGATAAACAAAATCGCCGGCAAAAACCACTGGAGCAGATGACGCTTCACCGGGGGCATGCGCTCTTTGCCCTTGGCGATCAGCTTCTCTTTGGCCGCCTTGGCCTCGTCCGGTTTGAGCTCCATCGCCGAGTTGGCCCCAACCCCCAGGCCCATCTTCTTGGCGGTGTCGTAGACAGCGTTCTCTTCCGGTGCCACCGAGATTTCAACCAGCACACCGCCCACGAACACCCCCAGCAGGTAGGTGATCAGGAAGAAGGCCGCCCCTCCGAAGACCCAATGGAGATAAAAGTTGCGCGGAGCAGCGACATTGCCGCCGCATTTTTGGCACGCATCGAGACTGTTCGAGTTCTTTGTTCCACACGAATAGCACGCCCAAGCCATGATTCCCTCCTACCTTGTTCTTCGCCAATCCTCGGGAAAGACACTCGTCTACGTTGGGTTGCCAGCGAGTGCCGAATACACCAGTTAACGTCTGCAAGTCGTACAAATTTATAAAATGAGGGAAAATTTTCAACCGAAATCGGGTCTTTCCAACCGGTCTGAAACGACCCCGCACCGAATTCAACTGCGCTTGCGGGCCTCGCGTCGTTTCCGATAGTTGACCACAAAACGGAAGGTCACGATGTAGGTCAGCACGCCGAAGAAGGTGCCCAGGATCGCGGATCCGGTCCAGAGGGGTACCAGGATTTCGCCGCCGATGGCCAACAGGCGCATCACGCTTTCGGTAACTTCGCTCCAGTTCCAGGCCGAGGCGTCGGTCATCACTCCGCTAAAGCGTTCCCAGCTGATTTTGGTGGACGGCACGAAGAGCAGGCCGAAGCGATAGCATCCGTAGTACATCGGAATAAAGGTGATCGGATTCGAGATCCACACCCCGGCGATGGCCGCTTTGAGGTTGGCTCGCATCGGAATGGCGAACATCGAGACCACCGCCATCTGGATGCCCATGATCGGTAGTAGTCCGATGAAGATCCCCAGGGCCATGCCCAGGGCGATCCGCCAAGGCGGGGTTTTTTCCCGGGCCAGAGCGATGATTTTATTCAGCGCTCGTTTTAGTGGGCTCTTGGTGGCGGCGCTGCCTGCTTCAGATGTGGATCGCTCGGTCAAAGTGAGATCTCGTTTTCCTGCTGGGGCAGTTTGCCACAATGGCGCGCCCAGCCCAACGATAAAATCGCGGGTGGTGGCGTTTCGCTGCCACCGTCTGGCGTGGGACCGTCTAGCGTGAGGAGGTCTTGCGCAGCGGGGTCAAACGTGCTACGAATTCCAGGATTGGTAGCAACTTCAACTAGAGGCCACTCATGCATATGTCAGATGCCCTTGTTTCTCCTCTCGTCGGCGGCGCCATGTGGGGCGTTTCAGCCGGCTGTATCGGTTTGGCCGCCCGCTCGGTGCGGCTTTCGGATGACGATCGACAAAGCCTGCCGTTGATGGGCATCAGCGGGGCGTTCGTCTTTGCCATCCAGATGGTTAATTTTGCGGTACCCGGCACCGGTTCATCCGGCCATCTGAGCGGGGGATTGCTGCTGGGATTGCTGCTCGGCCCGGCACGGGGGTTGCTGACCATGACCGCCGTGCTGTTGATCCAGGCGCTGCTCTTTGCCGACGGGGGTCTGCTCACCGGGGGCTGTAATATTTTCAACATCGGCGTCATACCGGCGCTCGGCGGGGTCGCGCTGGTGCGGGTGATTGCCGGTAAGCAGCAGAGTGATTTGCGGTTTCAGCTCGCCGTGCTGCTCACTGCGGTGCTCTGTCTCGAGTTGGGGGCATTTGCTGTGGTCCTGCAAACCACATTGTCCGGCCATGCGGCGCTGCCCTTTGAGCCGTTTTGTGCGGCGATGCTCGGCATTCATCTGCCGATCAGCCTGGTCGAAGGGTTTGCCACCTTGGCGGTGTTCGCCGGCCTCAATCGTCTCTCCCCCGATCTGATGCCCACGTCAATCGCCCGAGTAAACGTCAAGCCCTCCCGTCGGTTGACAGCTCTGGTGTCCTTGGGTGTGATGGCCGTGGGCATCGCCGGTTTGCTCAGCTGGTTCTCGGCTGAGGCGGGTGACGGCCTGGAATGGAGCATCGCCCGGGTTGCCGGGGTCGAGGAACCGGCACCGGTCAGCGCCTCTGCTGCCGATTTGGCCGAGCAGACCCAACACCACACCGCCCTGCTGAGGGACTACGAGCTCCGCGCGGCCGATTCGTCCAACTCAGTGGGTGAGCTGCCCAACATCGGGCGCACCGCCGCGGGGCTGATCGGCATCCTGATCACCCTGGGAGTGATCTGGTTCTGCGGGGTGGTGCTGCGCCGGGTTCGGCGAAAGATGGGTGTCGTCCCGTCGACGGAGTGATCGCCGTTCCCTATTCCCACTCAATCGTGCCCGGCGGCTTGGAGGTCAAATCAAGAGCTAGCCCCGATACCTCCGGCAGGGAGAGGATCTCTCGGCGCAGATCGTCGAGCAGTCCCCCGGGCAGCTCGGCGGCAACCGCGGTCATCGCCCGTTTGGAGTAAATCGGCCGGATCACCACGAGTTCGCTGCCTTTCCCGTCGAGCTGAAGTGGGATCAGCACGGTGGGACACTGCCAGATATCGTTGTATATTCCGTATCGCTTGAGCCCCTCCATCACCGCATGGTCGGCTTGTCGCAACAGGGCGAGCCGTTTGTCGGTCACCGTGGCGCGCAGCGGCTTGGTCTCCCGCGGATGGGTCGGGCCCAGATTCCAAATGCAGCGATTGATCCCGGACACCTCTCGGAAGGCGGCGCTCGAGGCGTTGAGGAGGGTCTCCCAGCGCGCCTCCCCGGAAAACATCACCGGGTGCTCGTACGTGCGCAAATCCCCCTTGACCCCCACCGAACGCGCCGGCAGGGCCATCGCCTGGAGCGCAAACGGTCCGGCCACCGGGGCCAGTTCGGCGGTCATGGTCGATATGTCGTCGCTCGGCTCCTCGCCGGTCGAACAGAGCAACCGCACCCCCAGGCCCGGTCCGGGGAAGGGGTGCCGGTCGAGCATTTCCCGGGGCAGACCCAGACGGCCCCCCAGCTCGCGGACCTCCACTTTGTACAGATCGGCCAGCGGTTCGACCACCAGTCCCCTGGTGATCATCTCTTCGATGAGGGGCACCCGGTTGTGGTGGGTTTTGATCGTGTCCGCGCGCTTGGTACCGCCGGTTTCAATCGTGTCGGGATAAATCGTTCCCTGGCCCAGGAGATGGTTCTCGATCCCCAGCTTTTTGGCCTCCCGTTGAAAGACCTCGATGAAGGTATTGCCGATCGCTTCCCGTTTCTTCTCCGGTTCGACCAGGTCGTCGAGGGCGGTCAAAAAATCTGTGGTCGCATCGATGAAATGGAGGTTGTCCCCCAAGCCGATACCCCTTAGGGAGGCGAGCACCCGCCGGCTCTCCTCGTGACGCATTAGACCGTTGTCCACGTGCAGCAGGCACAGTCGATCCGGACCCAAGGCCCGACTGAACAGCTGTGCCGCGACAGAGGAATCCACCCCGCCGGAGATGAGTAGAAACACCGATTTGCCGTCGACCTGCTGGCGAATTCGCTCGATTTGGTCTTCCAGGTAGCGGTCCATCGTCCAGGACGGTCGGCAGCCACAGATATCGACAACGTAATTGCTCAGGATCTCCTGACCGTGCAGGGTGTCGTCCACTTCCGGATGGAATTGAAATCCCCACCGCCGGAGCTTGTCCGAGCCGATGGCGGCGAAGCGGTTGGGTTCGCTGTGGGCGCCGGTGGTGCTGTAGCCCAGCTCTTCGAAGTCATCGCCGATTGCTGAAACCGTGTCGAAATGGCTCATCCAGACCGGTTCGGTTTTGTCGAGCCCTTTGAACAGGGGGTGGTCGCGGACGATATGCAGCTGAGCCGGTCCCCATTCCCGCCCCCCGTGGACCACCTCTCCGCCGTACCGTTTGGCCACTTCCTGGTGACCGTAGCAAAATCCCAGGATGGGGATATCGAGGTCGAAGATACGGTCGTTGAAAGAGGCGTCCTCTCCGTGAGATGACAAATCAGGGCTGCCGGAAAAGATGATACCTTTGTATTTTTCGAACCGTTCGACTGGATCCTCGGGTTGTCGAATTTCCGCCAGCACGTTGAGCCGTCTGATCTTGGTGGCGATCAGATGGGCGTATTGGCCACCAAAATCGATCACGGCAATGGCATCGTGTTTCATCTGCTTCCTCGTTCATCCTCCCGGGGGGCCGGGGTCAATCAATCAGCCCCTGCTATACTGTATTTGCCCGTTTTAGGACAGGTGATCTGTGGGAGGTGCGGTCATTTTCTCGGCGCGGTTTCGCCCGATTGGCGAGATATGCTCGCAGGTGAAAAAATATTCGGGAAAATCCAGGGAAAAGTTGAAATTTGACCATTTATATATTATTCCAATTTACATGCAAAAAAGAGCCGTCTTGAGTGTGGTGCTGCTCGGAATAGGTCCTCTACTGGTCCATTGCAGCGGGTCGTCTCAATTGACAGCACAGCAGGGGATGAACACGGGGCTGGCCACTGAGCGGTTGAGCAGTGATTTCGCCCGGGATCAATCGATGGAAACCCCTGTTCCCTACTATCCCGTGAATGATCGAGCACAACGGCAATCGGCGCTGGAGAATCGTTCCGACATGGTCGATTTGGATCAGGGCACGGCGAAGGCGCGGTATCTCTGTCACATCGAGCCCCTCGAGCGCTGGTCCCTGGCCGAGCAGGCCGAGCTCGGGGAGATCTTGCTCGAGGAGTTGGTGGGTCGAGTAAGGGGTGAACCCGAGGTGATGCTGCAGGATCCGGCCATGTCCCCGGCTGCGGTGCGCGAGCTGATGAGGGGTAAGGATCTACGGGGATTTATCCTCACAGGCTCAGTGCTCAAGCTCGAGCGCAAAAGAAACCGGGTTATTGCCAAACTCGGTCTGAACGTCTTTTCCAACCCGGGATACAGCTTGGTCATGGCCCCGACCATGGAAGGCTCGATGCCGGTCGCGCGAAACGACGCCAGCCGGGAAACAGAGGACCAAGCCTTTCAGCGGACCGCGAAAGTGGTGCTCAACGGACTGATCACCAAAGTGTTCGAACAGCTCGAGAATTTGTAGCGGGAGGGCTCCCTCCCTCTGGCTATGGTTCGTCTGCGTCGTACTGGGTCGCGGCGGCCCAGTCGTAAGCGGTATCTGCCGGAGTTGAGGCGATGTCGGCGTCGTACCCGCCCCCGACCGTGCTGGATTCAGCTGCTGCGTCGTTTTCTTCACCTCCGGTCACCGAGGAAGCCTCACCCGAGGCGGTGTTGTCCGCTCCGCCGGTCACCGATGAATCAGCGCCCGAGGCGGTATTGGTAGCACCGCCGCTCACAGAGGATCCGTAACCGGAAGCCTGATTGTTTCTACCGCCGCTCACCGTGGCGTAGCCAGAGGAGGCTGAATTGGTATGTCCCCCGCAAATAGCGCCGAACTCACCAGATACGGTGTTGAACAATCCACCGCTCACCGAGGCAGACTTGTCTGTGACCGCATTTTGGAAACCGGCGACCAAACCGCCGTAGCTGGTGTAGTTGTGGTTGGCGCCGACCACCAGGTTGTGCGAGCCCGATTTGTTCGAAGCTATATCGCGCGGTTCATTGTATCCCACAATGAGATTGCCCAAACCGTTGACCGTGGCATCTGTTGTGTTGGAACCGGAGACGACGTTGACGTTGACCCCGGTGAAGAACAAATCATCCCCCACCACGCTCATCGATTCTGTCACAGTTTGCAGGTCCAAGATGTCGTCCGCGTTGGTGGCGATATCGGCGGTGTTGGTGCCGATGTCGGTGGAATTGCCGGCGATGGCGCTGGCGTTGTCGGCGATATTGGTGGTGTTGGTGCCGATGTCGGTGGAGTTGCCGGCGATGGCGCTGGCGTTGGTAGCGATATCGGCGGTGTTGGTGCCGATGTCGGTGGAGTTGCCGGCGATGGCGCTGGCGTTGTCGGCGATGTTAGTTGCGTTGGTGCCGATAGCGGTGGTGTTACCCGCGATCGCGCTGGCGTTGTCAGCGATGTTGGTGGTGTTGGTGCCGATGTCGGTGGAATTGCCGGCGATGGCGCTGGCGTTGTCGGCGATGTTAGTTGTGTTGGCGCCGATGGCGGTGGTATTGTTCGCAATATCGTCGCCAAAGGTGCTGATGGCCGTAGTATTCGAGGAGATGGCGGCTGCATTGTCGGCAATGTCATCCTGATTGTTGCCGATGGCTGTCGAGTTACCGCCGATAAAGGCGGCATTGGTGGCGATGTCGTCGGCGTTGGTCGTGTGGGCCGCCGTGTTGTCCGCGATGTCGGCGGTATTTGCGGCGATCCCAGTCTGTTGAGCACTGTTTTCAGCCTGCAGCGCGGCGATTTGGGCCTGTAGCTCGTCAAGGGCCGCTTGAACATTCATCGCGCTGAGCCCGCTGGTCGAGTTGTCGAAGCTGACCTGATCGGCGCCGGGGGTGGCACCGCTCATCAGTTCGGCAGCGCTGAAGCCGCCCACGGCGTCTGATTCAGCTGCTTTGCGGGCGTACGGTACCGAGCGAAACGGGGTGCGGGGTAGCATCGCTTGACCGTCCACCGTCACTTGCAGCCAGTAGACCACTCCGGTGAGCAAGGCCGTCAGGTCGCTCATGCCCCCCAGTTCCACAGTGAGTAGCCCGCTGTCGACAGCGACCCCGGTGTGGGTCTCGCTCCACACCGATGTTCCGCCGGAATTGACGTCGTACAATTCGAAGACCGCGTTGACCGTGCCTTCGACCGGCACCTCCTCGTCGGTCAAATGACCCGAATAGGTCAAGGTGTTGGGCACATCCGCAGCGGTCGGCGCGGCGACAAGCCCGACGATGGCCAATGCAATGATAGTTAAAGTTATCGATCTCATCTCAGTTCCCTTTCTCATTGGTAACTTGGTTGGCAAAGCCCAGATGCTCGAGGGCCAACGTACCGTTCGAGCTCCGCATCCCGGCGTGGCTGGAGGACAATCCTCCCTTCAATTTAAAGGTGCCGCCCGTGGACCAGCCGGCTGCGGGCACGATCCAGCCGGTCAGCGCTCGCTCGCCGACAGTATCGGTATCCCCGTCCGCGTCGGTGTCCGAATCGGCGTCTGTGTCGGTGTCTGCATCGGTGTCAGTGTCGGTGTCTGCATCGGTGTCAGTGTCGGCATCGGTATCGGTGTCCATGTCTGCATCTGCATCGGTGTCCGTGTCTGCATCTGCATCGGTGTCCGTATCGGTGTCTGAATCGGAATCTCCATCGGTGTCTGTGTCGCTGTCTGAGTCCGTGTCCGTGTCGGTGTCCGCATCCATGTCTGCATCGGTGTCAGTGTCCGCGTCAGTATCGGTGTCCGCGTCGGCATCCGTGTCGGTATCTGAGTCGGCGTCGGTGTCCGCGTCTCCTCCTGCTGCATCCTCTGTGTCGCTTCCGCAACCGAGCGGGCTCAGCAGTAAACATCCGGTGAGCAGAAACAGGTGACGTAATGTCTTCATGTTAGCCTCCTAATCGCGATCGCGTATGGTCATGTTTTTTTAATGTTCACCTTTTTTTAAACCTTTGTGGTGTATGCTGCCATACGTATGCGCTGCTCTGAAAATCTCATAAAAATTATAAAGTTAAGAGCGGTATCGGTGGTCGAATTGACGGCCGAGCGATAAATATTTGTAAAATGTTGAATTTATCTTCAGCTATTGAGGTCGAGTCGTGGGCAAGAAAAACAAACAAAAAAAAGAGGATGAAATTCGCGCTCTGCTTAAAGAGATCATCGATCCCGAGATGGGAATATCGATCGTGGATTTAGGGCTAGTGCGACGGATTAGGCTCAATTCCGGCGGGGAGCAGGTGGATATCGAACTGACGGTCACCAGTCCGGGCTGTCCCGTGGCCGGTGAGTTGATGCAGCTGGTGGCGTATCAGGCAGCCAAGGCCGACGGAGTAGAGCAGGTAGATGTGGATATCAGCATCGATCCCCCGTGGGATCCCCGGGTCGAAGCGACAGAGGAGGGCAAGCTCGAGCTGGGAATCTGGTGATTCGGACGCGGACACCTTGGCCCATGTCAACGATGAAGCGCAGCGGGCATGCGCTTGTAAGGAGTAGCCCTTCGCGGCAAGTTGGCACCTGGTGGCGATCGGGTTATGCAAAAGGTGCGGGCGAGTCGAGGCCAAGGCGGCCCGACGCCAACGCAGGAGCACCATCATGACCAAGAAGACAAGGCTGTCTCTGCTGATCGTTATTGCCTGTCAGCTGGCCGGGGCAGGCCTGGCGGGCGCCGAGCCCATTTCATTCAATGTGAAAGATCCCAAAGGGGTCAACAGCATCGGCATCTTCCTCGATTCGAAGTTGGAGCCGATGCGGGGCGTGGCCACTGGTATCTCTGGCGAGATCTCTTTTGATCCGACATCGCTCCAGCTGATCCAAGGCTGGATTCGCGTCGAGACGAACAGCGTTCAGATGACCAATTCGCTGATGACCAAAAAACTTCACGAAGAGGAATGGCTCGATGCAAAGACATACCCCTTCATCGAGGCGAAGTTCACCAAGCTCGTGTCGATCAAGAAGAAACGCAAGAACGTATATGCGGCTAAAGTCAAGGGCACGCTGACCCTGAAGAACACGACGAAGACCTTTGTCGTGCCCGTCACCCTGACCTATCTGAAAGACCAGGTGCAGGCGCGCAATTACAAAGGCCCCGGAGATCTGTTGATCGTGCGGGCTACCCTGCGCATCGATCGCCACGATTTTGACATCAAACCGAAGATGGGCGGGGATATCGTAGCCCGGGAGATCGCCCTCGACATCGCCCTGGTCGGCGCCTCAACCGGAAAGTAGCCCGGTGCTGAGTGCCGGTATCAAGGGTCTTCGTCAGGGTCGGGGCGCGGTTGCTCTCGGGTGGTTGGCACTGGCGATGATGACGCCGGGGCGAGCCGCTGCCGACCCGAATAGCGACCAATTGATCGTTTTTGTTCAGCGGAACAATTCCCCAATCGATCAGGGGTTTCGCCAAAACACGCTGCCCCGGTTGAAACGCCTCACCGAGCAGCAGCAGGTGCGCCTGCGGGTGGTCGATAGTCTGCAGGAGGGGGCCCCTGAATCCGTCACCATTACCCCACTGCTGGTGTATCAAAACCATCGGGGCCGCTCCATCTACCAGGGACGTTCGAACGACTTGGGTCGGCTGGGCCATTTCATCCGCACCTCGCGCCACATCCCTCAGGGAGAAACCCCGCATTTTCGGGAGCAAATTCACATTTGGTCCCTCGGGCGCACCCGGATTTGGGCCCCGCTGAAGATCACCCGGCCGAAAGGGAAACTGCCGGCTGGATTGGATCAGCAGTCGTTCATCACCTTGGCCAGGGAGGCCATCGACCGGGGATTGACCCGGTTTAAACTGGGGTCTCGGATTGCCCTGCGGCGATCGGATCGGGGGTTCTACTTTGATCTGCATCCCTGGTTCGGAGCGGATGGGATGCTGGCGCTGACCGTGGTGGTGTTCTCCCAATTTCACTGCAAGGCACCGGTGTTCACTTCGGAACACAGCGCGATTGTCGGTCCCTGGTCCCAACGACAAAAGCTCTTTGCCCGCGCCGCGGCGCTGATGGAACGAGCGGTCGAGCAAGCGATTGGCGATCCGATTCCGGGGGACGGATTCGATCCGGTCGAGGAGGGGATTCCCGTCGTCGATTTCGACGCGTTGGGGTTACCCCTGCCCCCGGCGCCCAAAACCGCTTCATCGGTTTCTGTGGGGCGGCGAACCGTACCGCGCCACTGGACGATTGTGCAGAACGGTGCCGATGACCCGCCGATGGTTCACTTCCGTTTTCCCGCTCCGTTGGATCGCTACTCGGGCACGATCGGTCGGGCACGAGGGGAGGTGCGCTTGCCCGCTGACCGTCGGCCCGCAGGCGCCACCGGATTCATCGAAATCGATACTGCTGATGTCACCATGGGCAACGAGGACTTGGATCAGGCCATCTCGGGTCGTGGATTCTTGTTCGGTAAACAATTTCCCCGGGCAACATTCACGGTAACCAAGGTTCACGGATCACCCGAGCCCATCGCGTTCGGCAGGCAGGCTACCGGACGTCTGGAGGGGGTGTTGTCGCTGAAGGGAAAAAAGCGGCCACTCCGTTTGTTGATGGACGTGGAGCCGGTTATCGACAATCAGGGGGCGCCGCGATTGATCTTGCGGGGCGCGTTCGAAATCGATTTGACCGCGTTTGACATCGAGGGAGCGGATGGCCCGGCGCCGGCGCGCCATACGCTGCTGTTCGACCTGTACTTGATGATGAAACCAGTGGAAGCGTCGACTGGCGCGGCCCCTTAGGGCTCGCACAAGAATAAATGCCGAGTTTTGAGAGTAGAGGCGCAATTATGACAAAGAGCGAGAAGCCTGAATACTTGGGGTATTTGGGCGCCGAGCGATGCAGGCAGAACGGTAGTTATTATTGTGCGAGTCCTTAGACTTAGAGGATGGCGGAGACCGCCGTTTCGGCGACCGCGTGATCGTTCTCCACGCTCGACCCGGACACGCCGATCGCGCCGATGATCTCTCCTGATTTGTTGCGAATCGGCAGTCCGCCGGGGAAGGTGATCAGTCCCGAGTTGGAGTGTTCGATATTGTAGAGACTGCCCCCCGGCTGGGATGCCTCCCCAATCGCACCGGTGGGCATGTCGAAGT
>JANQET010000109.1 GCA_028278265.1 Myxococcota bacterium
CGTGGCGTCTACCGTCCCTCCGACTCCGGCGGCAACCGCTTTTTCGACAAACGTCGGTCCGGGAATGGAGGCGTAGATCAGGGACGGCCCATCGGCCGCTTTGAGCTCCGGGCGTTTGAGAATCTCGGCGAGGGTCCAGGTCACATCCCCGGCACCGCCGGCCGTGGGATTGTCCCCCATGTCGCTGATGATAAAGGGCCGCTTTTCACTGGCCAGGGCCATGTCGAGGCTCTGCTCGAGCGAGGCGGTCGGGGCGACAAAGACGAACTCGTTCCGCACCTCCCAAAAGCGCCGGGCCAGTGCTTCGGCCGTGCGACCGACCGTCCCCTTGTCGTCCCCGGTCACCATCACCACCGCGTGATTGCGGGGCTCGTCGGCCCAGGCATAGCCGACCCAAATCGCCGCGTCCAACACCCCCTCCTGTTCGGTCGCCGGCGCGACGCGGGCGTAGAGGCTCTTGCCCGGCTCGATTCGGGTGCTGGTCTTCTCTCCCGGCAACAGGATGGGAACCGGAATCCACGCCTTGAACGCCGGCTTCCCTTTGCCGCTCTCCAGTCGCTCCAACAAATTATCGACCGCCCGCTGCTTGGATTCCATCGCATCTTCGTGGGGCGCCATGCGATAGCAGGTGATCAAGTCCGAGTGCTCGGCCAAGCGCCACGAGACATTGCCGTGCAGATCCATCGAGGTGGAGATTAGGGTTTGGGTGCCCACGACTTGGCGAATGCGGGCGATGAAATCCCCTTCGGGATCGTCCAGGCCCACCACACTCATCGCGCCGTGAATATCGAGAAACAGTCCATCGAACGGCAGATCCTGCCGCAACATCTCGAGCGTCTTACCGACCAATGACTCATAGGCCTCCCGGGTGACAATCCCCCCGGGCAGGGCGTGCCCCTTCAGGGTCGGCACCCAGCGCGCCCTATCCCGCTGCGCTGAGCCCGCCGCGAAGAACGGATACAGGGAAAAAACCGCTTCGCCGGTCCGCGCATGAAAATCCGCTTCGTGGGACTGGGCCGGAGAAAAGGTGCTCGATTCGATCGCGATTCCGGCGATGGCTATTTTGGGAAGTTCTGCCGGAGCGTGCACCGGTGGCTGGCTGGCTCCGCCGCAACCGACGGCACAGCAGAGGACAAGCAAACTGCAAATAACTTTGTTCATCGGTCTCCTCTCTCGTTTCTCGCAGGCGCCGGAGGCGAACAATAGCACCGCCAACGCCCTCCGGCTCGTTTTGGAACCAATCATGTACGAGAGACTATATGGTGTAGATTAAAGAAGCGAGCGAAAGATGGACAGAATCGTCGCGCCGACGGATGACCCCTGGTTCCCCAGAACCAGGCAGCCGCAACCGGAGTCGTCGCCGTCGCCGCCGTCAAATTGGCCGACATTTTCTCCAAGCGCTATACCTACCCATATCGGAGCAAACGTGGCACCATCGACAGGAGACAACATGACCCACATCCATCCCAGCGATCCGGGGTCTCCCTGGACTCCACCGGCCCATTTTTTCTGGCGCGGTGTTTTGCTCCACGTCGTTGTGCTCTTCGCCCTGATTTGGGCCGTCTCATTCGGCGCCGAGGGGCTTGAGCTCGGCCCCCAGGTCCGAACTTGGTTGTGGATCTCGGTCACTCTGGCGGTGGTGCACCAAGTGTACGTCTGGCTGGGCTGGCGACTGCAGTTGACGGGAAATCACCTCGTCCGCTGGTTCGGCAAGCGCGCATTTGCGCTGTGGTGCGCCGGATTCTTTCCCCTACTCATGGCTCGACCAATCACCGTGGCCGCCGTAGCCTGGCTCGATCGGGGCTCGCTCCCCCTGTGGATCACCGGGCCGACAGCCGCTTTGCTGGCCATCCCGGCGATCTGGACCGGCGTTTCGGTCAAGCGCTACTTCGGTACCACCCGCGCGGCCGGAATCGATCACTTTGATCCCCGCGCCAAAGACCGCCCCTTCGTCAAAAAGGGCATTTTCAAGTACGTCGACAACGCGATGTACAGTTGCGGGTTCCTCGCCTTCTGGTCCATCGCCTTGGCCTTTGGCGCCAGAGGGGCGGTACTCGCTGCAGCGTTTCAACACGCCTACATCTGGGTGCACTGGTTTACCACGGAAAAACCCGACATCGAGGTGATCTACTCGAGGCGTGAAACCGACGGATAAGCCAATGGTTCAGCAGGAGGACGGAATGAACAGGTTGAATGTCCCAACAATTGCACTGGCATTCGCGCTGATCGCGGGATGCACCGCTTCGCCCCAAAGTACTGATCACCGACAACCCGCACCAGTCGCCCTCCAGACCGAATCGATTCCGCTGGTCGTCTTTCTGGTCCGACACGCGGAAAAGGTCGATTCGAGCGATGCCTCGGAGCTG
This sequence comes from Myxococcota bacterium, assembly GCA_028278265.1. Classification (GTDB taxonomy): domain Bacteria; phylum Myxococcota_A; class Polyangia; order JAAYKL01; family JAAYKL01; genus JANQET01. Next base: position 2,367 of record JANQET010000109.1, read on the forward strand.
TCTGCAGCGGGCAAGGACCGCGCACAGAAGCTCTCCGGAGTGTTGGCCGATGCCCGGATCGAGCACATTCACAGCACCGATTTTGTGCGAACCAAGCAAACCGCCGCACCACTTGCAGCCCGGCTGGGATTAACCGTGGGCATCTACAACCACGAAGAGGCGCCGACCTTTGTCGCCCGACTGAAGAAGACCGGCGGGAGGCACCTCGTGGTGGGGCACAGCAACACCACCCCCGAGTTGGTTCGACTGCTCGGCGGGAAGCCAGGGGCCAAAATCGAAACGAACGAATACGATCGCCTCTACATTGTCACGGTGGATGAAACCGGCCGCGCCGACACGGTGCTGATCAGGTTCGGCAAGTTATTCGAACAATAGACTGTCCCAAAAAACGTTATCGCTGTACAGCCATATGAAGGTCTGCGATGGTCAGGGAAACTCCAATCACGAATTGAAGAGCAAAAAGGAGAGCCCTATGAAAAAAAAGCAGACGGTTTTCGTATGGATGTTCGTCCCTTGGCTGCTTTATCCAATTACGGCGTTGGGAAACGAGACCATTGAGGTTGTGGTCGGCTATACAAAGCGAGCCCAAAGCGAGGCTGGCGACATCAAAACCGAGATCGAGACAGCCGTGGAGAGGATTAACAACGCGTTCAATTTTCACAACCAAGATACCGATGATTCCAACGATGTTCTCGTTGAATTCGAGCTCACGGCTGAAGCAGAACCTGATATCAACGAAAGCCTTTACACCCATATGGATGATCTATGGAGAGACGTTCAACACAACAAGATAGCCACGCTTCTCACTTGGAATCGTTTCAACCAGGCAAAGGATTTGGCTATTCTCGTTGTCGGTAGCGAGAGCCACTGGGACAAATCGGGGACTTCGGTCGATGTGATCGCCAAGGAACCCTACTACGCCACGACCTGCAATCACCTTGTTTTGGTGGCCTGGGACAGTATGAAACCCCATTATTTTACTCTAATGCACGAGTTTGCTCATTTTTTTGGTGCACAGCACAGCAATCTCGTCAAAAAGGAATTCTCTAGTGATGGTGAACCCTACTGCATGTGCAGAACATCAGCTCAGAACGGCAATTGGTTTAGATGTACTCTGGAAAACGAATCTAGCCCGAGCAGCGATGCTAAAAGAGTTGCCGAGTATGGGCACGGTTTCGCCTCACCGGATTGCCCTGATATTGGCCACAATAAGTGGGGGACCGTCACTCATATCGAGGGAACGAATTCTACTTTTTTTCGATCACCCTATTTCTCTGATGCAAAGAAGAAGTATCCGGAGCAATCCGGATCAGACGAGAATCTTCCATGGGATACTGATCAATGCATCGATGTTGACTTCGGAGATGAGCATTGCAACGATGTTTTTCGGCTGATTCAGGAAAAGGCAGGCGAGCTTGCCGATTTTAATGGATCATACGACGGGAGATGTGGGTATCCTCCGCCCAGAGATCCCCATTGTGGGGGACATGGCGAGCCGTCGTGCTATGGGTACTGGTGCGAACACGGCCTCCAGCATTGCGCAGATCAAAGGTGCTGGTACTGTTGTAGCGACGGGAATAAGAATTGGATCTGTGGCACCGATTGGTATGACAGGTCCTGCGTCGGAAATCCATATTTCAGCTCGACCTCGACATACGATGAGGACTGTGAGGCCTGCGGCGGGCATGGAGATCCCCCCTGTTATGGCTACTGGTGTGAGGACGGACTGCAAAGTTGTGAAAATGAAAAGTGCTGGTATTGCTGCGGCGATACGGGCAACAACGGGATCTGCGGCACAGATTGGCTGGGGTTACCGTGCGCGGGAAATGCTGCAATGACCACCTACGACGCGGATTGTCCAGCCTGCGGCAACCATGGAGAACCAGTGTGCCCAGGCGACCAGTGCGTACCCAGATACCAAGGTTGCGGTGACGACAATTGTTGGTACTGCTGCAATGACGGAACCACGAATGGAATCTGCGGGACCAATTGGAAGGGTAAGCCCTGTAAGAATGATGTGGACTGCAATTAGCTACTGCTCCGGCGGGAACCTCTAAAATCTGCGGTGCGCGTCAGCACATCCGTAGCATTTTTTTGTTATGCGTTTCTATCCTCATTTCGTGACTTCGCGGATTCTGTAGCAACTGGCCGATACCTTTTCATACGTGGACCAAGTATATGGGTTGTAAAATCAGATACTGGTACTGACACCCACCTACCTCCTGGTTCTGGAGTTGTCATTACCCCCAATATTGCATTGTATTCTTCAAGTAGGCCGACTAATCTCTCAAGCCAATCCTCGATTGTTATTCTTTCCGGGTATGAATCTCCCCATTTGCCTTCTGCAACTTCAATTGCATATTTCTTGTGCGGCCATATCGGAAACACTGATCGGCCATCCGGGTTTTCGCCGAGGACCCAATCGTCGTCTGTAAGAAGAGACCAGATTTCACCGAACTCTCGGATTTTGTCTACAGCGTAGGCGTATCTTTCGTCACTATCGAGTGACAACGCTCTAACCAACTCGTTTCTAGATAATTCCCAAGTCATTCTTTTTTCCGCATAACGGCCCTGGTAAGCCGCCGCCGTTTGGGCGGCTGGCTGCAAACGGTTTGTTCCCGCCCAAGCGGCACGTGTCATTTTGTACTGCAGCTGACCCGGGGCCATTCCCGTCGCTCAGCGGCGGGAACGCCCTAATCAGTGGTGGGTCTTCCCGTCCGCTGCATTTTTTTGTTAGCCTCTATTTTTGTATTCCTCTAATTTCTTCGCTAGTCTCTTAATCTTCTGTGCTTCCTCTTGAATACCTTTAATACAGTCATCCGGATGTCTTCCAAAGTTTGAATCTTGCGATTCTACCTTATAGCCTTCGATTTTTGCTTGTGATGCAAAGGCATGAAGTTGAGAAATAGATGCATTAAATCGTGCTTCTTGAATTTTTGACTGCTTTTCTAATTCACCCCTAGATTTTTCCATTTCTTCACGCTGGAGTCTTAGGTCTTCGCGTTGCATCTCAAGCTGTTCTTGTTGATTACGAAGATCTTTTCGTTGAAGGTAAATCGTATATACGAGAGCGCCGAGTGCCAATCCGCTAAAAAGCGCATTTATCGAGCCAAAAGTATCTCCAAGTTGCCCCATACCTTCAGGATTGTCAGTGATTATGCTGGTTACTACAGGTGTTAAAAGCCAGAATATGACAAGCAATACAAACGCGACTATCGGAAACTTCATTTTTCCTCCAGGCAAACGTCCAAAATCAGCGGCGCCCAACGGGCGTCCGTTGCATTTTTTGTTAGCCGTTTCCTACTTCATTGTCCGTACTTAATGGCCGCTCGTAAGCCTCAAGCTGCCATGCTTCATCATACCGCATATTTTCTGCTATTTTCGGAACTTCAATATCCGCTATTCTGGAAATTTGAATGAGAACGCGATGAATATGGGCTCTCAACATTTCCAACGCAGCAAAATATTGTTCCCGGCTTCTATTATGCTGTTTTAAACGTTGTTCAAAGGTAAAAAATTGACGAATTGCCTCCGTGATTAATTCAAGCAATAGGTAGAGGGAAGTATCATTGCGATTAGAAAGTTCTACTTGCTTATCTACAAGAAATCTTCTGATCTCATGTAGAGATGCAAGAGCTCTATCGATACAATCGTCGCAACACTCGAAGGCGTTCAATACACGACGATCAGCTAAGCGAATAACAACTTCCCTCGCGATACGAGGTTCTATATCATTCGGTTTTATGGTGAAACTGAGAAAGGGGAGGCTAAGAGAAACGCCATCAACGGATATCGGTATCTGTCGTACTTTTTCGAGTAATGGCGACATTTTAAATTTGAATGGTGGATTCAGTTTTCTCATTTTATATCCTGCTGTTTTGTTGTCCGGCTAACAAGTTATCATATAGTTTTCATTAAAATCCCAATTTGAGATCACAGTGTCAAGGCTCTGAGGAAGGAACACTCCTTTTTCTTTCTTGAGTTTCTCACTTCTCGTGCGATATTGGGTTTCTCGTTCTTGCGATGAAACGGATCGCGAAAGTTTTACACAAAGCCATTTCTCGCAGCATACGGGAACTATTTGTCTCTCTGCCTGAGCGACAGGAAGACTTGAAAGGGCTTCGCTTTTACCTCGATTATTGTTTCAGGTACCAATATCTAACTCGTGATCAGGACCGGCTTTCGCGTTATTTGGGTAAATTGTCAGAAAATCGGCAATTCAAAAACGGTCATCTCCGCGAAGGAGGTTGTCGCGAAATTGTCGTCAAGGATAAATCGATGGTCATTCCCACTAAGGTGGGGATCCATAGGAATACTCAGCAAACCCATATTTACAGATAGATTCCCGCCTGCGCGGGAATGACGAGCGTGCCTATTATGCGCCTATTCGGGTGCGATTTATTCGCTCACAATCCCTTTTGCGGCACCCTCCTGCACGGGAATGACGCAACTTCCCGCTCTTGGGGTCAATCTGTTTTGGGCAGCAATGTGCTCACACAGTATCCCCGTGCGCTAAACTGACTTCCGTGCATCAGACGATACTGAGTCTTGAGCCAATACAGAAAAATGCGATATGACAGATCCGACGAAATCGACAAGACTATCGAACGACCCCTACGGCTCCAGACAGTAAATCTTGAGCGTCGTGGCACTGCACGCCAGCTCACCGGCGTTTTGTGACTTGGTTCCCCCGTGGGCCAGAATGCCGAAATAGCCGGTGCCTGTGGTGCTGAGCCAACTCGAGCAGGTGGTATCCCCCAACGCGGTGATGTCGTCGTATCCGGTCCAGACAAAGGTGTTGCCCAGGTAGTTGTTCTCGTTGACACCCAAATTCAACGGGGCGAGCCACGGTTCCCCGGCCAGAAATTGAGCGGCGGTATCGGTCAGTTTCACCCCGTCGAGCCGCTTCCAGGGTCCCCCGGTGGCTGAAAACCGGGAAGCAGCGCTGGCCCCGTCGACCGCGAGAAGCGCCAGGTAGGTCCCGTCCAATCCGTTGTCGTCGGCCTCCTTTTGGCAGAGATCATCTGCCTCGCCCAACCCCTGTGTCGGTCCGGGAACAAAAGAGGTGGAGGACACCGCAAAGGCCCGACGTCCGGTGACCGGTTCAGGATTGACCTCGGTTTCATAGTCGATGCCGAAGCAATAGAGTCTCGCCGGATCCGCACAGAGATGCCCTTCCTTGACCGACCAGATCACGCTGCCCCCGTCGGCATGTCCGGCCATCAGCTCACCGCTGGTCGAGGCGAAGTCGGAGCAGTTGCCCGCATTGTGATACTGCCCGGTGGACCAGGTAGCCGTGGCGACGACCGCATCATCGCCCACGTGATCGCCGTTCTCATCGATCACCGGCGGATAGTAGATTTGGCTCGATCCGGTGAAATGGGCCACTTCATCGGCAAAGGGCCGTCCATCGGGACGGATCCAGCCCCGGGCCCCCGCATCGATGAGCCTGTCCTTCGCATTTACCGACGGGGTGGAGAGCCACGCCACGAATGTACCGGGCAATCCGGCCAATTGAGCCGCATCGTTGCACGCCGTGTCGGCATTGGCCAAGCTCCCGATCGCTCCGATGACCACCGGTTGGGAGGTGACGAACATGTAATTCGGCGGATCCGCAGAACCGGTATCTGTTTCTGTATCCGTATCTGCGTCCGTATCGGTGTCAGTGTCGGTGTCAGTATCGGTATCCGTGTCTGCATCAGTGTCGGTGTCGGTATCTGTGTCTGCATCCGTATCGGTGTCGGTGTCAGTATCTGTGTCCGCATCCGTATCGGTGTCGGTATCGGCATCTGTGTCGGTGTCGGTATCAGTATCTGTGTCCGCATCCGCGTCGGTGTCGGTATCAGTATCTGTGTCCGCATCCGCGTCGGTGTCGGCATCAGTATCTGTGTCCGCATCCGTGTCGGTGTCGGTATCGGTATCTGTGTCTGCGTCAGTATCTGCGTCAGCATCAGTGTCCGTGTCTGAGTCTGTATCGGTGTCCGCGTCGGTGTCCGTATCCGTGTCACTGTCCGCGCCCGAATCTGTGGCCGGGTCGTCGTCGCTTCCACCGCAGCCGGTACCGAACACCATCAGCGCTGCCAGCATGAGCCTGGCGACATCTATCCAATAGTTCATTTTTCTCCCTCTCTTTTTGGAGCTCGATCCATCCCACACGATGTCAGACGGATTTCTGAGCATCGATGCAGACAAACGGAATGGTCAGGCGAAACTCTCCCGCATCTGCAGCCTGAGTGTTCAAGGCCTGCTCGAGATCGGTGAAAACGGCCTGGCGCTGCGCCTCCGGCACCAGCTCTTTCCAAGATCCCAAGAAGGCCAGTCGAATCACGTAGTCGCTGAGCAGGGCGCTGCCGTCGAGATACCGCCAATAAAATACCGACTCGTGGACTTGCATCACCTCGAACCCGACCCGCTTGATCGCCCGGGTGAAATCGGTCAGGGGCAACCGTTTGGCGCGAATGTGGGCATCGACCAGGGACGCCGCATCGGGCACCCGGTGCTGCTGGAGCACCCGGACAAAGACCCGATAGAACTCGTGCATCGTGTGGGGCAGATTGACGGTGATCACCAACTGGGCGCCGGCGCGGCAGACCCTGTAACACTCGGCCAAACTTCGATCGAGGTCTTGCACATTGTTCAGGCCATTATTGGAGATCAGCAAGTCGACGGCATCACTGACCAACGGCAGCCGCTCGGCAGATCCGCGCAAGACAGCGAGATGGGACAGCTGTCGCTCGCGGATCTTCAATCGCACCCGTTCGTTGCCCCCGCTCCAGGGATCGAGCCCGTATAACCGGGCGCTGCTGCCGAGCCGATCGGCGAGCTGAACCAATGGATATCCCGTCCCCGAGCCCACGTCGAGCACGGTGATATCCCGCTTCAACCGCACCGTGTTGAGCAACACCTCGCCGAACGGGGCAGACCAACAGGGGGCCTCATCGATCACCGAAACCAATTGTGGGTTGTTGACGTCGAACTCTGTATTCCAATGGCGCATGGACCGAATGGTAGACAATCCGGGGATTTTTTCAATGACTATCGATCACCGCGCCGCGGTGCAGCTCACCCGTCGAGGACCGCCCTTCGCCCCAGATCGTAGGCCTGGCGATTGACCTCGATGAAATGCGCCGGGCTCTTTTTTTCAATTGCCGCCCACAACCGGGTGCTCTCGAAGGGAAGTATCTCCAGCGCCGAGAGCGCCCCCAACATCACCACATTCAACGTCCGGGAAACCCCCACCTCTTTAACGATTCGCGGTCCATCCACTTGGTACATCGCCGGCGCCACCGCCCGGATCCGCTCCAGCACCCCGTCGAGAGGGGGGTAGGCCTCCTCCTTGATGGCGAGGCTGAACGGCACCACCTGTCCCAGATTGATCACCGCCTTGGTCTGTTTGGAGAGCTTGCTCAGGGAACGGACCACTTCGAGGGGCTCCAATCCGATCACCGCGTCTGCGCCCGACTCCCGGATGAACGAGCTCTTGCCCGGGCCGATCAACACCGAACACTCCACACTGCCCCCCCGCTGGGCCATCCCGTGCAGTTGACCGACCGAGACGGGCAACCCGGCGCTGAACGCCGCCTCCCCCAAGAACTTCGAGGCAGTGAGCACCCCCTGCCCCCCGACCCCGACGATGAGCAACTTGAACCGCGCTTTTGTGGATGTCGAGCTCATTTGATCTCCTCATCCCAAGATTCGACCGGGCCGGCCGAAGGCATCAGGCTCCGCCTCAACGGCTTGGTGTCATCCACCCGGCGGATCGCCCCGTTGGGACAGATCGCCGCGCACACGCCACACCCCATGCACAACACCGCGTCGATGTGAATGCGCCCGTCTTTGACATAGAAGGCCGGGCAACCGAACAGATCCAGACAGATCCGACAATTGCCACACTGTCCGCAAACCAGGCAGCGGGAGCCCTCCCGACGCGCGTCCACCTCGTTCAGCGGCTGGACCACCTCGGCGAAATTCTGCCGGCGCTCTTCGGTCGGCAGTTGTGGCGCCCGGGCCCGGGGAATCGCGTCGGCCCGCTTCACCTTTTTGGGATAGGGAATGGTCGATTTTCGAGTGGGTCGCGGCGCCGGTCGCCGATTGGCGAGCGCAGGACCGCGTACCGACAGGTCCATACCCCATGCGGCCCGCTGTCCGGTGGCGATTGCATCGATCACCGTCTTGGGGCCGTCGATGATATCCCCGCCGGCGAACACCTTGGGGTGGGAGGTGCGGAGCGTCTGGGGATCGACCGCCAGGGAGCCGTTCTTGGCCCACTCCAACTCTGCACCCATGTTCTCGATCAGCACCTGATCCGGCCGTTGCCCCAGGGCGGCGATCAGGCGATCCGCTCGAATCACCCGTTCGGTCCCGGCCACCGGTACCGGCCGACGCCGACCCGAATCGTCCAGCTCTCCGGGGCGCGTGGTGATCACTTTCACCCCGCCCGAAACCAACTCGATGGGTTGTGTCTGGATCACCAGCGCCACCCCTTCGGCCACTGCGGCATCGAGCTCCTCGGCCATCGCGGGCATCTCTTCCCGTGCCCGGCGATAGACCACGGTGGCCTGCCGGACACCCCGACGAAGGGCGACCCGTGCGGCATCGATCGCCGCGTTTCCGCCGCCGATCACCACCAGCTCCTCCCCGTCCGCACCGGATGGGGGCTCCTCGGCCCAGAGATAGGCCAAGGCATCCTCCACCGGCGGCAGCTCTGTCTCCCCTTGCTCCGGCAACTCGAGCTTGACCCCCTTGGGGGTACCCACGGCGATGAACACCGCGGCGAACCCATCGTCGAGTAGGGAGCCCAAGGTGAAATCCCGCCCCAACGCCTGTTGACAGACCAGGGTCACCCCCATCGAAGTGATGCGCTCCACATCCCGCTCCAACGCCGCGAGGGGCAGCCGGTAGCGCGGAATGCCGCTGCGCAGCAACCCCCCCGGTTTTTCAGCGGCCTCGAACAGGGTCACCTCATGGCCCCGCAAGAAGAGATCGTGCGCCGCGGCCAAGCCCGCCGGCCCGGCGCCGATGACGGCCATCTTTTTTCCCGATGGTTCGTCCCGCTCGGGTGAATAGGGAATCTGTTCGGCAGCGGCCCAATCGACGGCAAAGCGCTTGAGCTCCTTGATCGACACCGCCTCGTCCATGGTCACCCGAACACATTCCCCCTCGCAGGGCTGATGACAGACACGGCACACACTGTCGGGCAGGGGGAGGCGCTCCATGATCAGGTCGAACGCCTCTCGATATCGACCGGCTGCGATATGCCCCACATACCCCTGAACACAGAGATCCACCGGACAGCGGACGCTGCAGGGGGCCAGGGAGGGTTGGGGCAGATCGTCCTGCGTGGTTTCCAAGGCGCGGCTGTGGGCCAGGTGGCGCTCGTAGCTCAGGGAGATGCAAGTCTCGCAGCGCAGGCCGTCCGACTCCCTACCGCAGGTACGACAGGCGTTATGATCGATGGCATAGGTGCCAATCTTGTAGGGCTTGTGGGTTTCACGGGCGATGTAGCCGGGACAGCTGCGCCGGGCAATCACCACGCTCACCCCGCTGGCATCTCGCGCCCGCTCGAAGGCGGATATCGCCGCGGGCAGGTCGTACGGGTCGAAGGTCTCCACGTGTCCGGCGCCCAGGGCCCGCACGGTGGCCTCGATGTCGACAGTGCGCGCCGGCTCGTGCTCGTTGAAGCTGACCCCCGGGCTCTCCTGGAAACCGGTCATCGCGGTGACGTGGTTGTCCAGGATAATAGCGACCATGTTCACATTCTCCTTGATCGCGTTGAGCAGGGCGGGCATGCCGGAGTGAAAGAAGGTGGAGTCCCCCAGGATCCCGACCGTGCGTTGACCGGTCACCCGGCTCACCCCGGCGGCCAGAGAAAACCCGGCCCCCATACAGAGCAGGCTGTCCGCGGCTTCCAACGGCGGGCCGAAGCCCAAGGTGTAACAACCGATGTCGTTGAAGAACAGCGCCTCCTCGCCGAACACGGTGCGCGCGGCAAATTGGGCCGGACGGTGGGGACAGCCCGGGCAGAGGGTCGGGGGACGGGCGACCACATCCGGGTCGACAGCCGGTGCTGCTGGTTCGCTGCCGATACCCAGGGCGGCGTATATCGCCGAATGGATCAACTCCGGACTGTACTCGAACTCCACCGGAAAGTGATCGGTCCGCTTGCCCAGGATCTCCACGTGCAGATCGTGTTTGGAGCACAGCGACCGCAGCGCGTCCTCCAGATAGGGGGACAGCTCTTCGACGACCAGCGCCCGCTCGACCCCTTGCATCGCCTCGACCAGTCGGTTTTCCGGTAGGGGGTAAACGCAGCCGATGGTGACGAGCATCACCTGATCGTCGATCCCGCTCTCGGCCAAAATATCATCGCAAGTGGCCGCCGGGGCTCCGGAAGCGACAATGGCCAGCTTGTGGTGGGCGGTCTTGGTGAAAAACCGGGACTCCTCCATCAAGCGCTGGGCCTGGGCCACCCGTCGGGTCAGATCCCGCCGAAGATTCCGGGCGTGGACCGGCACCGGCACGAACCGCTCGGGATCCCGGACAAAGCCGGTCACCTTCGGTTTCATCAGCTCGCCGTAGGGAATGACCTCCCGGGAGTGACACACCCGGGTGGTCGACCGCAGGACCACCGGCAGTCGGCTCCGCTCGGAGAGCTCAAAGGCGAACCGGGTCATCTCGTACGCTTC
>JANQET010000184.1 GCA_028278265.1 Myxococcota bacterium
GGGGTGGTGGGATCGGCCACATCGGCGGAGACCACAATCGACCCGAGCTCTTCGGTTTGCGGCAGCACCTCGCGCACGTCGATCAAATCGACGGTGCCCACGTAGCGATTGTCCGGGTCGACCACCACCGCGGTGGGCTTGTCCCCGTTGAGCAGAATCGGCACCAGATCGGCCAGCGGTTGACTGGCCAGCACCTGCTGCAGCTGTTCGTCCATCACATTGGCCACCTTGATCGAGCGGAGCAGATTGACGTCCCGTCCGGCGGAGAGGTTGATCCCGCGACGGGTCAGCTTTTCGGTGTAGATCGACTCCTTGTGCACATAGCTCGAGAACAGCACCGCGATCACGCAGGCCAGCATCAACGGTGGGATGATGCGGTAGTCGTTGGTCAGCTCGAAGATGATCAGGATGGCGGTGATCGGGGCGTGGGTCGAGGCGGAGACCAGCGCCCCCATGCCGACCAGGGCGTAGGCGCTGCTCTTGGCGGCCCAGTCGGGAAAAAAGTTCTGCGCCAGCTCGCCGAAAGCGGCCCCCATTGTCGCACCGATAAACAGGGAGGGCGCGAACACCCCTCCCGATCCCCCTGAGCCGAGGGTCAGGGAGGTGGCCAGCAGTTTGGCCCCCAAGACGAGGATCAGGATGTGCGCCCCGCTGAAACTTTGGCCTAGGTGCAATTCAATCGGCTCCCCGCGCAGGGCCGCGTTGATCGTCTCATAGCCCACGCCGAACACATTGGGCAGGGCCAGGGCGATCACTCCCACGCAGAGCCCACCCACCGCCGGTTTCAACCAGGGACGGAGACGCAACTTCTCGAACTGGGAGGTGGAGAAGTAGAGCGACTTAATGAACAAGAGCGCGATCACCCCGGCGATCAACCCCATCACCCCGTAGAGGATCAGCTCCTTGGGGCTGAGCATTTCGAAGCGGGGCACGCTGAAGGCCGGGAAATCCCCCAAGTGGTGGCGGGAGACCACCGTGGCCACCACCGAGGAGATCACGATGGGGGACATACTGGCCACGCGCATGTCCTGCAACACCACCTCAATCGCGAAGAGTGCCCCGGCGATCGGTGCGTTGAATGTCGCGGCGATACCTGCCGCGGCCCCGCAGGCGACAAAGGTGCGCAACCGCTTGGCCGAGACTTGCAGCACCTGGCCCACCACCGAGCCGATGGCCGAGCCGATATGCACGATCGGCCCTTCCCGACCGGCCGATCCCCCGGAGCCGATGGTGATCGCAGCAGCAGCGGCCTTGGTCAAAACGACGCGAAAGCGAATCGAGCCCCCTTTCTTGGCCACCGACTCCATCACCTCGGGAATGCCCGATCCCCTGACCTCCGGGGCGAAGCGATAGACGATCACCCCCACCAACAGTCCCCCTGCGGTCGGCGCGATCAGGCGCCACCACCAGGGAATATCCATCAACACGGAGAGGCCGTAGTCAGAGGTACCGAACCACAGGCGGTGGGCGGCCCCGATGAGGTACCGAAACCCAATCGCCCCGTATCCCCCCATCACACCGAGCAGGATAGCGGTGATCAACAAAAAGAGGTGCTCCCGGCGCCGCGCCCGGGCCAAGGGTCCTTCGAGAAGTGTGGCGATGAACCGGCGCAAGTCGGTGAAACGTCTCAGTAATTTGGCCATGATGTGAGAGTCGTTCCACAACGGAGGGGCAACCGAGGGAGGCCGTTTTGGTGGTTCTAAAGGGGGCTTGGGGGTTGCATTCATCTGCGATGAGGATGCACGATTTGGGTTCAAATCGCAAAGAACTCTTTACGCATTGGGAGACGTTGAGCAGGAGTAAAATGGGAAGCAGGCGGGCCACGTTCACCTCGGATTTCGGTTTGCTGATGACGATGATCGGCGTTGCCGTCGGTTTGGGCAACGTCTGGCGCTTCCCCTACATGGTCTGGGAGTTCGGCGGCTCGACCTTTGTCGCCTGCTACCTGCTCTGTGTGCTGACCATCGGCATTCCCGCGCTCGCAGCGGAGTGGGCCCTGGGGCGTCACACCCGCCGGGGTCCGCTGGGCGCGTTTCAGCGGGGCGGCCTACCCGCGGGCAGAGCGATGGGCCGGCTGATCTATTTCGTGGTGTGGGTCGCTGTCGGCTACTACGCCGTGGCCGTCGGCTGGGTCGGTTTCTACGCTGCCGGTGCGGCCGGTCGGATCGTGGGCCTGCCCTTTGACGCCGGGGTGATCTTGCCGCCGGACACCGGATTCGACGGCCGATCGTTCGGGCTCCAATTGCTGATGACCGCGCTGGTGGTCGGCGGCGGCGGGGTGATCATCGCCCTGGGGCTCAAGCGGGGCATTGAACGGGCGAGCAAGCTGATCATGCCGACCCTGTTCGTCGTTCTCATCGCGCTGGTGGGTCGCTCCCTGACCCTCGACGGTGCCGGGACCGGCTTGGCCTTTTGCCTGGGGCTCGGGGGCGGCGACCGGTTGGACGCCTCCTGTCTGGCCGCCGCGATGGGGCAGGCCATTTTTTCCCTCTCGTTGGGGGGCAGCTTCATGTTGATTTACGGATCGTACATGGCTCCCCGGACCGGGATTGGCAAGAAAGCGGTTATCACCGGATTGAGCGATGCCCTGGCCGGGGTGTTGGCTGCGCTGGCGATCATACCGGCCGCCGTGGCTCTTCTGCCCGAGGTCGGCAGCGACGGGGCCCAGGCGGTCAAGGGGGCCAAGTTGCTCTTTGCCACCCTGCCGGCGGTGTTCGCCCACATGCCCGGTGGTGGTGCCTTTGGCCTGCTCTTTTTCGGCGGGTTGTTCGGGGCGGCGTTTCTGTCGGCCATCGCGGCCCTCGAGGTACTGGTCGGCGGCCTGGTGGACAACACCTCGCTCAGCCGCAAACGGGCGGTGGCGCTGACCTGCGGCTCGGTGTGGCTCATCTCGATTCCCCCGAGCATCAACATGACGATCTTCATCCCCTGGGATTTGACCTTTGGCAGCGGGATGCAGGTCTGCGGCGCCCTGCTCGCGGTGGTGACCGCGGTGTGGTGCGTCAACCGCTCGGCGATGTTGGCCGAATTGAGTCGGGGGGCGCAGCGGCCGTTTCCCCGCCTGCTCTATTGGTGGATGCGGGTGGCCATCCCGGCGATGATCGCGACGACCGGGCTGCTCTGGTTTCTCGAGGATGTCGAGCCCTATCTCCGGCAAACCGTTTGGCCCTGGCTGACCGGTCTGTTACTCGGTTGATCGGGTCGTGCTGCCCATGGCCATCAACTTCACCAGGGTGCCTTCATCATCGATCAGGCCCACCGGATAGAGATTGAGCTGCTGGTCATAATAGGGGGTGCGCTGGTAGAACCACTGGCGAATCGCCGCCGGGTTCTTGGCCAGTTTGGGCGACTGCTGCTTCGCTTCGGCGAACGCCTTGGCCAACTCGGGATCCTTGTCGAGCATCTCTCGCGCCAGCGCCTCGATGACATAGGATTCGACGTACTCGGTCCGCTGGAACATGGGATTGAAATACCCCCAGTGCACAAACGAATCCGGGCCTTGCGGTTCCAGGGCGTGGGCGATGATTCGCGCGGTTCGCTGGTTGAGTCGGATCAGGGCAGACCCATTGGGAAAGCTTCGCTTCTGCTCGACCGTTTCGGTGTCGAAGCTGCACAGATGGCGCCCTTCGTAGGGCAGGGTGTGCCACGATTCCTCGGCCTCCCATTTGATGTTGCTGAAGCGGTAGGAGCGCACCTTGATCGCGCCGGTTTTCTTGAGACGCTGGATCGATACTCCGTGCAGGGCCAGGCGATCGATCACCTCGTGCCATTGGGGGGGGATGATGTAGGCCAGGGGGAGCTTGACCGTTACTGTGGGCACGATTTTGTTGTAGTACGGGATGGTGAACGTCTCGGGCTGATCGGAGTATTGGAACCACTGTCCTCCGGTGAGGTCGCTCTTGACCACCTCGTATTTGACCCCTTTGAAGGCCAGGGGCTCGTGGTGCTCGGTGGTTTTGAATTTCAACGGAAAGGATTGCTCGCGAAATTCCGGCGCTGCGGTGCGCTGGTCGGCCTGGCGCACCAGCTGGGTGAGTGCCACGTGGTCGTCGTTGAGGATGCGCAGGGTGTGCTTGAGCATCTCGTAGGTCGCGGTGACCCGGGTGGCGTAGTCCTTGAGCATGTGGGTCTCGATCAGCAGTCCCGGGCGATTTTGCACCGCCGCGTAGCCGTGGGAATACCGGGGGCTAGAGGCGTAGGCGACCAGGCCGCTGCGGGGATCGTGCCACCGCTTGAACGCCACATAGGGGGAGAGGGGAAAGCCCGATTCGGTCATCAGTTTTTCGATCGTCTCCAGGTAGGTGGTGTTCCAGGCGGCCAGTCCCTGATCCGTGTTGTCATAGCGCTCGAGCCCGTAGGTGATCGGATACTGGTAATCCGCACCGTCGGTGGCGTGGGTGTCGACAAAGAAGTCGGGTAGCCAGGCGGTGAACAGCTTGAGCCACGCCTGCATCTCCATGGTGTCGGCCTTGAGAAAGTCCCGGTTCAAGTTGAGATTCTGGGCATTGGTGCGCCAGCCCATCTCCTTGGGTCCGTTCTGGTTGATGCGGCCGTGCGGCCCGAACCGCTCGTGACCGTCGGTGTTGAAGATGGGGATGAACAACACGGTGACGTGTTCGAGGAGAAAGGCCAACTCACCGGTCACCGCCATGTCCCGAATGAGCATCATCCCCGCGTCCTTGCCCGAGACTTCGCCGGCGTGGATCGCCGCCTGGATCATGATCACTGCGTTTCCCGACGTGCGCACCGCCGCGGGTTCGAAATTGCCCCGGCGATCGACGATCACCAGGGGGAGGGGACGCCCCTGGGGACTGGTGCCGAAGTGGGTGAACTCCACCATCGGGGAGTGCTCGGCAAGCCGTTGGCAATAGGCCAGTGTGTCGGCGTAACGCGGCGTGGTGGTGCCCTTGGAGCGTTCGTAGTCGGTGGTCCAGTCGACCTCTTTTTCCGTGGGTTGCAAGGAGGTATCGTTGGTCTTCCCGTCGGCATCTGGTCGATCCGGGGGCTGGCCGTCGGTGGAGGGTTCGGGAGCTGTGCGGCGACAGCTCCACGAGCCCGCAACGATCTGCAGAGCGAAGACGAGAAACACCAACTTCTTCATGGCAGCTCCTTTGCGCGGCCGTCAATCGACCGAGCGGAAGATGAGCCCACTGCGACTCAGGCGCGATTTTGAGGGAACTCGTTGCAAACTACAAGGCGGAATCGAATCAGTTGGACGATTGATGACCGGCACCATCGCAGGTAGGATGGGGCCGCGATCGCGAAAGGAAATTTTGCTGAATGAACCAGCGAAAAAAAAACCGGCGTTCCCGGCGGAAGACAACACCCGCTCCCCCGAAGGTGGTGAT
Source organism: Myxococcota bacterium (assembly GCA_028278265.1). GTDB lineage: Bacteria > Myxococcota_A > Polyangia > JAAYKL01 > JAAYKL01 > JANQET01. Next base: position 5,349 of record JANQET010000184.1, read on the forward strand.
GAGCTGGCGCCAGCTTCTCGGACCGCTGCTGTTGTTGGGACTATACGGGTTTATTTTTCATCTGTTCATGATCTACGATTGGGAACACCCCCTGGTCAAAGTGGGGTGCTTTGCCGGTCTCTTCGCCCTGGTGTTACGAGTATTTCTCAACAGAGACGGCGGCCCCGACAGAGAGAAGGTGTCCCTCGGGGTGGAGGTGGCGCTCGTCTCGGCGCTGCTCGGACTGGTGGTGGTCAACGGTCTCGACGAATACGCCGCTCAACTGCTCGAGCCTCCCCGGATCGATATCGGCCGCACCACTCAAAGAGCGGCTGAGCTGTTTTTCTCGGAGCTCGAAAACCCGTACGCGGACAACACCATCGCCCGGCTGAACGACAATCCGGAGCAATGGGGGTTCAAGTACGGTCCGCTGATGTTTCTGGGCTACGGGTTCAGCGCGGTTTTTCCCCAATCCGGGCTCAAGTTGTCGAGCGCGGTCTTTCTGTTGATCACCCTGGTGATGATCGGCTTGCTGGTGTGGAATGAGCAAAAGCGGCGGCTCGAAAACATCGGCGCGGTGGTATTCGCGGTGACCCTGGTGGTGCTGCCACGGCGGGTGTGGCACGAGCTGGCGCGCCAGGGGGTGGTCGACGTGTTGCCGACGATGCTCATCGTCGTCTCGCTGGTGTTTGTGAAGCGGGCCCATCCCCTGTTGGCCGGAATGGCCGCCGGTCTCTCGTTTTCGACCAAGTTTTCACCGGCGCTGTTCTTCATCGTCGCCTGCTTCCGGAAACAGACCCCGCGGCGGTTCTATTGGGGGATTGCCTTGGGCTTGGTGCCGATGGTGATCTTTGCCGGATGGGATTTCGATGCCTTTTGGAACAATGTCTTCCTCTTTCACATGACCAAGCAACACGATTCGACCAGCCTCTATTCCGTCGTTCCCGAGGCCTTCCATTTTCTGTTTCCCCTGCTGCAGCTCGTCGCGATGCTCGCGGTGGTTCGGATCAATTTCGCTCGCCCCCCCCACTTCATGCAACAGGCGGTGAGCACCATCGTCCTCTTGATCTGCATCGAAACCCTCTACCGGGAGATGCACGCCAATCACCTATTGTGGTTTGTCCCGTTGCTGGCGGTGGTGCTGGCCCGGTACCGGGACCGGCTGGTGCCGGCGACGCTCCTCGGGGCGCCGTCGGGCAGTGATTTTCTCGCGAGCCCCGAATGAAATTCTGCTAGAATCCGATTCATGGCAACCGTATACCGGCGTCGGGCGAACAAGGGCTTGTGGGGATTGGTCGCCGCTGTGGGTATTCTAACGTCAGGAGCCCCGCTGATGGCCCAGGCAACCATCGAATTCGCAAAACTGCTGCCCGCTGAGCTCGGCGGTTGGAAACGATCGGACACCGTTGAGTCATATGACTCAAAAACATTGTTCAAGTACATCAACGGGGGCGCCGAGCTCTACCGCTCCTATGGTTTCAAATCCCTCATCGCGATGACGTATGGTCAACCCGACGGGGCTGAGATCAAAGTCGATATCTTTGATATGGGACACCCCCACGACGCCTTTGGGGTGTATTCCCACGGTCGGGAGAGCTCGAGTCGAGAGGTGGGGCAGGGATCGGAGTACGCGGCCGGGCTGCTGACCTTTTTCAAACACCGCTACTACGTTTCCCTGTTGGGGTACCCGGAGACGCCGGAGAAAAAGAAGCAAATCTTCGAGTTGGCCCGGCGGATCGCCGCCCTGATTCCCCGCGAAGGTGCCCTGCCGCCGATTGTGGGACGATTGCCCCAAAAAAACCTGGTGCCCGAGAGCGTGCGCTACTTCAATCACCATATCTGGTTGAACACCCACTACTTTGTCTCCCACGAGAACCTGCTGCTGATCGATCGGGAGTGTGCGGCCGTGCTGGCCAAGTACGCCGATAAAAAAAAGAAGTATTACCTGCTGTTGATCCAATACCCCACAGCGACCAAGGCCAAAGCGGCTCAGTCGAGTTTTCAAAAAAAATACCTTTCGGGCAGCGCCAAAGGGGTAAAACAGATCGAGGACGGCCGGTTTACCGGTGTGCGGCGCAAGGGCCGTCAGCTGACAGTGATGTTCAATGGAGCGAGCGCTCAACAGGTCGAAGCGATATTGACCCAGATGACCGGTCCCTGACGGGATCGATTTGCCCAAGGGAGGCAGCATGAGTCCAAAAAAAGTGATCACCCGCCGCGATTTTATCCGGGATACCGGTATCGCTGCGATGGGCAGCAGTCTGATCCTCGGCAAGCCGGAAGAGCTGTTGGCCAAGCCCGGCAAGAAATCCAAGGTGATCCTGGTGCGCAACCCGGCGGTGCTGGATAAGAACGGCAAGCCCCAGGAGGCCGTTGTCCTGAAAATGTTGGATCAGGCGCTGACCGCTCTGACCGGAAAAAAAGACCCGGTGGTCGCCTGGAAAACCCTGATCAAGCCGCGGGATGTGGTGGGGATCAAGTCCAATGTGTGGAAGTACATTCCCACCACCGGCCCGGTGGAGCAGGCGTTGAAGAAACGGGTGATCGACGCCGGGGTCAAGCCGGCGAACATCGGCATCGACGATCGGGGCGTGTTGAAACACGATGTGTTCCAGCGGGCGACCGCGCTGATCAATGCCCGGCCGATGCGCACCCATCACTGGTCCGGGGTGGGCTCGCTGATCAAGAACTACGTCATGTTCGTCCCTGATCCCTGGGCCTACCACGACGATTCCTGCGCCAGCTTGGGCGCGATTTGGCACAAACCGGTGGTCAAGGGAAAGACCCGGCTCAACGTGCTGGTCATGCTGACCCCCCAATTTCACGGGGTGGGGCCCCACAGCTTCAACCCCAAGTACGTCTGGCAGTACAACGGTCTGTTGGTGGGGTTCGATCCGGTCGCCCTGGATGCCACCGGCCTTCGCATCCTCCAGGCCAAGCGCCGGGCCTTTTTTGGCGAAGATCGTCCGCTCAGTCCGCCGGCCAAACACATTGTGGTGGCCGACACCCAGTACAAATTGGGCACTGCTGATCCCAATAAGATCGATCTGATCAAACTCGGCGACAGCAAAGATTTGCTTATTTAGAAACGGGGCATAGAGATGGGTAAGAAACCAATCATCATATCGGTGGTCATTGGGCTGGCCTGCCTGGGGTCGGTCGGGTGCGGTAGCGAATCAGAGGAGATTGAAGAGCCGGACAGTGGTGGGGATGGGGATATGGACACGGATTCGGATTCGGATGGGGACACCGATACCGATGCTGATTCAGACACCGATACTGATACAGACATTGATACAGACTCAGATACGGATACAGATACTGACACTGATACCGATACAGACACGGATACTGATACCGATACAGACACGGATACTGATACCGATACAGACACGGATACTGATACCGATACAGACACGGATACTGATACCGACGCCGACACTGATACCGATACAGACACGGATACTGATACCGACACCGACGCCGACACCGACACCGACACTGATACCGATACAGACACGGATACTGATACCGATACTGACACGGACACTGATACTGAACAGCCCTGCGCCACGGATGCTGAATGCGCCGAGGGGGAGCAGTGGTGTGTGGCGGGGCGTTGCGTCCCTTGCGACAACAGTGGTTGGGAGTGTGATCTGGCTTGCCCGAGAGACTGGGAGTTCTACCTGCGCAACGGCTGCTTGGCCTGTGAGTGCGCCCCGCCCAATGACTGTGTTTCGGACACCGACTGCGAACCGGGTGACAAGTGCTATGCCGGAGAGTTTTGCTGGGATTACTGTGACCCCGGAGATCCGAGCTGCTGCTACGGAAACAACTGCACCGAAGCCGGGTGCTCTGGATCACCCCCCAGCGGTTGCTGGGATCGGGGGTGCCCGGCCGGCCAAACCTGTACCGACACCGGCGCTAATCCCAGTTATTGCGATTGCGAAGGCAGCATGTGGAACTGCACCAGCGATGCGGACGGGGGCTCCTGTCTAGCTCAATAGTAACGATGCTCGAGCGCCCCCATGTCGGCCCAGGGGGGACCGAACCCCGTGTTGTTGGCCGAGGGCTCGTCGACCCGGGCTCGATCGAGGGCGTCCAGTGGGGGGGAGAGGGGGCCGTGGGCCGCATCGATGCAGGGGGAGGCTTCTTGCAGTTGAAAATTCCCGTTGTCGAGGTCTTTGAACAACGGGGGGCGATCGACGTTTCCCGCGCCGTCAAACCCGCCTTCCACCGCGCTGTAGGTCACGGTGAACATGGATTGATCGGCCGCCGGAAGCTCGTTCGGTTGGTCGTGCCAGAGGATGGAGTTGACGACGTTGAATTGGCACTCCGAGGTGAGGGGGGTGTAGAGGGCACCCCCGTCGCTCGCGCTGTTGAGGGCAAAGGTGCTGTTGGTGACGGTGACTTGTAAGTCGTCGGTCGATTGTTGGGTTTCGGCGTGATCCGATTGACGAATCAACTCGCAGGTGATCGCACCCCCCAGTTCGGCACTGTTGCGACTGAACAGGCTGTTCACAACTGCTCTGGCGCCGTCTTTGAGGAGTACCCTGAAATAAACGGCGCCCCCTTTTGGGGCGTGATTGGCAAAGAAAAAACTGCTGGCCACTCTGATTATTCCGGCCGATGTGACGAAGATCCCGCCCCCGGCCTGACCGGCTCGGTTTTCCTCAAACGTACAGTGGCGAACCTCTGCTGTACCGGCTGCCACGAACAGGCCGCCGCCCACATTGTCGCCGATTGCCTGGGCGTTTCCGCCCCGGATGGTAAAACCGTCCAGAACAGCCGGTACCGCTTGGGCGGTCGCCTCCGGGGCACTGAGGGTCACCACGTGGTACACGCTGAGCAGATCATCGGCCCCTTGTCGCCCGTCGAGAATGGTCGGATGGCTCAGCCAATTGCGCTGTTCGAGCGTTGTCTCCCAGCCTTCGAATCCACCGAATAGACTGACGTTGGGCTTTAACCAAACCGTGTCTCTGGGACCTGAACGGTAAATGGGGTAGCGCCCCTCGGCGACCCAAACTTGGCAGGATTCCTCGCTGCCCGCCACATCGTCGATCCCCTCTTGGATGGTTTTGAATGCTGTCTGCCAGCTCAAACCGTCGCCGGATATGGGCATGCGATTGTCCACGTACCGTAAACAGAGTGAATCGGCTGTGTCGGTGTCTGAGTCGCTGTCCGCGTCTGCATCCGTGTCCGAGTCCGTATCGGCATCCGTATCAGCGTCGGCGTCCACATCAGCGTCTGAATCCGAGTCCGAGTCGGAATCGGCGTCCCCTCCGGTGTCGACCTCGATGTTGTTGTCCGGATCCTCCTCGGTGGCCGCTAGCGGCGCAACGTGGTAACAGCCCGGCGCAAGAGCAAGGATGAGCGCCAGTACAGGGATCGCTAGGGGTTTGGCTATTGGAGGCATTAGCAGTGGTGTAACGCTTTGGCTGCCAGTGTGCAAACCCGGTGGGGAAGCCCCCTCCCTGGCCCTCCCCCGGTGGGGGAAGCCCCCTCCCTGGCCCTCCCCCGGTGGGGGAAGGAATCAGAGGGATCGTTTTGCGGTTTGGGCTATTTTGTTGATGACTTGATCTATGTCGGTCTCGATTTCTACATTGCTAAACCGGAGAACGGTGAGACCAAAATCCTTTAGGGCGATGTCTTTCAACCGATCCTTGCTTTTCTGCTCCGGCTGGAGATGAATCTCACCATCAACTTCAATAACCAGTCCCGCTTCGTCACAGAAGAAATCGGTGATATAGGATCCGATGGGATGTTGGCGTCGGAACCGAAGACCGAGCAACGCCCGTCTTCTCAAGCGCTCCCATAACAATTGTTCTGCCATAGTGGGACACCGGCGCAGTTGCCGCGCAAAAAGCACAACACCCCGATCCGATGTCCGATGAGTTCCGCGATACTTGGCCACAACTC
>JANQET010000239.1 GCA_028278265.1 Myxococcota bacterium
TTCCGATAGTGATGCGGACTCGGATTCCGATAGTGATGCGGACTCGGACTCCGACTCGGATAGTGACGGCGATGCGGATTTTCACGGTCGCTGCCTGTACGAAGATCTGGATATGTGTCAGGAGTTGATCGGATCGGCCTATTCACAAAACCCGGAGACGGCTTGCGGCACGGGTGTGTATTCGACGGATGAGTGTCCGGTCACCGATGCCGTGGGCTACTGCACGTATTACCCCGGAGAAATCACGGAGCTCGATCAATATCTGTATGCGCCGACCTATACCGCCGAGCTCGGTGAACAAACCTGTGATGCGGTCAACGGCGAGTGGCATCCCCTCTGATTTAATCTAGGTGGATTTGAGCTGACCGACGACCCGGTTGAGCAGGTCGGTGAGTTCGGAATCGGTCGGGGGAATCAAGCGTTTCAGCAGATCGAACAGGGCAGCCAATGTCTGCTGGGTTTCGGTGGTGGAGAGCAGTACCGGGGCGGGCACGGCAAAGACCCGCTGTTGAATCGCCGCCGCCCTGAGCAACCGATCCCGACGGGATTGATCGAGGGTGTGACCGATGGCGCGCACGGCGATGCAACGCACTTCCCGACAGCTCTGAGTCTTGTCCTGCCACCCCCGGTGCAGATGGGGGGCGATGCAGGGGAGCTCTTCTACGGAGATCAGATCCAGCAGATCGATGTAAGAGATAAAATCGTCGGCACTGATAAAAGCGTCCCGCGCGAGTTCGATCTCCCGATCGGGCAGGGCCATCAATACTTGGATGTTGTCGGGAAATTCCTCTTTGAAGATGACCAATTTTTCATAGGCCAGCAATCCAATGGTGCGCACACCGGCGTCTATCGCTTGGGCCAGTGCCAGCGGGTTGCCCCCGGTTTGGGCGCCTGTCAGATCGATGCTGCCCAACAGGTGGCCGGTCACCCCATGTACGTCGATTGGTTTTCCCTGACGTGAACCGCTCATCTCTCCTCCAAGAAGGTCAGTGCGTCCGGTTGCTGCCAGCCGGGTCGCGAAGTGGGGAACGAACTGTTGACCGGCAGGTGACACTGCACGCAATGCTCCCGTTCGGGATGGTCGGTTCTGAGCCGTGCCACCGTGTGGGCCGCGTCGTGACACCCCACGCAGTTTTCCCGCAGGGTGATGGGGTGGGGGATCAGCCAGGGGCCGTTGGGTTGGGCCCGTTGACCGATGAGAAACGTTCGTCCGGCAAATCCGTTCTTTTTGAAGAGCTCGCGTGTGGTCGATTCCACGTGGCATTGGGTGCAGTGGGCCAACTCGGGATGGGGGGTGATCGGCGCGAGAACCCCTTTGGCATCGATCGCCTTTCCGTCGAAATGACAGGATTGACACGACGCGCGGCCCAGCGCCCCCACCTCGTGGGTGATCGTCGGCGGTGCGCCGGAAAAGGCCCGGTTGGCGGTCAGGGGGAGCACCTTGGTGGTGCGGTCGACGTCGCTGCCGCACGATGTACAGAGGAAGATCGCGACGACCATGCCGATCGGGATGAACGGTCGGTTGGAAATCCCCCTGGCCCCCTTTTTCAAAGGGGGAAGCCTATGACGCAGTTGGTAGGTCTTGGTAAACACGTCTTTATACCTTCTCCACTTTGACCGCGCATTTTTTGTAATCCGGCTCTTTGCTCATGTGGCAAAAGGCGTCGAGGGTGACGTCGTTGATCGCCAGCGCCTCGTCGAAGAAGGGGACAAACACCGAGCCCGGCTTGGGGACCGCGCGCCGGTCGATCGACGCAGGGAGCTCCACACTGCCGCGCCTGGAGGTGATTCGAATCTTGGCCCCGGGGGTGATGCCCAGTTTGGCCGCGTCGTCGGGATGAACCTCGCAGTAGGCGTAGGGCACGGCCTGGTGCAGATGGGGCACCCGCCTGGTCATGCTGCCCGTGTGCCAGTGCTCCAGCACCCGTCCGGTGCAGAGCCAATATGGGTAGCTGTCATCGGGTATCTCGGCGGCCGGCTCATAAGGCCTGAACCAAACGACCGCGCGGTTGCCGGTTTTCTTGGCCTTGTAAAAATCCATCCGGTGCTCGCCCTTGGCATAGGGATCGTGGCCCGGCACGTAGCGGTAGATCGTCTCCTTGCCGTTGACGTAGGGCCAGCGCACGCCCCCGTTGGTTTGGCGCAGCACCTCGTAGTCCGGCACGTCCTTTCCCGTGTTGAGGGTGAACTGGCGAAACTCCATATAGAGATCTTTTTCGAGGGTTTCGGTCGCGGGAAAGAGCTCTTTGAAGCCCATCTTGCGCGCCACCTCGGCGGTTTGCCATACGTCGGGGCGTGCTTCTCCGGGGGGCTCGACCAGCTTGTTCCACTGCTGATGCCGCCGCTCTGAATTGCCGAAGACCCCCTCTTTTTCGATCCAACCGGCCGACGGCAGGATGAGATCGGCCAGGGCGGTGGTCGGGGTGGGGTAGATATCCGAGACGATGAGAAAACTGTCGTCCCGCTTCTTCTGTTTGCTGTCCCGGTACCGATTGAGATTGGGGATGGTGACGTAGGGATTGGTCACCTGGACCCACATCACTTTGAGGTCCCCCCGATCCAAGGCGCGGAACATCGCCATCGTGTGGTACCCCGGCTTGGGATCGATGGTCCCCGGTTTGACACCCCAGATCTTCTCGGCCTTGGCTCGGTGCTCGGGATTCTTCACGTGACCATCGGCCGGCAGCGCGTGGGCCAACGTGCCTACTTCGCGACAGGTGCCGCAGGCGCTGGGCTGACCGGTCAGGGAGAACGGCGTGGAGCCGGGTTTGCCTATTTTGCCCGAGAGCAGGTGCACCGCGTAGATCAGGTTGTTCATCCAGGTGCCCCGCACGTGTTGGTTCACGCCCATGCACCACAGGCTCATCACCCGGGCGGCCGGGTTGGCGAACTCCTTGGCCAACCGCAAGAACTGTTCCTGGGGAATGCCGGCGAGCTCCTCGACCCGCTTCGGCGTGTATTCGGCCACTAATGCCTTGTACTGCTCGAAGCTGATCGGTTTGGGTTCTGGTTTGAACTTGAAGTGATCCTCAGTACCGTAACCCGGCTCGGTTTTGCCCTGGCGAAAGGTGCACAGGTCTTCGATGAATTGGTGATCGAGTTTATCGTGCGAGATCAAATAATGGGCAATACCGTTGGCAATCGCCAGATCCCCCTGGGGATTCATCAATACCACCTCGTCGGCATAGGCCGAGGTCTGGGTGCGCCGGGTGGTGATGTCGATCAGCTTGACGTGGTGCCCCTGCTTTTTGCGGGTCAGCACGCGGTTGAACAGCACCGGGTGCATCTCGGCCATGTTGTTGCCCCACAGGACGAACGTATCGGCATAGTCGAGATCGTCGTAGGCCCCCATCGGCTCGTCGCTGCCAAAGGTGGTCAAGAATCCGACCACGGCCGAGGCCATGCACAGCCGGGCGTTGGGATCGATGTTGTTGGAGCGCAACCCCCCTTTGAACCACTTTTGCGCGGCATAACCCTCCTGCACGGTCCACTGTCCCGAACCGTAGATCCCCACCGATTTGGGACCGTGCTGGTCGATCGCGGATTGGAACTTCTCGGCGGTAATGCCAATCGCTTCGTCCCAGCTGATCTTCTGGTAGCTGTCCCCCTTGCGCAATAGGGGATGGGTCAACCGGTCTTCACCGTACAAAATAGAGGGCAGGGAATACCCCTTGGCACACAGGAGTCCCTTGTTGACCGGGCAATCCGGATCACCGGTGACCGCCTCCACTTTGCCCTTGCGCAGCCCGACCAGCGTACCACACCCGGTACCGCAGAATCGGCAGGGGGCTTTTTCCCATTTCAGCGAGGCATCCAACGGGTCTTTGGCCCCGCGACTCGCGTCACAACCGATGAGCGCCGTGCCGGCTGCCGCAGCGGCGGTTCCTCTGATAAATGAACGTCTCGAAGTCTTCATGCCCTATACCTCACTCGGTTTGGCGGGAGCGGGTTGGTGGTCGGTCGGCTGTGGGGTCGGTTCCGCCGGCTCGGCCGCCGGCGGTGTCTCCGCCGGTGGTGGCGTTTGAGCCGGTGGTGTTCCTGCCGGAGGGTGTGCCCCTTCCCCCTGACCATAGCGCTGTTTGTAGAAACTGCGTACCCGCTCGAGCTCGGCCTGGCTCATCTCCTTCTTCCAGCGGTGGGGCTCCATCTCGAGCACTTGGGCGATGACCGCCTCCACCTGGGGATGGTTGTGGGCCAGCTCCCGGGCCTCGGGAATCAGCTCCTGGTAGAAGCGCTCGGCGACTTCAAAGAAGCCGTGCCACTGGGTGTAGTCCGGGGCCATCATCGAAGCCCCCATGCGGGCGCGGCGGCCTTCGTGGTGCCAGAGGTAGAAGTAGGTCCACTCGATCTTGTCGTCAAACGGTGTGGCCGTCACCAACTTGGCCTTCTTCAGCGCGTCCATGATTCGTTTGGCCGGCTTGGCGAACTTGTCGTTGTACAGGTTCACCGCGTTGTCGTACTGGGTGTAGTGGCCGGCGATCCAATCCGGCGCGTGGCAGTTGCCGCAGACATCGACCATCGCCCGCTTTTTGTCCTCCCAGTTCTCCTGCCGCTTGGAAACCACGGGACGCAGGGTCCAGGTGATTCGCGCACCGGGATTGTGGGAAGCGGGTTGGTTCTTGGTCGCGCTCACATGGCAGGTGGCGCAGGTCGGCGCTGAATTGTAGGTCTCGCCGACCACCCACTCGGCCTCGCTCATCTTCATCAGCCCTTGTTGATCCGCGGTAACAAAAGCGATGCCGTGCTTGCTCTCCTCGTAGATCTCCTTTTGCGGATGATCCGGCCCCAGGTGGCACTTGCCGCAGTTGTCCGGTCGCCGGGCCATTTCAATCGAGAACCGGTGCCGGGAGTGACAGGCCGAGCAGGTGCCGATGCTGCCATCGTGATTGAGTCGACCGATGCCCGTGTTGGGCCAGGTGGTCGGCTCGAGTAACGGCTTGCCGTTTTTGTCCTTTTTGATTTCGCCGCGGTCATCCTTTTGAAAGGCGATTTTCGAGCCGTGGCATTGCTGACAACCCGCGTGGGCCGCAGCCGGACCTTCTACGATTTCCCCCAGTACATTGTCCAGGGAGCCGAGAATTTGTCCCGCTTTGGCGTGGTGGGATTTTTGAAATTCGGCCGAGATGTCCTTGTGACAACGGCCGCAATCCTTGGGCGTGACCAGGGTGGAGATCAACTTGCCCTCGTGGTGCCAGGCGTCGAGGTCCCCCTTCTCCGCCAGGTGGCAATCGTAGCAGCCGACCCCGACCTTGGCGTGCATGCCGTCGGCCCACTGGGCGGCGATGCCCGGGGTTTTTTCCTGGTGGCAGGTGAAGCAGGGCCGGTTGTCACCGGACAGCACCGGCAGGGGATCAAACCCGACCCGTTCTTGGAGACCCTCGACCCAGGCGACGATGATCAGGGTGACCAAAAACAGGAAAGACAACAGTCCGACGATAATGCGTTTTGCATTTAGGCTCATCGAAGAAACTCCTTTGTAGCGACGGCCATCAATGGGCCATCGCCTCCCAAATGGTGAGCGCGAAAATACCGAGCACGGCAACGATGCCCAGTGGAACAGTTAAATCGCGTTTAAACACACGGGTCAGTGCTTTGTCGGCAAAGGGCCAGAAGACGAAAATCGCCGAGGCCAGACCGAGGGTGAGCACTGCCGCGTTCAACCCCGCAATTTTTAGCCAGCGGAAGGTGAAGTAGAAATACCACTCCGGCTTGATGTGGGCCGGAGTGACCAACGGGTTGGCCTTTTCGCTGAGCTCCGGCGGCCAGATGACGGCCACTGCCGAGATCGCGATCAGCAGGCCGACACCGATCATCAGCTCGGTCAGGATGTGATCGGGATAAAAGCGGAAGGTCTGTTTTTCCTTGGGATCCTCGTCCTCGAAATGCAGTTCGGTGACCCCGTGGGTGCGGACCATCAGGATGTGCAACGAGAGAAAAACGAGCACCAAGGTGGGCAGGATGCCGATGTGAAAGACAAAGAATCGGGTCAGGGTATCCGGGCCGATTTCGCTGCCCCCGCGAATAAAGCGGGCGATATAGGTGCCGACCAGGGGAACCGTATCGGCCAGGTTGGTCGCCACGGTGGCCCCCCAGTACGCCAGCTGTTCGTAGACCAGCGAATAGCCGGTAAAGCCGAAGACCAGAGTGATGATCAGCAACAGGGCGCCGAAGATCCAGTTGAGCTCCCGCGGGGCGCGAAAGGCACCGGTAAAGAAGACCCGCATGGTGTGCAGAATGACCGTCACAATCATCAGATTGGCCGACCACTTGTGCAGGCTGCGCACCCACCACCCCAAGGGGATCTCGTGGCTGATGCGGGCGACGCTCTCGTAGGCCCGCGACGGTTCGGGTACGTAGTAAAAGGCCAGGATCACGCCGGTGATCACTTGGATGATGAACAGGTACGCCGGCATCCCGCCGAGACACCACCACCACCGTTTGAGGTGATTGGGCACCGGCTCCTGGAGCCTGAGAATGATGCTTTGCTGATCTACGGGGAACCTGGATTTGACCCATTCCATCGCTGTCATTGCGTCCCTCGCCTAGCTTTTAACGACCATTTCGAGATAGATGATGTCGCCGTCGGTGACGATGTCGTACTTGGGCAGTGCGGCGCCCATTTCAGCCGGCGGCCCGGAGATGGGCGAGCCGTTTGCGTCGAAGTGACCATCGTGACAGGGGCAGATGAAGGTGCCGTTGCTCGGTTCGAAGTGCACGCGACATCCCAGGTGCGGACAGACATCGGACAGGGCGATGAACCCGGTGGTCTGGCGGACGATGTTGATCGACTGTCCCCCGGGCGCTTGGTAGGTGAACGCGGTGCCCGGGGCGATCTCGGACTTGAGGCCGACGAAGAGCCGTTGTTTGGCGTCTTTTTCACTGGGGTAGAGATAGCGTATCCCGAGTCCGGCAGCGAACAGGTGGCTGACGACGAGTCCGGAGCCCATGAATACATTGGACATGAACTCGCGGCGGGTAGACGCCGGATCGGTTGGTGTTTCCGTGTTGAACTTCGACTTCTTGTCCATCCCTCATCACCCCTTGGTTTGACCTTATGAGCTCATCCTGTTCCGTCTTTATGTTAAGTAATTTAAGTACCTGATTACCGTATCTGGTTGTAATGGTCAACTGAATTGGTGGATTTTCTCGCTGCGGCTACCATGCCTGCTCCTCCCCCGGTGATAATCTGCTGGACAACTTTTGCTGTAGAAGTAAGGATACTAAATTCAATTAGGATGAAATACAATCGGTTTCGGAGACAGGGAAAATGATCTTTCGGCACGCCCGAGAATTTGAGATGTGGGTCCACTTTCCGGGCCCGGAATCCGGGCGAGCAGGCGACGGTGTTCCACATGGGGGATCCTTGCGATGGGAGAGCAAAACGTGACAACAGGTGAGCAGGTGACGCGGGAGTCGATCGGTGAGCTCCTGGCCAATCCATGGTTTTGTGAAGAACTGTTTGATCGCACCGAAGATATCGTCTTTTTTATCAAGGATCGCCAAGCCCGCTATGTGGCGGTGAGCAATTCACTGGTCGCGCGATGTCGCGTGTCGTCCAAGGGGGACTTGCTGGGCAAGACTTGTCTCGAGCTGTTTCCCGAACCGTTGGCCTCATTCTTCACCGAACAGGATCGCCAGGTGCTCGACAAAGGCGTGGACGTGGCGGGACGCCTGGAGCTCCACCTCTACCTGGGGGGAGCGAGAGGGTGGTGCCTGACCGATAAAATCCCCCTGTATGATCGAGCGCAGAATGTGATTGGATTGGCTGGCATCTCCCGGGATCTCCACGGGCCCGGAGAGAGCAGCGCCGCCTTCAAACAGGTGGCCGAGGCTGTGGAGTACCTGCGCACCCATTTTTCCGAATCCCTGCGAATCGGTGATCTCGCGGAAAAGGTCGGTCTGTCGATTTCCCGCTTCGAACGGCTGGTCAGCAAAATATACGGACTCAACCCCAACCAGTTGCTGATCAAATCGAGAATCGACGCTGCTTCCCAGATGCTCGCCGACGGGAATGACTCAATCGCCGATATCGCCTACGCCTGCGGATACGCCGATCACAGCGCCTTTACGCGCCAATTCCGCTCAGCCGTGGGCTTGACGCCCTCCCAATTCCGCGCAGCCGCTAAACAGAAACCGTAGCCGCGAAGCTGTTCCGTTTTCGTACACAAACGCCGAAAAATAATCTATACTAGCTGGGTTTGGACGGCCACCGCCATAAAACACACAACTTTTGGCGAGTGCGCGGGGTTCGGTTGTATAAATGAGTGAAGTAAAATGGGTGCGAGAGACGATACGCAGCAAGAGATAACCCAGGTCAAAGAGATCCGCCCGCCCGAATTCGATCCCACAGACCCACCTGAAATCGCCGGTCTCGATGATTGGGAAAGCACCTTTTCAGACGACTTTTTCAGCGGTGAGGAAACACCGGTGGACCATCGGTATCCGAACGGAAAGCCCTCCCAAGAAAATGAAGAGGTCACGGTCAAGTGTCACGCGGATGATGTTAAATACTCCGCCCTGGTGGAGAGCGAACGAAAACACGCACGGGAGAGCCAGCAACCTCGGCCGGTCCAACAACCACCGCGCAAGCCCTCGCTGCCGCCACCGCCGCCTCGACCGTCTGCAGGGCAGCTGTCCGCGTCCCGACGGTCGACGATGCCGGCACCCCGGCCACCGGCTGCGCTGAGAGCATCTGCAACTCCGACCGTCCCACCGCCGCCGAGACGACCGTCACCGGTGCCACCCCGCCCGACGGCATCCCGTACCCCCAGCGCATCGCGGCCCACCGTTCCGCCATCAATGGCCGACTACCCGCCGCGCCGTAAGAGCACCAAGGCCTCGGCCCGGTCCGGGGTCGAACATACCGGCCCGTTGGACATCGCCCTGCGGAAGCTGACCGAAGGCCGGTCCCAAGCGATAGACCAGCGCCCCCCCAAGGCCGCGCCAATCTCCCCCAAAGCACCGCCGATGGATGTCGAACCTCCAGCCGGTCCGGCGGAGACGATGACCGTCGCGTCGGCAGAGCCGACCGAAGCACCGGGTCAGAAACCGACCACCTCCCGGTCCAAGTCAAGTGCCCGCAGAAGGCGTCGCCGGCGGCGGTAACCTACTTTTCGGTCACTTGTAACCAGTCGGAAAGACGAATATCGGCAGATGAGCTGCCCGCCTCGACGTCGAAGAGACCGGGTTCCACTGCGAATTGATCGGATGCTGGGTCCCACTGGGTGAGCCTGTCGACCGGCAGCGTGAAAATGACCCTCGCCGTCTGTCCCCCTTCGAGGGAGATTCGCTTGAAGCCGTTGAGGATCTTGATGGGATTGACGGCGGTGGACTGTTGGTCGCCGGTGTAGATCTGCACGACCTCGTCCCCGCGAACCGAGCCGGTGTTCTTTACGGTGACGCTGATCAAAACTTCACCACCGGGAGAAACCGTTTGGGGATCGATTGTCATCGATTGGTACTCAAAGGTGGTGTAGCTCAACCCGTGTCCAAAGGGGTAGAGGGGGGCGCCGTCGAAGTACAAGTAGGTGCGTCCCTTCTGCGAACCGTGGGGGCGGATGTCGTAGTCTTTGATGTCCGGTAGATCGTCTGTCGATTGGTACCAGGTCATGGTCAGCTTGCCGCCGGGATTGTAGTCACCGAACAGCACATCGGCGATCGCCGTGCCCCCGGCTTGACCGCCGTACCAGGCCGAGAGGATGGCCGGCACGTTTTCCTCGAGCCAGCCGATGGCCAGGGGAAAGCCGGTGACCAGTACCACAACCGTGTTCGGGTTGACCCCGTGTACCTCCCGGATGAGCTGTTCCTGCACCCCGGGCAAGGCCAGATCCTCGCGATCTCTTCCCTCGTCGGCGGTCGCGATATTCGTCCCCAATACCACCACCGCCACGTCGGCGGCCTGCGCTACACCGACCGCCTCCGCGATATTCGAAGAATCATCGCTGTTGATCTCACATCCCTTGGCGTAGGTGATTTTCATCCCGTCGGGAGGGGGCGGATAGTCGGGATCGATCGGGACGAATCGGAACCAGTTGAGATTGAACAGGTAGCCGCTTTGGCCGGTGAAGACCAGGTACAGATCGCGAATCCCTTCGGCCGAGGCGCCGTCGATGTCGCAACTGGTCTCTTCCCATTCCTGCCACCCGCCGGTGCCGGATACGGTACAGGTGCCCACCAGCGGTCCATCCGGCTGGTCCAGGCGTACCTCAATCGCCCCCCCGTCGGTGGCCGAGGCGACCCGGGCCGACAGCTGGGCCGCCCCGGTGCTGAACGCCACTTTTTCAAACGCCAACCAGTCCCCGTTTTCGATGTAGGCCGCATTCAGTCCCCCCTCGTCACAGCTCTCGGATTGGGTTCCCTGTTGCGTTGAGTACGACTCTGCCTCGATCTTGAAGTAGGTGTCCCGACCGGCCTTGGCAAAAATGCCGCTCAGAGGAGAAATTTGAAACGGCGGCGTGCCGCTGTATCCGCCGAGCACGACTTCGTCCGCATTCGGTCCGATCACCGCGATCTCTGCCACGCCGTCCCCGTCCCGGTCCGCCACCGGATTGGACAGGGGCAACAGCTTCCCCTTGTTTTTCAACAGCACCATCGATTCCCGGGCGATCCGCAGCGCCAGCGCCGCGTGGTCGTCGCTGGCCAACTCGCTGTCCGGGATGGCGCTGTAGGGTACGTCGGCAGGATCATCGAACTCACCCAGGACAAAACGCGCTTTGAGCACACGGTGAAGCGCTCGGTCGATATTTTTTTCGGTCAATAGTCCCTGGCTCAAGGCCTCATCGAGATAGTTCTGGTAGTGGTTGTTGCCCACGCTGCAGTTCAAATCCGTTCCGGCCAACACCCCGTAGGCGGCAGCCTGCGGGGCGGCATCCGTGTAGTGGTGATTGGCGTGAATATCGTAGATGGCGCCACA
>JANQET010000242.1 GCA_028278265.1 Myxococcota bacterium
GCCCTATTCCAAGGATCCGGCCGTGGTCGAGAGCATCGTCCGCGAGGTCCGGAAAACCACGGATCTGCCCCTGCTGGCCAAGCTCTCGCCCAACGTGGAGCCACCGGTAGGCGCTGTAATCTACGTCGAGTCGATGAACGAGTACATCGAGATGCGCAGCCGCATGTTGCAGCTCGCCGGACTGGCCGCGCTCATCGGTTTGATCATCGTGGCGACCCTGCTGGCCAACCAGATCAAGGTGTCATACAAGAACGCAACCCTCCTGCAGAACGTGAAGAAACAAGCCGAAGACCTCCAGCAGATCAACGTGCGACTCGAAAAAGAGATCGAAGAGCGTACCGAAGCGCAGCGGGAATTGAGCAACTACAAAGACCACTTGGAGGAGTTGGTCAAGCTGCGCACGGAAAAACTCAAAAAAGCACAGGACGAGCTGTTGGAAGCCTCCCATCAGGCGGGGATGGCCGAAGTGGCGACCAATGTGCTGCACAACGTGGGGAACGCCCTCAACAGTGTCAACGTGGGGATCGAGCTGTTGCGGGAGACCATTCGGAAGTCGAAAATCGAGAGCTTCTTCCGAGTGGCCGACATCATTCACGAGCATTCCCACGACATCGGCACCTTCATGACCAGCGACCGAAAAGGTCAGCAGCTTCCGGAATATCTTTGGATTTTGAAACAGAAACTGAAATCAGAACAAGAGTCGAAATTAACAGCCATCAACCGGGTTACACACAACATCGACCATATTAAACATATTGTAGCAACTCAACAACAGTACACCAAGGCGACGCGCTTCGAGCAACAGGTCGAGCTCGACCATATCATTCAAGACGCTCAGGAGATGTTGACCAATATTGTCGACACCCCGGTGAAAATCTCCACTGAGCTGGCGACCATCCCACCGGTGATGCTGGACAAACGCAAACTGATTCAAATACTGATCGGCGTGCTCAAAAACGCCATTGAAGCGTGTGCAGAGAAGACGGACGCTGAGGTGAGGATTGTCACCGCGCAGGTCGACGACCAGCAATTCACCATATCAGTGATGGATAATGGGATCGGGATTGAAGAATCCAAACTGGCCGAAATCTTTACCCAAGGGTACAGCACCAAGGGGGACAGTCAGGGCTTTGATCTCCACTATTGCGGAAACACGATCAAAGTGATGGAGGGAACGATCGAGGCCCTCAGTGAAGGTCCCGGCCACGGTGCGACGATTGTGATCACCTTACCACTGAATACCGCAGTCCCGGCCCAAGAACTGAACGAAACCGACAGCTCGCTTCAGGCCTGACCGGCTAAATCAAACATCCACTGGTTTGGAGCACTTTGTCCGCTATCTCGTCGAGCAATCCGAGCTCAGCGGCAAAATCGAGCACGGTGTAGCGGTTGCGGATCTCCCGCGCCGTGTGAAATGCCGTGATCAAATGGGCGGGGGTCAAACCGAGCTCGTTGATCGTAACCGGTGCCCCTGCGGAATGGAGGATATCGCGGATCCGTTCGGCCGGGCGCAGCGCGCTGCTCAGCCGGCGCCACAGTTCGTCCCAATTGTTGCGGATTTGCTCGAGGCTTTGTGTCAGCTCGTCAGAAGACAATCGCTTGGCGGAAAACTCCTGCCAGACTTCTGTTCCATGAATCCCATGTCGAGCGGTGATGGTCTTCTCCAGCGCATCCCCCGGGGGCCGCTTTGCTACGATTGCCTCCACGTCAATGGACGCCGGATCCACCTCGCGTAGATGTTCGTAGAGCGCTGCACACACGATTGTCGCCACGCCCACCTGGGCGCCGTGCCACCCCTCGAGCCTTCCCTGGGCCGTTGCGGTCATATCCCAAAAGTGGCTGATCAGATGCTCCCCCCCGGATGCCGGACCCGATGTACCGGCCAGTTTCATCGAAATACCCGACAAAATCAGCGCTTCGGTTAGTGAGGCGATCGCCTCGGTTGATCCCTGAGCGAGTCCGGAGGCGGATTGGGCCGCCCGCTGTTCCGCAGCAAAGACCACTTGCTCCGGGGCAGGGCAGTAGTAGGTGTTGCGCAGCATGCCCCCCAACCGAAAATCAGCCGTGGCCGTGGGCTTGGATTCCAAATCCCCCAGTCCCGCCGCAATCAGCTCATGAGGAGCGCGTGCCAACACATCGAGATCGGCGACGATGCCGAACGGCTGATGACAGGGAAGGGTGCGTTTGACCCCTCTCAGCATGATCGCGGCAATCGCTGAGGTGTATCCATTCATCGACGGTGCGGTAGCCACTGCGAGATAGGGGATGTGCCGATTGAACGAGGCGAGTTTGGTCAAATCGTTGATCGTGCCCGATCCCACCGCGACCGCCAGATCAGCCCCGGTCAACGCGTCCTCGACCAACTGCAATGTGGGCTCGTCCGCATGGGGGCGTCCTCCGGCGCCGTCTGGAAGAAGGCACAAGCTCGTCCGATGGTTATCCGATTCGAGCAACTGCACCGCCCGGTCGCCGGCAATGGGGCGGGTCTTTTCATCTGCCACGATCACGATCGATTGGCCAGAGCCCACCTCGCGGGCAATCTCGACCAGATCCCCCAGGGCACCGTGGCCAATCGACGCCCGGCGCAGCTCCACCAAATGGGTCTGTCCACAAGGACAAACCACGCTGAACCCGAGCAACTCATCGAGGCGAGTCGGGATATTGGGGGGATTCGGCTGGGGATGGAGCCCCATGGGCTAGGCCAGCCCCGAGAACACCTCAGCGGCTGCATCGACGCACTGATCGATTTCAGCGTTGGTGTGGGCCAGACTGACAAAGGTGGCCTCGAACGCCGAGGGAGCGAGGTAGATGCCCCGCTCGAGCATCTGCCGGTGGTAGTGGGCAAAGCGCTCCGTATCACAGGCAGCCACGTCCTCGAATTTACGAATCGGACCTGAGCCAAAGAACAGGGTCATCATCGAGCCGACCCGGTTGAGCGCCACCGGGATACCCGCTTTCTGAGCTCCCCTGAGCAGCCCCTGTGCCAATCGCTCGCCCAATCGATCGAGCTCCTCGTACACGCCTCTCGTTTCCAGTATCTCCAACATCGCCAGACCTGCAGCCACGGCGAGGGGATTTCCCGACAGCGTGCCGGCCTGGTACACCGGTCCCAAGGGGGCGAGGTGCTCCATGATCTCCTTCTTGCCGCCAAACGCACCGACCGGCAGGCCGCCGCCGATGATCTTGCCGAAACAGGAGAGGTCGGGAAGCACATCGTAGTGGGCCTGCGCCCCACCGAGTCCGAGGCGGAAACCGGTGATCACCTCATCGAAGATCAGCACCGCACCGTGGGTGTCGCAGCACTGCCGGAGGTGCTGCAGATATCCGGGCTGAGGCGGAATCACCCCCATGTTTCCGGCTACCGGCTCGGCGATCACCGCGGCGATGCGGTCACCGTGTTCGGCGAAGACCCGATCCAGGGCCTCCGGATCGTTGAATGGGACACACAGGGTGTGAGCCGCGAAATCCTTCGGGACACCGGCGGAATCGGGCTCGCCAAAAGTGGCCAGTCCGGATCCGCCCTTGACGAGGAGGTGATCGGCGTGGCCGTGATAGCACCCCTCCATCTTGACGATTGCATCCCGCTTGGTAAAGCCCCGAGCCAAGCGCAGGGCGCTCATCGTCGCTTCGGTGCCCGAATTGGTCAGCCGGACCATCTCCACCGAAGGAACGTGCTCGCAGATTTTTTCGGCCAGGGTAATCTCCGCTTCAGTGGGTGCGCCGAAGCTCGTGCCAAAGGCCAGTGTTCGGTTGAGTGCCTTGACAATTTGATCCGGGGCATGTCCGGCGATCAGCGGTCCCCACGAGGAGACGAAATCAATGTAGATCTGCCCATCCGCTCCGACCACGCGGGATTTTTTCCCCTGTTTGATGAAGATGGGCTCGCCGCCCACGGCTCGAAACGCCCTGACCGGGCTGTTGACCCCACCGGGAATTGAGTGTTGGGCTCGTTTGAAAAGCTCATTCGAT
>JANQET010000249.1 GCA_028278265.1 Myxococcota bacterium
GGCAGTTTCCTTACAGCCGCTACGCCTCGTTGGCTGAGCTGCGCATTGCCGACTGCAAGTTCATCCAGGCCAATTTTGCCGAGGCCGCCGAGCTGTTTCGACAGTTCACCAAAGCCCATCCTACCCACGATGAGGCGCACTACGCGGCATACCGACGGGGACTCTCCTTTTACAAAATGATCCCCGGAGACTGGATCATCACCCCTCCCCCGCACGAACGGGATCAATCGGCCACTCGGGACGCCCGGTCAGCGTTGACCCATTTTTTGGAGTCCTATCCCCTGAGTCCGTGGCGCGAAAGGGCGATGGCACTGTATCAAGAGGTCGAAGACGCGTTGGTGCAGCACGAAATCTACGTGGCCAAATTTTATTTGCGTCACGACGATCGACGGGCTGCTGCCGCCCGCCTCGAGGGGATTCAGAACAACTTCACCAAATCCAAACTGGTTCCCGATGCATTATTCTTGCAGGCAATCACTTTTTTAGAGATAAATGAAATTAAGGATGCTCGAAGGGTTTTTAATGAAATAATTACCCAGTATCCCGACCATTATCAGAGTCCGCGGGCCAAGGACTATTTGAAGTATCTCGAGCAACACGGGAAGGGTGAAAATCGAGGCCAAGATGGATAAGGACACATCGCGAAGACTGGAAAAAGGCCGCGAACACTACGAGAATAGGGAATACGACAAAGCGGAGCCCTATCTGCTCAAAGTGGCCGAGGTGGAAGACCGCTTTGCCGACGTCCTCAACATGTTGGGTGTGATCTATCACGACAAGGGACAGGTGGCACTCGCACAGGAGTACTTCGAGAAGGCGATGCGCATCAACCCCCGCTACACCGAGGCCGCCCTCAACCTGGCGGTGACCTATAACGAGCAGGGATTGTACGACGAAGCCAAGCGGATCTACACCCATATCACTGAGCAGCAGACCGATCCCCAGACCGATATCGAACCCTTCGCGCGGGGCAAGTTGGCCAACATGCATGCCGAACTGGGCCGCGCCTATGCCGAGCTGGAAAAAACCAGTAAAGCGATTGATCAATACCGGGAGGCCCTGGTGCTCTGCCCGGATTTCGTGGATATCCGCACGCGCTTGGGACAGATTTTGAAAGATACCGGTGCCTTGGCAGAGGCGAGGGCCGAGCTCGAGCTGGTCAAGAACATGCGTCCCAAGTACGTGCCCGCCAGGGTCTCCTTGGGAGTGACCTATCTGGCCCTAGGGGATCACGATGCAGCGTGTACCGAATGGACCGCTGTCCTGGAATTGGACCCGAACAACAAGACAGCCGATATGTACCTCAAAATGGTCGAACAACTCAAAGCGCTCAAAGAAGCGGAGAACGCGGGAATGCCGCTGGAGATCGAGCGAGAGCCCATCTCCAGCTATCCGGCCGAACCGGCAGCCAACGGGGACGAGCTGAGCTTCTCCTTTGACGGCGAAGAGTCCTCGGTGATGCCGATCTTGGCGACCGGAGAAACCGACGAAGGCGCGGTTGGTTCAGACAAAGCCACCGCTGCCGAAGCCGACCCAAGCGACCCATCCGTCAAACCGGACCAAAAGACCAAAACCGACGAATAACCGCGTCCCAAGCAACATTGTTAGGTCGGGATCCCCAATTCCCCCTTTGAAAAATGGGGTTAGGGGGATTACGTCTCTGGAGCGGCACCTTGGGGAGGAGGAAATCCCCCCGGCCCCCTTTTCAAGGGGGAGCTTCTCACCTGACCTTATTCGCTTGACGAGGCACTAGTAGTTGCTCGCCTTTTCCTCGAAGTGGGCCTGGGGGTGCTTGCAGGCAGGACACATCTCTGGAGCACCGGTGCCGTCGTGCACATAGCCGCAGTTGTTGCACTTCCAGCGGGTGGGCTGTTCCCGCTCGAACACTTTTTCGTTCACCACTTTTTCATACAGGGTTCGGTAGCGGGCTTCGTGCTCTTTTTCCACCTTGGCGATCATGGTGAAGGCAGTGGCGATCTCCGGGAAGCCCTCCTCTTTGGCCTTCTCGGCAAACGCCGGATAGAGCTCGGTCCACTCTTCGTGCTCCCCTTCGGCTGCGGCCATCAGATTGGCTGCCGTATCGCCGATCACCCCTGCCGGATAGGTCGCTGTGATCTCGGTGGGGCCTCCCTCCAAAAACCTGAAGAACACTTTGGCGTGCTCTTTTTCGTTGTCCGCGGTCTCCTGAAAGAGATTGGCGATCTGCACGAACCCCGCCTTACGGGCCACGCTGGACGCGTAGGTATAGCGGTTGCGCGCCTGGGATTCTCCGGCAAACGCCTTGAGCAAGTTCTTCTCGGTCTCGGTTCCTTTTACACTCGGCATTGTTCTTTCCTCCTTCGCCTGTTTCTCGGCTATACCTTGACGCGGGATGCTGCTTCACCCTCCAGACATACCGCGTGGGTTTTCAAAATCGGTTTGACGTCGCGCGCCAAGAACTGCTCGACCTGCTGTTCGGCCCGACCGATGAAGCGGGACGGATCCCCGGCGATCCGCTGCAGATCCGCGTCCTCCAGAGGCAGTCGATCATCAGCAGCCAATCGGGCCAACAGATCGTTGGGTTTGCCCTCATCCTTAATCCGGCGCCCCACATTGATTGCGTGTTGCCGAATCACCTCGTGGATCTCCTGGCGATTGCCCCCCTTTTCCACTGCGGCCATCAAGATCTCCTCGGTGGCCATGAACGGCAACTCCTCGTCGAGGCGCTTGCGCACCGCAGCGCGATTGACGATCAACCCGTCGGAGACATTGACCAACAGCCCCAGGATAGCGTCGGTCAGCAGGTAGGCCTGGGGAATATCCACTCGGCGAATCGAGGAATCGTCCAGGGTGCGCTCGAGCCACTGGTTGGCGTGGGTGGCGTGACAGTTTTGCGGCAGGGCGATGAGCTTGCGGGACAAGGCGCACATGCGCTCACAGCGCATCGGATTCCGCTTGTAGGGCATCGCTGAAGAGCCGACCTGTTTTTTGCCGAACGGCTCATCGATCTCCTTCACCCCGCTGAGCAGGCGGATGTTGACCCCGACCCAATGGGCAGTGGCGCCGATACCGGCCAGCACCTCGAGAATCTTGGTATCCAACTTGCGCGGATAGGTCTGCCCGGTGACCGGGAACGCCTCGTCAAAGCCGAGCTTTTGCGCCACCAGTTGATCGAGCTGGATCACCTTGTCGTGATCGCCACCGAACAACTGTAAAAAGGAGGCCTGGGTCCCAGTGGTGCCCTTGGCCCCGCGCGCTTTAACTTGGGTCAGCACCCACTCGAGGGCATCCAGATCGCACAACAGATCCTGCAGCGCCAGACTGAACCGTTTGCCCACCGTCGTCGGTTGGGCCGGTTGAAAATGGGTCGCACCAAGCTGGGGGATCCCCTTGTGCGCTTCGACGAACCCGGCCAGCGTGTCGATCGCGCGCACCAGGTCGGTCCGCACGAATTCGAGCGCCTGTCGGTGCAGCATCAGATCGGCGTTACAACCGACGAACTGGGAGGTGGCGCCGAGATGGATTATTCCTGCCGCCTTGGGACATTTCGCAGCAAAGGTGTGCACATGGGCCATCACATCGTGGCGCAACTCCCGCTCTTTTCGCTCGGCCAGCTCGAAATCGATGTCCGCGACCCCGGCGATCATCTGATCAATCGCCTCTTGGCTGATCAGGTCGGTCAACCCCAGCTCCCGTTGGGCCTCGGCCAAGGCGATCCAACAGCGACGCCAGGTTTCGAACTTGGTACGCTCAGAAAACAAACGCTGCATGTGATCACTGGTGTAGCGGCTGACCAACGGATCCTTGTACACTTCGCGGCTCATCGCATCCTCCTTGTCGCGTCGCGGCAAGGGTACGCACAACCGGGTGTGGCCACAAGTCCATAGTGAAAAAAAGAACATCGGCAGGGGATTGTCGCTTGTCACAACACGGCAAAGGCTTATGGTAGGCCAGTTGAGACAAGAGGCTATGACAAACGCGAAAAAAACCATTCATTTTGTTTCCCTGGGATGCCCCAAGAACCGCGTGGACACCGAGGTGATGGCCGGCATCGCAGTCGAGAAGGGACTGGCGATCACCGAGGTGCCCGAGAATGCTGAAGTGATCGTGGTCAACACCTGTGCTTTCATCGAAAGCGCCAAGCAGGAGTCGGTCGACAAGCTGCTCGAAATGGCCCGCTTTCGCACCGATGGGAACTGCCGTCAACTGGTCGCCGCGGGATGCCTGGCCCAACGGTACAGCGAGGCCCTGGCCGACGATATTCCCGAGCTGACCCACCTGCTGGGAACCGCACAACCCGCCCATCTGGAGCAGGTGTTGACCAACCAGGCGCAGCGGGTCGATGTGGGGAGCCCGGCCCATTTCCTGCAAAGCGCCGAAACCCCGCGGTTTGTCGAGCCGGAGGGCATCACGGCCTTTATCAAAATCGGCGACGGTTGCTCGCGCAAATGTGCCTTTTGTGCCATCCCCGCCATCCGCGGTTCGGCCCGCAGCCGTCCCCTGGAACAG
>JANQET010000286.1 GCA_028278265.1 Myxococcota bacterium
GATCTGATGCGAATTTCCATTTCGTGATACCTCCGACGCTTCGCGCCACTGACGTATCACAAAACCATTCCCGGCGAAACCGCTGCTCGGCGTATCAGCCATGCTGCTTCGGACTCAGGACCAAGGCTTCGCCGACCAACTCCTCGCAAAATCCGCAGTGCTCATTTCCCCAGTAGCTGTTGTCCCGCTCGTAGACCGGCGTGTAGTCTCCCTGGCCGAAAGCCGTTTCATTCAACTCGATGCTGATCGAAATAGATTCCGGGCCTCGCATGGAGCGGCCCTCTATGTAGACGACCCCCAACTCGAAACTCACCGGCGGCTGAGTGGGATCCCAAAGGTTTTCACCGTCTTCTTCTTCGGGGTAGTCCATGTGGATGGAGAGGGCGTGGCTGAGATACGACTGTTCGAGTTTCGGATCGTCACATTTTGAATCCTCATATGTCTCCGCGACAGTACACGTGTATTGCACTGTATCCTCTTCCACGCGGACGGAGATCGCGTATTCCCCGATGGGGAGCCGAGCGTTGTCCGGCATCTGCATGGTGAGCGAGAAGCCGCCGAGACAGCCTTCATCGGTGCAGTGGTCGAAACAGCCATAAGAAACCGGCCCGAATGATAACCAACAGACCAGTGCCAGATGTCGTTCTAATATTATAAGTCGTTTTATTGTTAACATGGGTGACCTCTTTTCTGTTAAGTCGAAGCCTGTCCTCATCAACCAGGACACACCTCAGCGACTCCTGATGGGAACCCCTCCCCAAAAAAACGGTCGTTTAAAAAGATCCCCAGTAATTGTGTCATATGAAACGCACGAGAATTGTGATCAATTGATGGCCATGTGAACGAAAACGGGTTATTTCAAATTGTAAAGATTAATCAATTCTAAATAGTTGTACCTGTTACGTTACAATTTACCAAATGTTACGTTACAATTGCTGCAATTGGTGAAATCGTCGGGAAAACCGTGTGGCGACAGCGAATTCGCTTGACTTGTTGCGGAAAAAAAACTGAGAATATCCTCTCATATCCTCAGCGGCAGTAAAACGGGATCTGCCACATAGGAGAATTGAATGGGTGTGCTGAGAGTTCTGGCATTGGTGTTCATCGGCATTGCAATCGGGATGGGATGCGGTGGTGACGGTAATTCCGACACCGGCGGAGATGCGGATACGGATGCGGATGGGGACGCAGATACGGACGCAGATACAGATACGGATGCGGACACCGACACGGACGCAGATACAGATACGGATGCGGACACCGACACGGACGCGGACACCGACACGGACGCGGACACCGACACGGACGCGGACACCGATACGGATACGGACACGGACACGGACGCAGATACGGATACCGACACTGACACCGATACGGATACGGACGCGGATACTGACACCGATACAGATACGGACGCGGATACGGATACGGACGCGGACACCGATACGGACACGGATACCGACACGGACACAGACACTGATTCCGATTCTGATGGGGATTCCGATACCGATACCGATACAGATACAGATACGGACACGGACGCAGATGCAGATACCGACACTGACACCGATGCGGGCTTGGATACAGATACCGACACGGACGTCGGTTGTGAGGACGGGTGGGCCAACTACCCGGAGTGTGATCGATGCCTGGTGTACGTGAACGGTTCCACTGGTTCGGACAGCTACAGCGGTCGCACCTGGGCCTGGGCCAAGGCCACGGTTCAAGCGGGTATCGATCGGGCCGTGGCCGACGGCGGCTGTGAGGTATGGGTGGTCGAGGGCATTTACACCCCTACGATGGTAAATGATCGTTCCGCCTCGATTGAGTTGGCCTCAGGCGTCGACCTTTTCGGTGGATTCACGGGCGATGAAAACCGGCGCGATCAGCGCAATTTTGACGACTACCCGACTCTCTTGAGCGGCGAGCTCGGCGACAGCTCGGATCAGACGGACAACTCCTTTCACGTGATCAAGGGAGCGGATGATGCTGTTCTCGACGGGTTCACGATCACACGGGGGTATGCGGACGGCGACGACCCTTATGGACAGAGCGGCGGCGGGATGCTCAATGTCGGCGTGTCCCCCACTGTGCGGAATTGTATTTTCTACAGAAACCACGCGGGTGACGACAACGGGGGCGGGATCTACAATGCCGACGCACAGACGCATATCGAGGACAGCCTGTTCCTGGAAAACACGACGAGCCGCGGTGGAGGGGGAGTGTACAACCTCACTTCAACCGTCGAGATTCGCGGTTGCACCTTTGAAGGCAACAGCGCCCAGATGTGGGGCGGCGGCCTCTACAACCTCAACAGCACGACCCTGGTTGACGACTCTCAGTTCGCCGTCAATCAGAGCGACCACGGTTCCGGAGCAGCATTGGCGACCTTCGGGTCAAACGACACCATCACCCGTTGCACCTTTGCCGCAAACGAGGACGGCGCGGCCCACGTCGGCAGTGGTCCTGCCGGGATTACCGTCGAATTCAGCGATTGCCGCTTTGATTACAACGCCGAGCAAGCGATGACCCTGGTCAACTCGGCACCCGTGATCACCCGATGTGCGTTTGTCGGCAACGGTCCGGCTCGGGAGGGGGCCGCGATTTACCTCGAGAATGCTGCGCCTGCGATCACCAATTGCCTCTTCCTCAAGAACCGAGCCAGCTCGGGTGCGGCGATATGGGCTGACGATTCCCAGCCGGACGTCGCCGGGTGCACGTTTCGAGGAAATCGTTCCACTGCCAGCGGCGGCGCTGTCTACAGCACCTACGGCAGTATTTCCACATTTCGCGATTGCGCGTTTATTGCCAACTACTCCGGTAACGACGGTGGCGCGATCAGGGTTGCCTTGGATGATTCTGTGCTTATTGTGGAGAATTCCCTATTTCACGGAAACCAGGCCCGCTTCACCGGAGGTGCGGTAGAGGTCAACAGCTCGACCGCCAACCTGACCAATTGCACATTTACGGGCAATGACGCCGATGAAGGGGGGACGTTGTACAGCTCCTACCCGGACGGCGAGGTGGCGGTGCACAACTGTGTGTTGTGGGGGAATCACCCCGATGAAATCGGTGACCCCTACGGCGAGACCATTGCGGTCACCTACTCCGATGTAAAAGGGGGCTACCCCGGCGCGGGAAATATTCAGCAGAATCCCCGCTTGTTGAACGTCCCGCTGGAAACCACTCTCTCCACGGAAGAGGGGACGACCGATGTGGTTCAGCTGGCCGATTCGCGACGACAGTTTCTGATCGGCTTCCTGGTGGAGCTGGACAATGACGGCGTGTTGCGAACCGTGACCTCGGTGACCGGCGATCGGGTCACTTTCAGTCCGGCAATGGGGGTCGCGACGCCGTATGGAATGCAAGTGGACAACTGGGGTCCGGGTGCGACCGATGCGCAGCTCGACCTGGGGCTGAAAAGCCGCTCGCCCTGCATCGATAGGGCCAATGATACGGTGGCGCCGCCCGATGATCTGTACGGCACGCCGAGATACGATGATCCGGCAACCGACAACTGCGATCAACCCGGCGAACCCGAGTGCGATTGGATCGCGGACATCGGTGCGGTGGAATTCACCGGCATGGATGGGGATGCGGATACAGATGCCGATGGGGATACGGATACGGATACGGACTCGGACACAGACACGAGCGGAGATTGCCCGGAGGGATGGACCGGTCCGGACTGCGAGCGCTGCCTGGTGTACGTACATCAGGCAACCGGAGACGACGGCTATGTCGGCAGAACCTGGAACACTGCCAAAAACACGGTCAGGGGCGGTCTGATGGCAGCGGATCGTTTTGGCGGCTGTGAGATCTGGGTGGCCGGTGGCACCTACTTACCCACCCAAGGTTGGGATCGGCGCGTGACCCATCAATTGATCGACGGGGTCGATCTGTATGGCGGGTTCGCCGGAGGGGAGATGTCGCGAGAGGAGCGCGATCCACTGATCAATCCAACCGTGTTGAGCGGCAATATCGGTGATTCGAGCCTCGACGAGGACAACAGCTACCACGTGGTCACCGGGGCAGACAATGCGATCATCGACGGATTTACCATTACCAAGGGATATGCCGATAACGACTATGAAGACGTTCAAGCCGGCGGCGGGATGAACAACATCGGGGTATCGCCCACTGTGAGCAATTGCGTCTTTTCGGAGAATTTTGCCGTTGTGCGCGGGGCGGGAATGAGCAACTCCGCTGGCGCGAACCCGGTCGTTTCCTCCTCCTCCTTTTTAAGCAATTTCACCGCAGGGGAAGGGGCCGGGCTCTCCAATTATGAGGCAGATGCCACCGTTTCGAATTGCGTGTTCTCGGAGAATCTAGCAGAGGGAGCGGGTGGCGGCATCTATCTGTGGAACGCCGGTGTGACGGTCGAGGCGTGTGAGTTCGATTCGAACTCAGCCACCGATTCGTCGTCCCAAGCCTCAGGAGGGGCGATCTCGATCAACTCGAGCACGGCGACTCTTGCCGACTGCAGCTTCACCAACAATTACAGCAATTATACCGGGGGGGCTGTCTTTGCCCAGTCATCGAACGGGACGATGAGCGGTTGCACCTTTGAGACCAATAGTGTCAGCCAATCGGGCGCTGCCGCGGCGATGCGGTATTCCCAGTTCAACATTTCGGGCTGCGGATTTCACGGCAACGATTCCGGTTTGGGCGCGGCGCTGCAGTTTTACCAGACCGAATCCGACGTCAGCGACTGTACCTTCGAGGGAAACACCGGGCGCACGGGCGGCGCTGTTGCGGTCTACTCGACCCCCTCTCCCACAATTAGAGATTGCCGTTTTACGGGCAACGCCGTCTCTCGCGACGGCGCGGGCATTTATGTTTCCGGTGCCGAACCGGTCGTCGAGCGCGCTGTTTTTCAATCGAACCACGCGGAGAGGAACGGCGGCGGAATAGCTGTTGCAGGCGCATTGGGGCCGTCGATCAGTGATTGTGTGTTCTACAGCAACCAAGCCGGTGAGCACGGCGGCGGGCTGTACAACGGCGGCACGGGCGCAGCGGCCCTGACCAATTGCACGCTTCACCGCAACTGGGCGTCAGCCGGGGGCGGTGTGTATGCCGTCGATACGGCGACGACCACCATTGCCAACAGTATTCTGTGGAACAACCTGCCCCAGGAAGTTATGGATTCAGGCGGCGTAACGACGACCTATAGCGACATTCGAGGCAGCGGCAGCGGTACGAACGGCAATCTGGATTTGAATCCCCTCTTCATCAATGCGCCGCCTGAATCCACCTTTACCACAGCAGAGGGCACCGAGAACATCGTGGTGCTCGCCGATGCGCCCGCACCGATTGGAATTGGCGATGTCATCGAAATCGATGATGACGACGTTCTTCGTCAGGTGACCCTGGTGTGGGACGACGCGATCACCTTTGATCCGGCCTTGGACGAGGCGTCCGAAATGGGAACCGTTGTCGACATCTGGGGATCGGGGGTCACCGACGTGGTGGTGAACCTGCACCTCACCGGGCTCTCCCCCTGCATTGATCGGGCAAATGATACGGTGGCAGCTGAAATGGACGTGGAGCGGCAAAGCCGCTACGACGACCCGGTCGCGGAAAACTGCGATGTGGCAGGTGATCCCGAATGTGACTGGATCTCTGATATGGGTGCCTACGAGTACCGTTAGAACCAGGGGTCGTCGCCCTGAAA
Organism: Myxococcota bacterium; assembly: GCA_028278265.1. Lineage (GTDB taxonomy): Bacteria > Myxococcota_A > Polyangia > JAAYKL01 > JAAYKL01 > JANQET01. The sequence goes on from JANQET010000286.1 coordinate 5,675, forward strand.
CTCATTTGCCCCCATGTCCACATAGTCCGGTATGCCCGTGCCGGTGTTCGGCTCGGTCAGGGGGTCATCGTAACGGGACTGGACGCTCAGATCGACATCCGGAGCGGTGTTGCCGTTGGCCGCATCGATACACGGTGAGCCGGATTGCAAGGCGAGGTTTTCGGTGACATCGGTGACGCCGGCACCCCAGATGTCCACCCGCAGACCGGCCACTGTGATCTCATCGAGTGCCGGGGTGAAGCTGTAGTTGTCGCCGCTGATCCCGGTGACGGTGCGCGGCACATTGTCATCGCCGATTTCGATCACCTCTCCGAGGGCAATCTCGGTTACGGCCAAGGCCAGCACGATCATCGATGGGGTCCCCGTTTGGGTCGAGAAGGTGACCTCCACGGGCGCGTTGACGAACATCGGCGCGAGGTCGATCATCCCGTCGCCGGAAACATCCCCCCCGCGAATGTTGCTGTAGGTCGCCTCGATCAGGCCGGTGTCAGCGGCGATCTCTTGGGGAAAGTTGCCGTAGAAGATGCTGTTTTCGATGTGGATGATGCAGGCCTCGCTGCAAAATACGGCTCCCACGTTCGAGGTGGTATTGCCGCTGAAGGTACAGGCGTTGATCGAATAGGCGGCCAAACCGGTATAGTGCACGGCCCCGCCGTTGGCACTGCACAGATTGCCGCTGAACACGCAATTGACGAGAGCACCCGGATTGCCGTAGATCGCGCCCCCTTCAAAGGAAACCGAGTTGCCGGAAAAGGTCGAGTTCCACACGGACGATGGGCTGCCGTAGATCGCTCCGCCCGATGGGGACGCCCTGTTGTCGATGAAGGTGGACAAGGAGATGTCCCCTGGATTCCCGGATATCGCTCCCCCGTTGGATGAGGCGGTGTTACCGGCGAATACGGATTGGGTGATCGACTCGGGATCCCCATAGATCGCCGCCCCTTGTGCTGTTGCTGTATTGGAGGAGAAAGTGCAAAACTCGACGAGCCGGGGATTCCCGCTGATCGCGCCACCATTCGTTTCCGCAGCGTTGTCGGCAAAGATGGTGTCGGTGACAGTATCCACATCCCCCCAAATCGCCCCGCCCTCGCCGGCGGTGTTGCCCGTGAAGGTACAATTCGAAATGGTCGGTGAATTCCCATCGTTGTAGACGGCGCCGCCTCGAGAGAATTCCTCTGTCGAGGAGGATTCGGTGGTGGCGCGGTTGTCGGTAAAGGTCGTTCCCGAAATGTCCACCGAACTGTTCAAGTTGTAGATCGCACCCCCGAATGAGTTCGGACTGCCGAGGGCGGTGTAATTGGCTTCGAAGGTGCTGTCGACAATCGTGGAGGAACAGGCGTTGTTGAAGATGGCGCCCCCCCTGACCTGATATTCTTTCGAGGTATTGTTGGAATAGGCGGAATTGCCGTTGAAGGTACACCCCAAAATCTGAGAGGAGGATGATGTTCCGTTGTAGATGGCGCCCGCTTCGCTAGAGGCGAAATAATGAGCGGAGTTGTTTTCGAAAATGCAATCCCGGATGGTAGGGGTCGAATAACCCACGTTGTACATCGCTCCGCCCCTACTTTCGGCGGTGTTGTTGGTAAAGACACACCCCTGAATGGTCGGATTCGAGAAGAGGCCATTGGTCATCGCCCCGCCGGTGCCGTGAGGATCGGTGCTGTTGCTGTCAAACGTACAGTTGAAAAACCTAGGAGAGGTGCGAGAGGACGCGGAAGAGTGATTGGACACTGCGCCGCCGCTATTCTCTGCGTAGTTGTTGACAAAGGTGCAGTTGCGCACCACCGGGGAGGTTTCGTCATTGAACATCCCACCCCCTGACGTCCCTTTGTGCGAAGCGCCGTTGGCGTTCCCGTCGGAAATGGTAAACCCATCCAGGACGGCATCGTCCGCGCCGGTCACCACGGTGAGGCTGTTGTCCGAAAAACCCTCGAAACCGATGTTCCCGCTCAAAATGGTCGGGTTGCTTTCAACATCTCGCTGGCTCTTGCGGAGCTCCCCACCGATGAATCCCCCGTAGAGATCCACCCCCGAGACCATTTGGAAGGAAGCGTTTCGATCGGTCTCATCGGTTGGGGTGTAGCTGCCCTGCACAACCCAGATCTCACATCCCCCTAGCAGCGCGGCCGTTTCCAACCCCTGAGTGACGGTTTTGAGCGCGGCGTCCCAGGTCCGGCCGTCGTTGGTGTCTGCACCGGTGTCCCAGTTGACATACACCAGGCAGCGGTCACAATCGGGTGGATGGGTCCAGCCTTCGTCGCAATAGTCGTCGGTGTCGGTCGCCGAATCAGTGTCAGTGTCCGAGTCCGAATCAGTGTCCGAGTCCGAATCAGTGTCTGTATCTGAGTCCGTGTCTGTGTCTGAATCTGAATCCGCATCTGTGTCGGTATCAGTATCTGAATCTGAATCCGCGTCTGTGTCGGTATCAGTATCTGAATCTGAATCCGCATCTGTGTCGGTATCAGTATCTGAATCTGAATCCGCGTCCGTGTCGGTATCAGTATCTGAATCTGAATCTGAATCCGCGTCCGTGTCGGTATCAGTATCTGAATCTGAATCCGCGTCCGCGTCGGTATCCGCATCTGAATCTGAATCCGCGTCGGCATCGGCATCTCCACCGGAGTCGTTGTTGCCGTCCCCTGAACATGCTGTGCCGATCAATCCGAGCAATGTGGCGTAAATAAACAGAATTCTGAAGATTCTCATCTGGCCGTCTCCTTGCAGGCGTGGTCAAACACCATCAAACACCGGGTTCCAAACGGGATCATCTGGTGACCGGTTTTTGTCTATTGCTGGCCTTGGGCGCGTCATCTAATGTGGGCGCGGAGGCTGCGTAAGGATTGTCATTGGAGATGGAGAAATGATCAAGGAAAAAGCGCGGTTCTTTGCCCCTCTCCCCAATAAATCGCACACCTTGATCACTATTGTAAACCCCTTGTTCGATTCTGATGGTAGAATACCGGACAAGGAGGTGTCCCGATGGTCGATCGTCCCAAACTATGCAAAGCAATTCTGGTGCTAGGTCTTGTTCTCTCGGTCACCATTTCACCGGTCTCCTGTGGGGAGGACGATGCAGATGATGACGACAACAATGACACCTCAGGTGGGGACAGCGACGGGGATGGGGATGGAGACGCTGACGGGGATGGGGACGGGGATGGTGATGGGGATGGGGATGGAGACGCTGACGCCGACGGAGACGCCGATTCAGATGCTGACTCGGATGCTGATTCGGACTCAGACGCAGATGCGGACGCGGACAGCGACGCCGACTCGGACAGTGACGCCGACTCGGATAGTGACAGTGACGGCGATACGGATACGGACAGCGACAGTGATACGGACAGCGACGCCGATAGCGATACCGATACCGACCCCCCACTCAATTATCTCATCGTCGTCGAAGAGGCCCTGCTCGCGGGGATTCAGAGCAAGCTGGATCAATATCTCGTCGACATCGAAGCCCAGGGATATGGGGGAAAAGTGGTCCCCTTTACCGGGGGCAACGCGCAGGATCTGAAGGATCAATTGATGGCCGAGCACGATTTGATTGAGATGGAGTCCGCCTTCCTGATCGGCGATTTGCCGATGGCCTGGTACTCTCAAGTCGCCTTCGGTACGCCGGAAGAGCTGCCCTGCGACCATTTTCTGGCCGATTTCGACGACTGGGGTGATTTCGGCAGCGGCATGTTCACCAGTCATCCGCATCCGTTCAACTACGAAATCGTCACCTCCCGGTTGATCGGCAGTGCCGGCGAAATCAACGCCTATTTCGACAAGGTCCACGCTTACCGCACCACGGGCTCCCTCGTCGATACCTCGGCTTTTTTGTTCATCGAGGAGGATTGGGAGGAGTGGGCGAGCTATTACGATTTGGATCAGACCTACACCAGCTTGGACATGCTGGCCGATACCAACTCCACCACCCGGGCCAACTACGTCAACAAGCTGACCGGGGACGGGGCCGAATTCGTGCACCAGCAGGTTCACGCCTATCCCCAGGGGATGATGATCGGCGGCCCCGGGGAAGGAATGGTCAGCTGCACGGACATCGAAAACGACAATTACAAAGCCTCCTTTATCAATCTGTGGAACTGTTCGGCCTGCCGCTTTACCGAGACCAACATGGGAATGACCTATGCCCTCAAAACCGACTACGGCCTGAGCATGATCGGCTCCACCAAGACCGGGGCCATTTTGGGGATGGAGATCTTCTACGGCAAGCTGGCCGAAGACAAAACCTGGGGCGACGCCTACCGGGAGTGGTTCAACGAATACGGCTACGACAATGACGAGTGGCACGCGGGTATCGTCATTTTCGGCGATCCCCTGTTGGTCGTCTCCGGCGATGCCAAGCGGCAGCTCGGCCGTTTTGCTGCCCGGATGACACCAAATCAGATCGAGCAGTGGCGTCAGACCTTCGTCGAGACCGCTCGACAGATACCGCTGATGACATTTGCGCAATACCGCGCGGCCAATCCCCACCATTTTACCGCGAAGTAGCGGCCCCCCTTCCGGTCGCCGGCCCCCCTTGCACAATCGTCAAAGAAGCGTTTAAATGGCGCTGCCCCGAACGGCGGGCCCGGAGGAGTGATGGGTGACGAAAAACAGACGTTCGAACAGATTTTAACCGAGCTCAAAGCGATTGTGCACGATTTGGAAGAGGGTGAGCTGTCCTTGGAGAATGCATTGACCCGTTTCGAGCAGGGGATCAAGCTCTCCCGCGAAGGGGCCAAACGGCTCGAAGAGGTGGAGCTGAAAGTCGAGGAGATCCTCGGCGACGGCGCCACCCGACCCCTAGATATCGAAGAAGGGTAGGGGCAGATCCCCGTGCCTGCCCTCCGGTTGCTGGAAACCGAGTTTCTCACACCCGCACCGAGCGGAACCGGCCTTCCTCGAATAGAAAGACCTCTCCACCGCGCCAAGACAGTTTACCGGTGTCGTCTTTTTTGTACAGCCAGCCCCCGCCGTTGGACAATAGCACGTTCAGTCCATCGACCTTGGCCTTGACCCCTTCGTTCCAGCTGATCGCCTGGTGGGTATGGCCGAAAATGACCCGCTTGGGATACTCGATGGGGCGCGGTTCGGCGTAGCCGAAGTCATCATTGAGCCGATCGATTTCCCAGGTCGTGGCTCGATAGTAGCGGCGAAACCGCTTCTGTACGGTGGGCTTTTTGGCAAACGCCTCGTCCCATCGGGCGTGTTCAATCGTGCGCAATTTGTCGAGCAGCTTGTCCTTGCCCCACTTGATCACCCGGTCCGTGATTTTCTCCTTGATCCAGGATCCCTGGACCGCTTCATCGACGATGCGGCCGAGGTCGTCGACGTATTGTCGGATGTTGGTCAAGTCCTTGTCCTTTACCTCCCGCTGCACTGAACGAGCGATTCTGGTGAACGGGCCGGCCTGACCCACTCCGGCACAGGCCAATTGATTCAACGGGAAATTGACTTGAACCAGTTCCTTCAAATCCACTGAATCGCCCAGTAGCGAAGGGCCGACAATGCGAGGACCGTAGTCTGACAAGAACGACCAATAACTCGAGAGATAATGACCATGGGTCAGTAGGACGGATTGCCGATCATCCACCAGGTACAGATTGGGATAAACGACGTTGAACACCGGCCTGTTGGGCTCCGGGCCGACCTCATCCAGCAGATGATCCAGATACAATCCACCATATCGCGGGGTATCGGCCCCCCCGCCGGTTCGTGGACTGACGTTCGGCAGCCGCAATCCGGGCTTGTTGCTGTCCCGCCGCAGATCGATCACCCCGGGAACGGTCCCTTTGAACAACCGTGGCATTTCCCCCGCATTGAAGCGATTGATCACGTTGACCTCGTATTCGACCAAATCCCACACATTGGAGTCGTGATTGCCCGGCACGAAGATGAATTCCCGCGCCAGCCGGTCTCTGGCGATTTGCTCAAAGAACACTTTAGCCGCAGCAAATGCTTCTGCATAGCTGCTGATTGCGAAATCAAAAATATCCCCCAGCAGTACCAGGTACTCGTGGTCGGCCCCGATCGCCCGGCGCAGGTCATCGTATTTGTCCCCGATGACAAACTCTCCACCGCCGCTTTTTTGCACCAGGCCACACGCCGGATCTCCCAGATGCAGATCCGATATCACCGCAAATTTCATTGGCATCCTCCCTTTTGCATTTCTCGCTCATTTGGTGTCAGCAGTTTCACTATTCAAGGTCATAGACCGACGCTAGCCCACCGCCGGGAAGAACGCCATTACAAATCATTACGCGTCGGGGTGTTCTGGATTCCTGGGGTACCCGTTGGCGGCAGGTCAATCAGTGACGTCGAATTATCGCTCTGCGCTGACAATTACCTGGGCTGCGTCCGCACCCCGGTAGAGCCGCTCGAAGCACCGGGGAATCTCGCAGGTGAGATTGAACGGCGAAAACCCGACCTTTTTCAGCAGCATCTTCAGATTGACGAGGGTCTCCAACAGCAGAATATCCCGAGCAAAGAAAATCCGGTGCGCTTCGCTGTTACTGCCGCTGGGATCGAACGAGAATGAATCGATGCCGATCAGGGTCAGCCCTGGGATCAGCTCGACCACTTGCCGTGCCGCGTCCTCCTCGAAATAGGGAAACGTTCGTTCAAAGGTGAGCTTGTCTGTCGGTGTCTCGCGGTCCCGACGCCGGTCGGTCAACTCATCGCCGAACCCGGTGTAGATCACCAGTGCCGAGATGTCCGCGGCGGTTGCGCGATGGAAATCGGATGCAGTCAAATCTTCTCTGTTTATCCCGCGGTTTTCTCTTCGGCATACATGGGAGACGTCGATCACTGCCGCCCGCACGGAAAACCGTTGTGCCTCGTACTGGTCAATCGTTTTCCCGCCGGGAATTTTGTGAGCCGGGGCGTCCAAATGGGTACCGTGATGGTTGCGAAACCGACAGGTCAGATGGCCGGAGACGGCCTTTTCCCCATCCGGACGAAGCGCTCGAGTTTGATCCGCTTCAACCTCCGGGTCACTGGGATATTTGTACATCCCGGGATGAATCGGGTAGGTCAAATCGAGGCTCATTTGTAGATCCCTGGGTGACACTTTTTGACGGGAAATTTTTCGTACATTTGAAAAATGGCCCGCAAGTATTCCAGCGATGATTCGAATGGGGTTACCGGCACAGCCCCGCCATGGATCGCTCGATGGAAGTTGTGCAGAATATTGACATACTCGTGCTCGGTCGCCTGAGTCTCGTACTGGGTCAGCGGTGTGCCGGACTGGTCGGTCAACGCTTTCTTGATGAAATCGATCACAATCGTCGTGCTGTCTTCAAAGGTGATCTCTGTTTTCTTGGTCTCATCGCCGATCGGATTGAGGGCGAACCGATCGCCGAACTTGGCGATGGTCAGCTCGGCTTTGGCCTTGGGTTTGAACCGCTTGCCCGAAATGGTGAATTCGGTGTGCACATACGTCTCTACTTCGTAGCCGGGGAACAGGTCGTATTCACAGTTGTCGATATCCACAATCCATCCCCCGGCGTTGGTGATGATCCCCAGATAGTGAACCCCCATATCCAGCAACAGGCCGGTCCGGTTTTCTCGCGACAACACCCTCTGGGTGCGGGCTTTTGCGGGATCGTCGAGCTCGAGGCTGCAGCCTTTGACCGCTGCGATTTTCCCATGTGTTTGGACCATCTCGTCGAGGTTGTCATAGAACAGCCGCGCGGCTGTTTTTGCGGAGTAGTGTTCCGCATCCATTCGCACGAGATTCGTCTGGTTCGGTTGGACCAAGCACTTCAAGGCATTCAACGGAGCCGCATCTGCCCGGTGGGCGTCGTCGGTGACCACGACCAATGGCTTTTCACAGAGGAGGTGTTTCTGGTGGCGGATAAGCGTCTCGATATGGGTGAGGTGGGTTCGATTGGTGGAGTGAATCACGCCGGCGTCGATCTGGTCGAGGGTCATTCGGCTGTGATGGCAGTACTCCAACTGGTCGGTGTTGAGCAGGTTCAAGAGCTGGCGGCAGCTCTCCTGCTCCGTCTTCGTTTGCTCGCTACGCCACCCTCCCGCTTGCTTGGGCTGATCGTCCCGTTGCTGGATTTCTCGCTGCAGGGCGGCGATCGCTTGAGCCCGATCCGCTTCCTCGCCACAGATGCGGACCAACTGAAAGCGCTGATCCAATCCGTGGTCGAACAACGCGGGGAAGAACTGCGCCAACGCCCACTCGGAGAGATAGCCGTATTGGGCCAATCGCACGCGGTCAGAGGGGAGTGACTCGAGCGCCTGCATCGCCTCGGCGTGGAGCGCCTTGCTCGCCGCAGCGACGATCGAGGTGGAGCGGGGCGTCCATTCGTTGCCGCTGAAGTCGGTTACCCGCCCGCCTTTTTCCCGCACCATGAGCACACCGGCCGCCACGTCGACGAGCTTGGCATTGCGGGAGATCCGCACGTCGATCTCCCCCAGGGCCAGACAGGCCAAATCATAGGCCAGGGCCCCGGTGATGCGAATACTGGCCACCCGCCCGGAGAGTGCCCTGAAAATGTCGGCAGTTTTCCGGCCGCCCACGCGCCGCACATCACCGGCAATAGCCACGACGGCGTCCTCCAGTCGCTCGGGAACGGAACGGTACGAGATCCATTCGACCCCGTTCACCTCCAGGCGCTGCCCCTTGGCTCGGCACACGGTCATGGCCCGATAGGGCAAATTGATCACCGCCAGGCTCGGTTGCTGATGCTCGTACAATGCGATGGAGACCGCCACTTCGGGCAACCCGGCGGCGATATTCTGGGTGCCGTCCACGGGATCGACGATCCAAGTGGGGGCGTCGGTGAGCACCACGTTGTTCTCGTTGGTCTCGGGGGTTTCCTCACCGATGAAGCGATCCCCCGCGTCACACAGGACTTGGCTCAAGAACTGCTCGGTCAGCCGATCGTAGCGCGTGATCAGATCATCGACCCCCCTCTGTTCGATGGTTCTCCCCTCGACGCCGCGGGTGGGCAACATCGCCCCGGCCAGGGTTCCCGCCTGGGTGGCGCGAACCAATCGCCCCGGCTCGTTGGGGAATCCTACCGGAATGTACAGTAAATCGACATCTCTAGCGGTAAACGACTCCACCCACTGAACCGCCGTGCTGATCGAGACCGCCGCAGCAAACCGCTGGTAGTGATCATCTTTTTGTTCATTGGCAAAATCGGAGATCCCCTTGAGCATGACAAACTTGGTAAAAGAGTCGCTGCACGCGCTCGCGATGCCGGCCGATTCCATCTCAATGGCCGCCGGGGCCTCGCCGTGGTGTCGGCGAATGACCGCCAAGAACTCGCCGGTCCTTTTTTCGTCAGCCACCACCTTTTCGCCACAGGCATAGGAACTGCATATGAGCTGAGGCGCCAGCTTCGACCGGCCCGGAGGGTGGAATTGTGCGAACTGACTTGCCGACGGCAAAGCAATCGCCGGCAGCTGTTCAAGAGATATTGTGGAGTTGAAGTGCTTGGGGCGCCAGTCCGTCTCGTTCGGGAGCAGCTTGGCAGATTCGAAGTAGCTGACCTCGGTGCCCACCACCAGATCGCCGAAATCCCGCTGTTTCACCGGAGATTCTACGCGGTCCGATCCGCAGATACCCACACCGATCACGCAGATCGGACGGTACCGGCCGATTAGCGCGGCAGTGGTCTTGGCAGACGCGATATTGCCCATGTCGGGCAGCTTCTCCACCACGATTGTCGTGGTGGGGCATTCGATGGTGAACACCTGCCGCCGGCCGGGGCGTTCGCGATAATTTTGATTGCGCACGGTGCCGACCCACTCTTTGGCAACCTCGTATTCCGTGGCGGTTGCCGTCAAAATAAGAACAAACGGTTTCGACATCGACCTTCCTCGCCCCAGATCCGCTTACCGGCACTCCCACTGTTTCCACTGCTCTAGGGTCTTTTTGTATTTCTTGTCGGTCTTGGCCTTGCGCAGGGCGCCGAGGTAGGTCTTCCTGCTGGGGAAATTTCCCCGTGCGAACAGGCCTTGTGAGGTCCAGCCCTGTTTGGTGCGGCAGCTCAGCCGTGCCGCTGTCTTGGCCACTTCGGCTGCTTTGTACGTGCCCGATTTCAACTCTTTAATCGAATTGGCGAAAATCTCGTTGAGCGGGTCGAGCTCTTTGGCGTTCTGGTAGTGGCCCAGCGCTTCTGTGCGATCGCCCTTGAACATCGACACGACCGCTCGCAACCCCTCCGCATTGGCCCTTGCCCGATCATCCGTGCTGCGGCGTAGGATTTTTTCGGCGATGGCTTCGACCTCGTCGAAGGCCTCTTTGCGCAAGTGAATCAACCCGGCCATCACGTATGCGGCGCCGTATTGGGGCACCAGTTTTTGGGCCCAGGTCAGATGCTTGAGCGCCTCTTTGTAATCCTTGATATTGAAGTTGTCCATGCCCAGCACCTGGGCGGCTTCGGCTTTGAGCGCGCGCTCCTCCATTTCGGAGGGGTCGGGTTCAAACTTGCCGTCCGACAAGAACAGGGATTGGAAGACCCGCTTGTAGCGGTCGGTGCGCTCGAGCATGCGGATGCGCAAATCCCCGTCCACGAAGGTGCTGTAGGTCCTGTTGAGCTGATCAGTTCCGCTCTCTTCTGCTTGGCCCAGGATCTGTTCCAATACCTCACGACCGAACGTCTTGGCCTGGGATTGGCCGTATTGCAGATGGATTTTGTACAGTTTTTCCTGGATGAAGATGAGCTCGATGCTCGGCGCATTGCGTTTGGCGGTCTCGGCGGGAAAGAGCTCGATCACGGTGGCGTCTTCCAATAGATCGTAGCCGGTCGGCCCGTAGGTTGCGCTGCCCTCGAGTGCCGCGGTCACCTCTTTGGGGCTGGCGCCGAATGCCTGGCACAAATGGGTCTGGTCGAGTCGGGTCAACAGGGTGTTCAGGGTGTCTTGCCAGGGGATCGTCGAATACTCGGCCAACGGTTTGCAGCTGCGCGCGGTATCTTCGGCCGGCGCCGGTGGAGCGGCATCCGGAGTGGAGGTCTCTGCCGGTGAGGGAAGGGAGGCGGCGGCGATGGGCGCGGCACCCGAGCTGTCGGTCGTTTCAACCGGTGGAGCTTGGGGCGTGCTGGCGACAACCGCTGCGGTAACTTCGGTGGTATTCTCCGGGGGGGGCTCCTCAGCACCGGACGAAGCGAGCAGGGTGACAACCGCGATCAGCGCCCCCAGACCGGCGGCGCCGCCGATGAGATGGATCAGGTTGAGCGAGGCGAGCAGACCGATCACCGGTCGGGGCCAGTTGGATTGCTCTGCCGAACGGCGCAGCTCCGCGCTGAGCAATGGTCGTCCCAGCCTGGATTTGGCGGCCAGGGCGGTCGCCGGTTGATCTTCGAGGGGAATATCGGTGGTTCCGGTGTCGTCTACCGGCGGCAGATCGAGCTCCTCGTCGAGAATGCTGGTGGGACGCTTGCCCTCGTCCTCGTCGAGCGCCGGTCCGGTGTCAACCGCGTCGTCTGAGTCGATGTCGGGTTGATCGTCCATCTCGACCTTCAGATCCGGCGGTGCTTCGGAGATCGGCGCCACAATGTCAGCGGTCTGGCTCTGGTCTTCTTCTGCGTCGGGTTCCTCCAGCTCGGCATGCCCGGGCAACGCCGAGGCGGAGAGCCCGTATTCCGAGAGGTCGTCGATGCGGGCCACCTGGGTCTTGGCATCCTGATCCACATCGTCTCCACCGAACACCGCTGCCTTGAGGTCCAACTCTCGGGACAGCGCCGAAGGAGGGGGACCGGATGTGGGCGACGGCGGAGCCGGCGTGGCGGTCGGCCCGCCAGGGGGCAGGGATGACGGCCGGACGGGCAGTATGCCCGGGGTGGTCTGTGAAGCGTTCAGCTTGTCCTGCTCTGCCGGTTCCTGCACCTGATTCGCTGACACCTTGGAAACCTTGGTCGCCGGCAGACCGGATGATGGGCGTGACGAGCGCGACGGTTCGGCGAACGTGCGGACCATCGGCGGAGGAGCGGAGGGCCTCGGTGGTGGAGGAGGAGAAGAGACAGCAGCCGAGCGCGGGGGAGTGGAGGCCCGAGGTGGAGGGGGCACGGTGGATGAACGAGCCGGCGGCACACTGGCGCGCGGTGGCGGTGGTGGCACGCTGGCTCGGGACGGTGGCGATGGTGCGCTGGAGGACGGCGGCGGCGGCGGTACACTGGATCGTCTCGGTGGCGGTGGTACGCTCGATCGCAGTGATGGCGGCTGTGGTGCGCCCGACGGTCACGGAGCCGGAGGCACGCTGGACCGTTTGGGGGCGGGGACCGAGGCTCGAGGTGGGGGTGGCACCGAAGAACGGGTCACAGTGGACGGCCTCCTGGGCTCCAGGGGCTT
>JANQET010000324.1 GCA_028278265.1 Myxococcota bacterium
AAAACGCGACAGCCGCCGAAGAGGATCTCGTCATTGCCTTGGCTCAGGCCGGCCGCCCCGACCTGGCTCTGCAGCTGGTCGCCGGGGTTGCCGACGATATTCTGCGAATCCGCCTCATCGCGGGCATCGCCCGGCTGGCCATTCCCCAAGCGCATCGAGAGCAGACGCAACATCGGCTCCGCGCTATTCTGACGGCATCCCGTGCCGCGGGAATTGCCTCGACCGTCCCCGCCTTGTTCGAGATGGCGAGCCGACATGCATCGGCTGCGATGTAGACGAAAACTCGACTGACCTTCGCACATGGTGTAGACCAAGGACATGATCACTGCTGCGCGCGCGTCGTCGTGGCGCCAGGCGAAATGGCACTCCTCCCGACAATGGTCTCCCGTCTTCCCGGCGGTGCTGCTGGCAACCTGCTGGCTGATGGCGTGGTGGTGGATCCCCCCAGCCCAGGCCGCTTCCCCAATGGACAAGCGACGGTTTGCCATCGAGCGAGCCCGATTGCAGCGCGCCACCGACAGCATCGAAGCCGAGCTCAGCTTGTGGAAGATCTATCGGATGTGGGATCGCCTGGGACCGACGCCGATCATCGATGTCCTGACCTGGGCCGCCGATCCGACGAACAGCGGGATCAATGTTCGCGAGCAGGCCCGCCATCTGCTCAATCAAGCCAGAATTCGCACGGGCGACCTGACCGGGGCCCAGGCCGGCTATGAGGCCCTGGGGATGATTCGCCAGTGGCTGGTGATCGGCCCCTTTGACAATGAAGGGGGCACCGGGTTCGAAGTGGCGTTCTTTCCGGAGCTGAGCCAAGGCCGGGCCATTGATCCTCTGGTGCCCCGTCAGGGTAAGAGCGGTACGATCAAATTGCGGGAAGCCCCTCCAGCGATCGCGCCGTTCGGCTATGTCCATCTCGAGGCGTTGTTCGAGCCGGAGGTCAATATCTGCGCCTACGCCGTGACGACCCTGAAGACCCGGCGAAAAGGGACTGCCCAATTGCGCATCGGTGCGGGAGGGGCATTCAAAGCCTATTGGAACGGACAGCAGGCGTTGAGCGACCCGGCCGAACGGCGGCCCAATCCGGATCGCTTCGCTGCAATCGTGAAGGTTCGGCGCGGAACCAACCGCCTGGTGATCAAGGTGTGTACAGAACAGGGGACCGACTTGGGATTCTACGCCCGGATCACCGATCACCGGGGTCGCCCCTGGAGCTGGACCGACACCGACCAGGCGATCCGATTAACCGGCGCAGCACGGGATTCGGTCAAGCCCCGACCACTGGCCCAACCCCTGACCCAATTGATCAAACGGGCCGAGAAACGGCCTACCGATGCCCGCGCGCAGTACCAGGCCGCGCGGTATTTGTACGATACAGGCGGCCGGTCCCGTTTTGGTCACCAGGCCAGGGATTTCGCCGCAGCGGCCTGCCGTTTGGGCCGCGGAGTAGACCCCTGTCTGCTGTGGGGCGATCTCGCCCTGGACCCCAACGAGCGTCGACAAGCGATCGGCCTCGCCCTGACCCGCGAACCCGACTCCGTTGACGCGATGCTGGCATTGGCCCGGTTGGAGATGCATGGCACTGAGCCGGCACGGGCGCTCCCCCTGCTAGACCGAGCTGTGGTGGAGCAACCGCGGGACTTTCACGCCCGGGCACTGACCATCGAATTGCTGGCCCACCGGGGATTTCTGCTCACCGCATTCGAGCGGTCCCGCCGCCTGCTCGACCGGCATCCGGATGTGCCCTACCTCTTGGCATTGTCGGCAGAGCTGGCCGAGCAATCCGGCCGAGCGGCCGATAGCCTTATCTTGGCCCGCCGTCGACTCGAAGTGGATTTCGCAGATGACACCGTTCAGCAACAGCTCCTCCGTGCAGCCGCTGCAGGGGAGGACGAGGAAGCCTTTGATTCCCGGTTGCAGGCGTTGGAAGCCCTGCGCCCCTATGACGGGCAAACCCTCACCTTCACCGCAGGACTCCTCGAGGGGCGGGGCCGGATCGAGGCGGCAGAGCAGCGCTTGACCCGCTGCGTCGAGCTGGCGCCGGCCGATCCCGAAACGCTCAAAAACCTGGGACACTTTGCCATGCGCAACGGGGCCGTGCCCAAGGGCCTGTCCCTGCTACAGGCGGCAGCGCGGATCTCCCCCCAGGATACCCAATTGACCAGCTATCTCGACCAACGTATCCAGCGGGAGCCCCTCGAGGCGCAATTCGCCGTTCCCGCCGATCGCTTCCTGACCCGACGTTCATCGACAACGACCGAGACCAACGTGCAGTACCTGGTGGATCTCACCGCGGTTCAGGTGTTCGAGTCGGGCCTGGCTTCCCGATTCGTCCAACTCGCCGTGCAAATCAACAACCGCCAAGGGATCCAGGATTGGCGCCGTCATTGGATTCACTTCTCACCGAACAGTCAGCGGGTCAAAGTGCTCGCTGCTCGGGTGCATCGCACCGACGGATCAGTGGTCAATGCGACCGGGCGGTACACGATGCCGGTTTCCGAGCCTTGGTATCGGCTCTACTACGATGTCGAGGCCGAGGTGATCGAGCTACCCACTGTGGACCCGGGGGACGTGGTCGAGTTTCGCTACCAGGTGGATGACATCGCCCATCGCAATATGTTCAACGACTACTTCGGCGAGCTCGTTTTTGTCCACGACACCTCGCCCAAAGCGTTGTGGCGTTATGTGCTGCTCGCACCGAAATCACGCCGATTCTACTTCAACCCGCCGGTGATCGCCGAGCTCGAGCACACACGGACGAATCAAGACAATCACACATTGGAAATCTTTGAAGTCCGCGATGTTCCGGGGATCGAACAGGAGCGAGGGATGCCCGGAATGAGCTCCCAGAGGGCGTATCTGCACGTCTCCACCTACCGCTCCTGGGCCGAGTTGGGACGCTGGTACCAAGGGCTCGTTCGCCACCAACTGGGGGCGGACAATCGCATTCGACAAAAGGTTCGGGAGCTCACCGCAACACTGAAAACAGCCCGGCAGAAGACCGCAGCGATCTACAATTGGATCATCTCTTCGACGCGCTACGTGGGTCTGGAATTCGGCATTCACGGATACAAGCCGTACCGGGCCCCGCTGGTCTTCTCCCGCGGCTTTGGCGATTGCAAGGATAAGGCCTCCCTGATGGTCACCATGCTCGGCGAGGCCGGTGTGACCGCGGAGTTTGCGCTGGTGCGCACCCGTCGGTTGGGCCCGATTGAGGGAAAATTGGCTTCGTTGGCCGTGTTCGATCACGCCATCGTTCACGTCCCCGAATTGGACCTGTGGCTCGACGGAACCGCGGAGCACCACGGCACAGCTGAATTTCCGTTTCAGGACCAGGACACGCTGGCCCTGCGATTGACCCGCGACGGCCCCCGCTTGGTGACCACACCGGTGCACCCCCCATCTGCCAACATCGACGAAGAGACCGTCGACATCCGGCTGGAGCCGAACGGGGATGCCACGTTGGAGGCGGCCGTCACCGCAGCGGGATCCCGTGCGGCGACCCTGAGGCGGGAATTCCAAGTGTCGGGGGCGCAGCGGGAACGGTTCGAAGCGGCGTTGGCGCTGCAACACCCGGGCGCCCGACTGGAGGAGCTGGCCTTTATTGCACTCAGCCAAACGGAACAACCCGTGCGATATCGCTACACCGCCGTTGCCCCTGCCTTTGGCCGGGCTGGTGAGCAAACGGTCGATGTTCCCCTCGACACCGGGGTCCATCTGCTCAAGCAGTTCGGTCGGTTGCCCACGCGCATCCACGCGCTGGTGATCGGCCCCAAACGGCGTTCAGCCCGCACTGTCACCATTCGTCTCCCCCAGGGATACGCACCGGCCCTGCTGCCCGAACCGACGCGGCTCGCGTCCGACTTCGGCACACTGGATCTGCGGTTGATACACCGAGCGGCATCCCTGCGGATCGAACGCCGCTTGGAGTTCACCGTTCACGAAATCGGTCCGGAGCGGTACGCGGCGTTTCTCGAATTCTGCCGACAGGTCGACGACGCGCTCTCGAGACGCATCGTGTTGAGGAAAAACTGATGCGCCGAGGGCTCCTCCTGCCGCTGCTGCTCTGCCTGGCCTGCGGCCCGCACACGTCGAAATTGCGGGGGCGTTCCCCCGGAGCTGACACCTGCGCGATGATGTATTTGAGGGGCACCGATCTGGCGCAGGCCCAACAGTGTTTCGCGCGCCGGCACGCCGCGAATGCGCTGTCGGTGGAGGAGCGGTTCTTGTGGGGCGACCTGCTGGACGTTACCGGTAAACCCGCCGCAGCAATGGAGCAGTACTTTCAAACCGTCCAGCACGCCGCCCAACTGGGAGACCGATCACCGGTTGTGACCGCCGCCGCAATGGGCATCGTCGCGATTCGCGATCGCGTGGAGGGGTTCACCACACGATTCGACGGTTTTCATGCTGCGCTCACCGACAAGGCGGATGCCCTTCCCGCTGAGGCCCGTTTTCAATTGCAGAACCTGGCCCACGCCTCGGCCCGGCGACGGGGAGATTATTCCAGTGCCGAGACGCTGTTGCGCCTCACGGGTTGTTTGACCCACTGGCATACCATCGGCCCGTTCGGACCGAACGTTTGGTCCCTGTTCGACGACCGGGCGATCCTGCGTCGTGACAGTCCCTTCCCCCACAGCGCTCACCTGGGACCCGGACGAAAACTGGCCGCAGCACGCACGGTGCGGTCCCGGACCTGCACGGTCTACCCTGCCGATCCGGCCTGGCCCTTGCCCGGGCGGGTCTGGGCCCAAACCGGAATCACCCTCGATCGCCCCCGCGCGATAGCCCTGCGCCTGGAGACCAGCAATGCAGCGGTGGTCTACGCCGGAGGCATCGAGTTGGTACGACGGGATCCCCGCCAAACCTGGCCCGGGCGGGTCTCCTGGTTCAAGACCACACTACCGGCCGGCACCACCGAAATCCGAGTCGGACTGGCCACTGATCAAAGCAGCTATGGCTTTTCACTGGTGGCCCTCGACGAGGACGGGGGTCGGGCCTTATTCTCCCATGGTCCTTCCCCTGGGGTCGGTCGCCCCGTGCGCCGGCCCGACGGATCGATCGGTCGGGAAACGCCTGCATCTCGATATGCCGAGTTGAAAATCGCCCTCTGGTGGGATGATATCGAGTTGGCGATGGGGCTCATCGATCACCTGGCCGCCGACCACCCCTCACCGATCCTGTTGCTGGCCGAAGCGGAGGCGCTGTCCGTGGATCCCTCGATGCCCGGTGATATCGCCTATGAACGGGCCCAAGGCCTGCTGGCTCGGGCGCTCGAGCTCGCGCCTTCCCTGTGGCATGCCCAAATTTCATTGGCCGATGAGGAGCTGGTGGAGGAACGCCTGGATCGCGCCATCGCCATGCTCCAAAGGGGTATCGCGTCCTGCCCGGACGAGCCCCAGCTCCGCCGCCGTCTAATCAGCCTCTACATGACCGAGGGCTGGCTGAACGAGGCGGACAGCGCCCTGGCCGCGTTGCAGGAGTTGATCCCGGGCTCCTGCGATACCCTGGCCTGGACCCTGGCCCGGGCTCGGCAGACCGAGCAACTCACCAAAGCGCGGGAGTTGGCCCGACGGCTCGCTGACTGTGACCGCGCGTCCTCATCGTTTGCCGAGGAGCTCACCCGGGCCCAACGCTACGACGAAGCACTGGCCGAACGCCGACGCCTGGCCCGGCGTGACCCCACGGCAGCGGCGCCGCTGATCGACCTGGCCCAGGCCGCCCTGGCCGTCGGGGATCTGGAACTGGCCGCCCGCGTCGCCCGTCAGGCGCTCGACCGGGTTCCCGCCGAAACCCGCACCCGCCTGCTGCTCGCCGATCTGTTGCTGGCCCGAGGCGATCAGGCCGCGGCAATGAACGTGCTCGAACAGGGGCAGGCGACGCTCCCCAGCCCGCAAGCCCAGCTGCTGATCGGTGAATCGATCATCGCGGAGCGCCGCCTGTTGTCCGAGATGAGGATCGATGGCCGTCCGCTGATCGATGCGTACATCGCTGCCTCCCCGATCTACGACACTCCCGCTGTATTCGTTTTGGACCGAATGGTCCACCTCATCAACGAGGACGGTGCCAGCACTGCACTGGTCCACGTGATCACTCACCTGACGAGCGACGAGGCGATCGAGGCCAACGGCGAATTCGAGCTACCGCCCAACGCACTGCTCCTCACGGCTCGCACGATAAAATCATCCGGTCAGGTATTGGTGACGCAGCCCCTCGCGGGCAAGTCCTCACTGTCCCTGCCCAACCTGGAACCGGGCGATTTCATCGAGACGGAGTACCTTCAGTTCTTTGAGCCGAACGCCTTGTTCCCCGGCGGGTTCGACACAGCGCGGTTCTATTTTCGTAATTACGACACCGCTTTTCATCGCTCCGAATTCATCACTGTTCTCCCCCACGGCCTCGACTATGTGCTCGACCCTCGGGGGGACTGTCCGAAGCACCACGTCGAGGACGGCCCGCAGCACCGGGTGCTCACCTGGCGAGTAGCGGGCACCCTGCCGATGATCCAAGAACCCCGGTCGCCGGCGGTCAATGAGCTCCTGCCCTCGATCCGCGTTGTATCAAACGCAGGCGGTGATATTGCATTCGCCAGGCTGAGGGATCTGCTGGCCGACAAGAACCGCCCGAGTCGAGCGATTCGCCAGGTGGTGACAGCGGTGGTCAGCGGCTTGGAACACCGGACGCCGAGCGCCATTCGAAAAGCGCTCTACCGTTGGGTGATGGACCGTGTCGAAGAGGACGGGGGGTTGTTTGATCAGGCCAGCCAGATGATCGTCAGCCGCACGGGCAACCGCACCCGCGTTTTTGCCGCGCTGCTCGAAGCGATCGGTGATTCCCCACGCCTGGCCGCAGTGACCCCGACCGGCGCCGATGACACCGAGACCGAGGTGATTTCGTTCAACGCCTTCGATCGAATTGCCCTCTACATCCCGCAAGAGGGGTGGATAAATTTTGATCAAGAATCAGCGCGATACGGATATCTGCCGCCGGAATTGCGATTCCGTCCGGTGCGCTTTTTCGACAACGGCGAAGCCGGACGAACCGATGCGGGTGCGATCCCCCGCGATCGACAAGCCATCACGCTCTCCCTTGAGGTGATGACAGACGGTACCGCCCGGGGGTCGATCACCGAAGAGCTCGAGGGGGGACTGGCGGCCCAATGGCGCACCAGACTCGAAGAGATGTCACCGGGATCGCTCAACCGGTATTTTCAAGAGGAATACCTCGCCGGCCAGCTGCCCGGGGCCACCCTCGTGTCGCTCAGGGCTGCTCATCAGAGCAATTTCGACCGCCCGCTGGTGCTCCATTACCAGGTCGAGATCCCCCTGTTCGCCCAGCTGGAGGGCCGCAATCTGCACATCGATTTGCCATTTCCGATCACGCTGGTCAAACAGATCGGCGGACTCCCCGTTCGCACCACCCCGCTGGTTCTTAGTTCGTTTATCGATAAGTCGGTCCGGGCCACGATCACTTGGCCCAAGGGATACCGGGTCGATCTGCCCTCGCCAGTGCCGCCGGTTCGCACAAAATGGGGTCAAGCCGAGCGATCAGTGGAGGCCATCGAATCGGGTATCCGACTGGGGTATCGGGCTCGAATGGAGGCCACTCGGCTGGCGGCCGCGAAATACCGGGAGTTCCTCGATTTCGCCGGGAAACTGGATCAGGTCTGTCAGCTGGAGTTGACCCTGCTCGCCGACTGAACAAATGACGAATTTGGTCACCTCTCGAGGAGTTATTCACAGTTGCCGAATGCCTTTTGTCCTGCATATTCAAATAGATCCGCGGTTTTTGCCCAAATTTTGTCCACACTTTGTCCACATGAGTTGTCCACAGTTCGTTCACACCTAAAAATTTGACACGGTAAACCGTTGTTCAGTAATATTGACGGCGCGTACCGAGCATAAAGACCCAACCGAGAGGACAGGATCGATGCAAGGACTGACAAAGCGGCAGCAGATGGTCTTAGACTATATCACCAAGTCGATCACTGATCGGGGGTATCCTCCCACACTGCGAGAAATCGGGTCACACATGGGCATCCGCTCGACCAACGGCGTCAACGATCATTTGAGGGCCCTGGAACGCAAAGGGTATCTCAAACGCGAGGATATGAAATCCCGCGCCTTGCGCCCCACCGCCCTGGACACCGAGGCGGACGACAGGGAATCGATCAAAATTCCGGTAGTGGGGCAAGTGGCCGCGGGTCAGCCGGTTTTGGCAGCCCAAAATATCGAAGATGTGGTGAGTGTGGATCCGTTCTTCATCGGTCACAAACGGGATGTCTTTGCGCTACGGGTGCGCGGTGAATCGATGATCGACGCGGGTATCCAAAATGGGGACGTCATCTTTGTGCGCAAACAGATGCACGCCAACCGCAACGATGTGGTGGTGGTGATGATCGGAGATGAAGCAACGGTCAAATACTACCAACCCCACCCGGACCATATCGAGCTGTTGCCGGCCAACGAGGCCTATGCGCCCATCATCGTCCGCAAAGAGGACTTTAGGCCAACGCAGATTCTCGGTATTGTGATCGGTTTTTACCACCGATTCTAGGGCCTCGCTCAAATCACAAATCTATCGATATTATTCGGGTAAACATTCAAAAAACACCGTTTAAAAGGTTTGACTTGAACGAGCGGGTTTTGATACCCTTACGTGTTGCGGAATTGGCGCAATCTCTTGAGATTTTGCCGATTGTGACAATTTGCATTGCGATAGAGAAGGTGTAACTTTTTTTTCGGCAGTGCCCAGAAAAACAAGCTAGATTTATGTAGAGCTTTGATGCCTAAATGAGGTATTAGACAGCGATGAGGGCGAATATGGCAAAAGACAAATCACAGACCAATGAGAACTCTGTCAACGTTGCACTTCAAGAGCTGATGGGCATGGAAGATGATCGGCAGGCAACGGAGGCACAGCTTCGCGAAGAACAGGAGGCGGCTGAGCGCCAACGGCGAGAAGAGGAAGAGCGCCGGCGCCAGGAAGAAGAAGAGCGCAAACGCCGCGAAGAGGAGGAGAGCCGCCTCGCCGCCGAGCGGGCCAAACGGGAAGAGGAAGAGCGCAAGATCCGCGAGGAAGAAGAGCGCAAGCTCAAGATCAAGCTCGACGCGGAAACCCAAGCACGGGCCAGAGAGCAAGAGCAGCGGCTCCAGTACGAGCTGGAGATGAAGAAGATCGAAGCCGACCGCAAGGGCATTCCCAAGTGGATCTGGTTCGCCATCGGCGCCGGTGTGCTCATCGCCGTGGGCGTGGTATTCGGGGTTATCCGCAGTCAAGAAGAGGCCCGAGCCAAAGAGCGGCAAGCGGCATTGGAAGAAAGGGCTCGCTTGGAGAAAGAGTTCCAAGAGGAGAAACGCAAGCTGCAAGCGGAGCTGGACTCGGCCAAGGCCGAAGAGCGCAAGGCCCAGGATCAGCTGGCCGATGCACAGAAGAGCGGCGATCAGGAGGCCTACCAAAAAGCCCTGGCCAACCTGGAAGCCGCCAAACAGCGTACCGCACGCGCTTCCAGTCGACGTCGAACCGCGAAGCGTCCGTCCGGGAAGAAACCCGCAGCAAAGAAAAAGAAGAACACCGGGCTCAGCGACGATCCGTTCGGCGGCGGCGATCTCGGGTTGTAGGTTCGTCACAGCTTTGATATTTCAAAGGCGGGGATCGCACGGGTCCCCGCCTTTTTTATTGAGGGAGCGAATATGACAAACGATCAAAGGGACGACGCGCGTTCCAGATTGATCCTGGCCCTCGACGCCCCCACCATGGAATCCGGTCTTGCACTGCTCGACCGGGTCAAGGGACACATCGGGATAGTCAAAGTTGGATTGGAGCTCTTTACGGCCAGCGGTCCGGCCGTGGTTTCAGCGGTTAGGGAGGTCGGGTTCGATGTGTTCTTGGATCTCAAGCTCCACGATATTCCCAATACGGTGGCCGGTGCGGTTCGCGCGGTCAACCAGTGGGGGGTTTCCATGCTCACCGTACACACTGCCGGGGGATCGACGATGCTCAGTCGAGCGGTGAGTGAAGCTGACAGAGGTATACGAATTCTCGGGGTGACCCTGCTGACCAGCCTCGGTGAGGAGGACCTCGAGCCGGCGGCGATTCACCCCAATCCCGGCGAAGTCGTGCGCCGGCGTGCTGAGCTGGCTGCCAGGGCGGGCTGCGGCGGGATTGTCTGTTCGCCCAAAGAGATCGGCATGGTTCGTCAAACGGTGGGCCGGGAGGTCGCGATCGTCACGCCGGGCATTCGGCCGTCGGGCACTGCCGACGGGGATCAAAAACGGATCGCCACGCCGGGGGCGGCGATCAGCTCCGGCGCCGATTACCTGGTGATCGGGAGAGCAATCAGCCAAGCGCCCGATCCCGCCGCTGCCGCTGAACAGATCGTCGACGAAATCGAACGATCACTGACCGACCGATGAAACGGATCCTCGCCGGACCGCGCGCCGTAGGCGAGGCGCTCCGCGCTGCTCCGGGATCCATCGAAACCGTCTACATCGCCCAAACCATGCGTCCCATTGCCGCCCGCCGCATCGAGGACCAAGCCCGCAATGGCCGCGTTCCGTGTGAACCCCTGTCCAACTCGGCCCTCGACCGACTGGCCAGGGGCATCAATCATCAGGGGGTCCTCGCCATCACCGGTGCCTACCCCTACCGGGATTTGACGCAGATCATCGATGCCGGAAAAGCCGAAGAGAACCCGCTCATCGTCGTGCTCGATCAAGTGCAGGATCCGCGCAATCTCGGAGCGATTATGCGCTCGGTCTATGCCTTTGGCGCGACCGGTTTGATCATCGCACGCAACAAATCGGCCAAGGTCACCGCCGCAGCCGTACGCAGTTCCGCCGGTGCGAGCGAGCTGCTCAAAGTGGCCCAGGTGACCAATCTGGTGCGCACACTGGATCAGCTGAAGGACGAGGGATACCACGTGTTCGGGGCCACCGGGGCGGTCAATACCGACCTCTCCCGGCTCAACTGGCGAGGGCGCGCAGTACTCGTACTGGGCAACGAAGGCCGTGGCCTCCGCCGACTGACCGCCGAACACTGCGATACCCTCTTCGCCATTCGGATGGCCGCTGAGTTCGATTCGCTCAATGTCTCGGCTGCAGCCGCCATCGTGCTTCACGCAGCAGCACAGCAGCGCCATTTCAAGTAATGCCGGCACCACCCGACCGGGCTCGGTGGACCGTCCCGCTTTGCCTCATTGCACTGGTGCTGGCGGTGACCACCTTGCGGATCTGGCTCGCCGGTCGCCTGGGCCTTGCCCCTGATGAAGCGTACTACTGGACCTGGTCCCTCGATCCGGGGCTGAGCTATCGGGACCACCCGCCGATGGTGGCGTGGCTGATTGCCCTGGGAACGACCTGGGTCGGCCAGACCGCAATCGGCGTGCGGCTGCTCACTATCTTGATCGCCGGTGGGGCCAGTGTGATCATCTACCATCTGGGACGCACCGTCGAGCTCAGCCCCGGTCAAGCGTTGGTCGCCGTCGCCCTGGCCATTACCCTGCCCGTGCCTGCGGTCGGTGCGCTGATCGCCACCCCGGACACGCCGTTGGGACTGCTCTGGTTGCTCGGATTGCTGGCCTTGGCCCGGTTGGTTCGCTCACCCCAGCCCAGTGCCTGGCTGTTGCTCGGCCTCTCGTGTGGGCTGGCCGGTTGGGCAAAGCACTCCGCGCTGCTGCTCCTACCGGTTGTGGCAATCTGTCTGATTCGAGTTCGCCGGCTGCGCGCTGAAATGCGCCGGGTCGCTCCGTGGTTGAGCGCCCTATTGGCGATCGCGATTGCAGTGCCGTTTTTCATCATCGATTTCCGCTCAGGGGGGTCGAGCACGGCGTTCCAATGGGCCCACCTCAGCGGCGAGCAGCTGGTCCCGCCGTCCGAAGGGGGGGTGCTCGGTGCGCTCCAACGGATCGGTGAATTGGTGGCCGGTCAATTCGGGTTGCTCACTCCCCTGGTCGCGCTCTGGGTGGTGCTGTTTTTCGCGCGATCCCGGTACCATCCCCAGGCGGTGGTGTTGCTCACCGGATTTGCCGTTCCCCTGATCGCCACCGGGATCAGTGCCCTTGCCACCCACCCGGAACAAAATTGGGCCGCCCTGGGCCATCCGATGGCAGGCATCATCGCTGTTGCGGCGATTGCGCGAACAGAGCAATTGCCCCGAATGCTCAGACGGCCCCGGCTCTGGTTGGCCCTCACCTGTGGATCCGCCGCGCTGCTCACCGCCGTGATCCATATCCATGCACTCCACCCCATTCTGCCCTTGCCGGCTGAGCGGGATCCGGTGGCCCGGCTGTGGGGCTGGGACGGGCTCGCCCACCTCGAACCACAGCTCGGCGACGCTACCGCGGTGGTCGCCGATCACTACGGTCTCGCCGCCCAACTCCGCTGGCAGAGCAGGTGGTTTGACCATCCGCAGGTGTACAGTTCCGACAGACCGCCCGCTCCCCCCCGAGGCCGCTGGCTCCTCGTCGACGATCAGGGGGATTGGCTCGATCGGGATCTCCGGGTGATCTGCGCCACCATTGTTCGACGCCCTCCCCTTCTGCTGACAAATCCCCGCGGCGAGGTGGTCCGCACGCTCCACCTCTCGATCGGCGAACAGTGCCGACTCCCGACAACGGCAAAGTGATCGTTTCATTCGTCCGGTGATAAAACTGATGTACTCCACCGCAAAAAACCGTATATTCCGGAAATAGTATGGCGTTAGCTTCCACTTGTATCAGAAAGGACTGGTGAACAAGGTGATCGGAGACAAACTCGTAATTACGGACTACCATCGAGAAAACGGCGCCAAAGTGGTCGCCGCTGCGTTGCCGCTGATCGAAAAATCGAATCGAATATTTGCGATAACCATTGCCGGTGAGTCCGGCTCCGGCAAATCAGAGACCGCCGCGACAACCGCCGAAGCACTGGAGGCCAAAGGGTATCGCGTGCTCATCCTGGGTCAGGACGACTACTTCAAATTACCGCCAAAAACCAACGCGGCGAAACGGCTCGAGGACATCGCCTGGGTCGGGATGGGAGAAGTCCATCTCGACAAGATGGAACAGCACCTGCAACTGGCCAAAACAGGGGCGGCGGAGCTGACCAAACCCCTGGTGCACTTCGAGGAGGACCGGGTCGACGAGCAGACCGTTTCCCTGAGCGGCATCAACGTCGTCATCGCGGAAGGCACCTACACCACCGCGCTCGACGAGGCGGACTTTCACGCGTTCATCGACGCAACCTATCACACCACGCTGGCCCATCGAAAACAACGGGCCCGCGACGAAACCGAAGGGGAGTTCATCGAGCAGGTGCTCGAGATCGAGCACCAAATCATTTCCAAGCACAAAGCGCGAGCCCACCTCGTCCTACCCCCCTCACCATGAACCCCGGCCGGCCCGATCGCCGCTCACTACTGCTGCTCCTCGCTGGAATGGCCATCGGCTCCGCAGCGACGGCACTCTGCTTCATCGCGGTGCTCGGGCAAAGCGATCCCCACCTCGAGCCGTCTGACGAGGCGGTGCCCCCCACGGCCCGACCGAGTGATACTGCCCCCCGCCTGACAAGACGAGTCGAAAACGAAGTCTATGGGCAGGGGGCGATACAAGGAACCGTGACCGACGGCTCGGGAAAACCGATCAGGGAGGCAATGGTCCGGTTGCGCCTGTTGGATGAACCGTGGAACCAAGCGGACCTAAAGAAGCGATCGACCACCGATGAGCAGGGCCGGTTCGGCATCACCGGCCTCGAAGAGGACACACCGTACCAGATTTGGGCTTGGGCCGATGGGTTTGCCGCGCAGCAGAGAATGGTCGTCCCCTCTGGCGATCCCGTTGACTTGCTTCTGGCCCCCGGCGCCGGCCTCTCCCTGACCTTTGTCGATCCAAAGGGTGGCGA
>JANQET010000341.1 GCA_028278265.1 Myxococcota bacterium
ATGCGGCGATCAGTGCGGAGTTGAACGCCACCTACAGTCTACCCGGGATGTTCGATCGGGCGGGAGAGCTGGGGCGTTTGTCGATTCACACCTACGACGCGGTGGTGCCGGTGGACGGCGGGTTTTATCTGTTCGGCGGGGAAAATCCATATGATAATCCCGGCCAAGCAGCGCCGGTCTGGCCTTCTCGCACGGGCACGATCGCTCACTACAGCCGTAGCCAAGGGTGGCGATACATCTCTGATCAACTGACCGGTGTGGCCGATGCGGGGAGAATTGCCGCCGCCCTCGATGGTTCGGATGAGAATATCATCTGGCTGATTCAAGATTGGGAGTTGTACCATTTCGATCGCAGCGCCGAGCAGGTGACCGCCACGGGGTTGTCGGCCAATAACTGGAGCACTGAGGGCTGGATTGAATCGGGCGACGGTCGACTCTATGTCGGGGGTGGTATCGATAACGGTTCATTCGCTTGGTATGACGGGGATGAGTGGTCCGCTGCCCATGAGTTGCCGTTCGACAATAGCCAGATTGGTGCGACGGCGTTCGCTCGAGGAGCGCTCTGGGGCTACGAGCGGGGCACCTTGTGGCGCTGGGATGACGGTGGGACATCATGGGTGACCGAAGCCACGGGCGGGCCGCAGACCAATAGGTACGTGTACGGTCGGTTTGGCTACGATGCCACCCATGACCTGTTCTACGTCGTCAACGTCATTGACGAGGAGTGGCAGACCTGGTTTGTCCGCTTGCCCCGGAATCGAAACAGCCGATGACTCGTGGGAAGGTTACCGGTGTCGGCGCGATGGTTGCAGTGAGCTGCATTTGGCTCTGCGGGTGCAGCTCTTCGGGCGATGCAAATGAACAGGACACGGATCGCCCGGATAGCGGCGCTGGGACCGATACAGATTCGAGCGATGACACCGATGGGAACGCGGATACCGATACCGGCCCGCCGATCGGCGCCGTCATTGCCACGGTCACGTTGACCCCCCAGAGCGACTCCACCGTCCCGACCGAAGTGAGCTTTGGCCATCTGTTCGTCCAGGGGGACATCCCGGCGAACGCCCACTTGGAGGCGCGCGACGAGTTGAATCGGCGGGTTCCCCTGCAGCTCGATCGCAAAACCACTCATGCCGACGGTTCCCTGCGGCACGGGGTGGTAACGGTCCAGGCGGACCTGGCATCCCGAGCGCAGCGACAAATCGAGCTGGTGTTGTCCGAACACCCCCCTGATCCGGGCCATGTGACAACGGCTGCGCTATTGACCACCGACTGGGACGTGGTGGTGAGCGTGGTGATCGACGGCACCCACTACACCGCCTCGCCGCGCGCCATATTGAACGAGAGTGCACCAGCCTGGCTCCGGGGAAACCTGGTCAGTGAATGGCAGGTGGCAGCACCGTTGACCAGTGCGTCAGGGCCCCATCCCCATCTCGAGGCGAGATTCGGCATTCGCGCTTACCGGGATATCCTTCGCGTGCGCACCTCGGTGACTGTCGAAAACACGTCGAGTTTTACCCCCCAGCCGCAGAACTATCTCGGCGATGTATCCGTGACCGTTGCTGGACAAGTGGCCCTGCTCGAGGAGGCCGTCACCCACTATCGGCAAGCGCGATGGCGCCGGCTGTTGTGGTGGGGCACCTCTGCGGAGGTTCACGTGACTTATGATTTGGCGTACATGGTGCGCACCGGAGCGATCCCCCACTATGATCCGGTGCTGCAGGTACCCGAACCCGCGATAGTCAGTCTCGTCGATGAGTGGAACGACCGAAAAGGCCTGATGCAGTCGGGCTTGATGAGTGAAAATATGCCCGGTGTGGGCGGTCGGGGCGATATTGGACCGCTGCCCCTCTGGGCGGCCTATTACCTGATCTCGCAAGATGCCCGGGTCCAGGAGGCCATGGTCGGTACCGGGGAGCAAGCGGGCAGCTGGCCGATTCACTATCGAGATGAGACCACCGGACAACCCATCTCGTTGGACACCTATCCCGATCTTGCTGTTTTGGGCAGCGAACCGTTTTTTCCGGATTGCGGTGGTGATTGCGATTCACCCTATGAACCGGATGTAGCCCACCAGCCCGCGGTTCCCTTTGTGCCCTATGTGATCACCGGTGATTGGTTCCACTTGGAGGAACTGCACTTTTGGGCCAATTGGAACGCCTTTTACTGGGGCGATCACGGCGGAAGCCTGGGATTGGTGGTTCACGATCAGTTGCGCGCGCAAGCCTGGGGACTGAGGAGCCTCACCCAGGCCGCCTGGATCACGCCGGATGACCATCCCCAAAAAAAATATTTTGCCGAAAAACTCGGCAACAACCTTCACTATTATCAAGGCCTCTATGTCGACGGCGAACCCAACTCATTTGGGCACGCCGTGGCGCGGGAGGACGACGGTGGGGCGATCGCGTTTTGGCAGGATGACTTTTTCACCTGGGTCTTGGGGTATGCCGCTGTCCTCGGGTTCGAACAAGCCGAGGCCATACATGATTTCAAAACGCGCTTCGTCATCGGCCGACTCACCCATCCCGACTACTGCTGGATCATGGCGTCTGTCTATTGGGCCCGGGTATCTGATGGCGCCACTGGGATCAGTCTCTTTTCCAATTGGCAGGAGCTGTATCGGGCGATGGTCGTCGACGATCCGGAATCGATACGTCCCCAATGGCTCGCCGATCTCATCCGGGCTGATAGCGACGCGTTTCTCAATGCGCCATGCGGTGGTGACGAAATGGGCGCCATGATGGACGCCGAAGCGGGGACGATGATCGGCTACCCCACCGATCCCGAATCGTACACAATGAATATCTCACCTGCCTTGGCCATTGCGGTCGATCGCCAGGTCCCGGGCGCTGCAGCTGCCTGGCAACGCTACGCCGGTCGGGCCAATGAATACGCACCGCCGCTGGCCGAGGCGCCCCACTGGGCCATTGTTCCCCGGAAATTGGACTGATAGCTGAATTCTGAGTTTCCGGATCATCGATTCGCGGATGGCCGTTTGTGGCAAGGGGTGGGGGTCAATCCGAGATTTTGGTGTCCACGCCCAATTGATTGGCGCTCATCGCGGTCATGATGTTCATGAAGTCGGCGGCACTGGGACTGTTGCCTTTTCCGCCACTTCCCACAATGACGTTGGGCACCACTTTTTGATGTTTGAACGCCTCGGCGTAGGCTTGGTTGATCTCCACCCAGGCGGCCAGTTTTTGCTCCAGGGCACCGTCGGCCACCATCTTCATCTTTCGCGCCTTGGCCTCGGCGTCGGCCTTGGCCAACAGGGCCTTTGCCTCGACCTCGACCCGCTTCTTCTCGATCTCCGCTTTTTGTAGCAGGATCTCCTCTTCTTTTTTGTCGGTCTCAGCGGCGATGATCTTCTCCACCTGTTCCTTTTCCTGCTCCATCTTGATTTTCGCTTTTTCGGTCTCACCTTCGGCCATCACTTTTTGGCGCTCGTATTCGGCCTGTTTGGCCTCCTGTCTGGAAACAGCCGCTTTGGCAGCGGCGTCCCGCTGTTTGGCGAGCATCTGTTGAAACATCTCCTCAAAGGCCACATTTTCAACGGTCGATTGGGTCACATTGATGCTGTAGGCGGCGATGGGATGGCTCTTGCGCAGGATCGAGCCATCCGGCGCTTTTTTGCGCACCACTTTTTGGTACATTTTCTTGTAGGTTCTCAGTCCCCGATCCTCTTCGATGCGCTGGATTTTTTCCGTTGGTAGTTGGACTGAGCTCTCCTGCTCTCCACCCACTTGCTGGATCGTCGGTCGGGATTTCAGCGAGGGGTCAGAGTCGACAATTTCCAACACGACGATCCCGTTTTCCATCTGATCCAAGATACTCGCTTCGAATTGTCCCCCCTGCCCGGTGACATAATCCTGGGCCGAGAGCTCCCGGGCAGCATTGCGCACCACTTCGCGGGTCACCGGCACCA
This sequence comes from Myxococcota bacterium, assembly GCA_028278265.1. GTDB lineage: Bacteria > Myxococcota_A > Polyangia > JAAYKL01 > JAAYKL01 > JANQET01. The sequence goes on from JANQET010000341.1 coordinate 3,926, forward strand.
ATGAGCTGTGCACCAGATTCGCCTGCGTGCGGTAATCCAGCGCGAGCTTTTTGAACAGCTCCGGATCCTCTGGCAGCCGAAAACGGGTCGAGCTGGAGATGTTGGCGCGGACGCTGTCGTTGAAACGGACCAAGATCGAGTTGTCATTGGTCGTCGCGGTTTCACTCTCCTTGTCGCTGACGTCGGTGAGCCGCACGGTCACCACTTTCTTGAAATCGAGCACATTGCCGTACCAGTAGAAATGGTACCCCGGGGTGAGCTCGGCGACCTGTGTTCCCCACGGGTATTGAACCAGGTAGCTGTGGCCCGGTTCCGCATAGAAAAACATGCCCGAGCAGGCGAGCGTAACGACGCCCAAACCGACACCGGCGAGATACCCCTTCAAGCTGAGTATGCGCTTTTTCAAAATGGGTTGTACGATAAACATGACAGCACTCATGATCACGATGAGCACAATTCCCGAAACCAAGAACAACGTGTCCATACCATCCTCCTTTGGCCAAGAGCCCCAAAATGCTCGCTCTATGCAAAAGGTAACCAGTTCCATAGCCAACACAATTTCATAATCTCGCCGTAATGAACCCCGCTTGGAAGGTTCGGTAGACAGCGAAATTCACCCAAATGGGTGAGGCGTCTATACACGGGTTGGCGCTACCCTATGGCACGCTAATCGGTTTCTGAACTCAACCCCAGATGTCAACCATTAAACGATGGTTGGCCATGTACACTCCTTGCAAAGGGAGTGGTGGAGGAGAAAAATGGCGAAAATGAGATTTTTGCAGCTGAGCGATACGCACATCGGCCGAGGTGACAATTTCGAAAACATACAAGTTGTCGTGGACGGTATTGTCGAAAAGAAAGATGAGCATCAGTGCAGGGTGATTGTCTGGACCGGAGATGTGGTGGATGACGGTCACAAGTGGCAGTACAAACAAGCGAAGCAGATCAAAGATCAGCTCACCCAAGCGGGTTTCGAGGTCATCGCCGCTCCGGGAAATCACGACTACGGCCCCCAAGGTATTTTCGAGAGCAATCGGGCCAAAAGCCGTTTTCACAAGTTCCTCCATCATGACGACGACTACCCCCGTGTAGACCTCATCGACGGTGTCGCCTACATCACGTTGGATTCCATGGAAAAAGAGATGGCAGATGTCGAATTTCCAGGCGCTGAGGGAGAGCTCGGTGTCGATCAATTGACTGAGCTCGACTACACACTCGGTGAGCTGCATTCCAATTCAAATGTAAAGAAAATTGTCGTTGCTCTCCACCATCACCCGTTTTATTTTCGACAGTTTCTGGCACTGAGGGACGGAGATAAGTTGAAGAAAGTCGTCGGGAACAACGACGAGCATGGTGCGCGAATTCACGCGTTGGTTTTCGGCCACAAACACTATTTGAATCGACTAGCTGAAAAAGAGAAGAAATACAAAATACCGATCATCTATTCCAGCAACAAGACAACCTCGGTCAAGAAGAATTCGGCCGGTGCAGCCGTGTACAAGATCAGTGTGATCGATCTGGAAGCCAACAGTTGCGACATTTTGGAGATCAACGCTTGACCTCCTGCCCGATACCCGAGAATTTTTTTATAAAAAGTGACCCTAATTTGTCAAATACCCTCGCTTGACGACAATGCCCTTATAACCATGACAGCTTAGCGCACGCATACATACATGCCGAGTTTCGGGAGTGGAGGTGCGAATCCAACGGCGATCGAGCGGCCTGATCCCCTGGGGTGTTTGTCGGTGGAGTCGATATTTTCGCTCTTGAAAACGGAGGTCGTAGCGGCGCGTGCAATTGACCAACGAGAAGAGCAATGGAAAAAAATACTTGGCGTCATCAACTGGACCAAAAAAGAAAAACTCATTTTGTCGGCCGACTGTCGGAATGCGCGAGGTTCGGTGAATTTCTGGTCGATCCCATCATTAGAATTCTACATGTACACGGACCGGGGGGCATTGGAAAAACGAGTCTGCTGCTCAGATGGCTGGATCTCGCTGCAGAGGATGGCTGGGCCATCACGGTGGTGGATGGAAATCAGCTGAATCCTCAACCCAAAACAGTCGAAGAAATGGTGCTGCACCATGACGCACTGAGGCGTATCATCGCCTTTGATGCATTTGATCGAATCCAACCCATCGAGAACTGGTTGCGCCACGACCTGCTCCCCCGGCTCCCGCAGGAAACGAGGGTTGTCCTGAGCAGCCGCGCCCCCTTGTCACGTGAATTCACTACAGATCCCGGCTGGCGCGGATTGATGGACAGCATGGAGCTAGGTGGGCTGTCCGACGAGGAGTGTCTGTCCTATCTCTGCCGGAGGGGGGTGTCTGAGAGCGGCATCGAGGCGGCCATCGGGTTTTCTCGCGGTCATCCGTTATCTCTTTGCCTCGCCGCGGACTTGGCCCTCAAAGCGCCCGGTGGTGAGCTCAAACCGGAGCAATCCCCCCACATCGTGCGCCCGTTGATCGATCGAATCGTCGGAGAGGCGGCCTCTTCGACAGCGCACCTCCACGCCCTGTACGCGGCAGCGTTGCTCAATGAAATCGACCAATCCAGTCTCGCCCGGATGGTGCCTTCAGACGATACCCGCGGGGTTTTCGACTGGCTGGTCGATCGATCCTTCGTGGCGATTTCCGAACACGGTGTGCGCCTGCAGGAGCTGGCCCGTGATCTGTTGAGTGCGGATTTGAAGTGGCGGGATCCGGCTCTGCGAACCGCGCTGATCGACCGTGCCACCGAGTACCATTTGCAGAGCATCGGAGAAGCCGGCGAAACCAGGGCGTCCTTTTTGCTGGGCAATCTGCTGTTCGCCCTGCGGGACGAACCCGGGGGAGAATTGTTTCAGCTTCGCGGCGGCCAAAACCTCTTTATCGATGGGGCAAATCCACGAGAACGGGTGGAGGCGCTTCGATTGGTGGCCACCCATGAGGGCAGCGATTCAGCGGAAATCGCCGGTTTTTGGCAGCAACGACAACCCGACAATTTGCGCTGTATTCGCGACCGGGGGGGAGTGGTTCGCGGGCTGGTGCAGTACGTGGATCTGCGGGGGGACACTGAGGACCCGGAGGCGTATCGCCAAGACCCCTGCATCCGACAAATCCGGTGCTATCTCGACAGCGCACCGCTGCCCGCGGGAAAACTGGCGCGCATCGTCCGCTTCTGGATGTCCGCTGAGCACCATCAGCAAGCGTCGCCGGTACAAACGCGCATTATTGTCCACGTTTTTCAAAAGGTGATTCTGGCCCGGGATGTCGCGTTGTGGTTTTCCGTCCACTCCCCGGCAGAGGCCTGGATCAACCGACCGGATCACATTCCGCGACACTTTCCCGAGTTGGCCTTTGAAGTCGGGCGGCGGCGTTTTGCGGTGTTCGGCGCCGATTGGAGAAAGACCTCGAGGATCGACCAGATTCGCCGCATCGTCGGGATGATTCGCTCCCTTCCCAACCTTCCCCAACATCTGGAAGAGAAATACGATGTGCTCAGTAAGGAGCAATTCGTCGAGGCGGTCAAACAGGCCATGCGCAGCTTCACCCACCCGGATCGGCTCAGAAACAATCCCCTGCTCAAATCCCGCCTCGTGGCCGAGCGGTCCGGCCGGAACGGCGCCACCATCGAGACCCTGCGGTCGGTGATCACCGAAGCTGCTGACAGCTCCTTTCGGGAAGCAGGTCGCCGGAGACATTCCCAGGTGCTGGAGCTCGCCTATCTAAAACCGGCGGTCAAAGGACTGGTGGCTGCGGACGAGCTGGGTATGGCCTTTGGCACTTACCGGCGCCACGTCACCGAAGCGCTGAAACTGGTCACCGAGACCCTGTGGCAAAAAGAGGAGAAGCTGGCCACCGAGTGGTGGTCAAATCCGGCCTAATTCCGATGCGACACTGCGGCTGTATTTGGATTTGGGCTACCGAACCGCGATTGCGTTTAAGGGGGGTGCTGGTATATAAAATAGCTAGCATGATACGAACAGCTTCATCGCTGCTGCTGGTGTTCGCGTTCGCCGGTCTGATTGGAGTCGGCAATGGGGCTGTGGCCTCAACCAGCTCCAACGCCTGCGGCGTCTCGTGCCCCTGCGAAAATGGAGGGCACGCCCAGGCCCTACCGACTGAGGCCGAGGCAACCGATCCCGGGCATCAGAACGGCGATCCGTGTCAGGGGAAATGCCCTGATTACTGCCCGAACTGCAGCTGCTGCCTGGCCGTCGCAATGGCGGTGCTCCCGCTGCCGGAAACCTCGACTTCGGGCCCGTGCATCTCATGGCCTCTTTTTACGCCCCAAAACATGGGGCCGAGTGGTTTCCTCACCGACGTCTTTCGACCGCCGCGAGCCTAAAGAGAATCAACCCACATTTTGATTTGGTTTGACGGGCTCGTTTCCCCTGTTTCCGGGGGACCGGGTTCTGTCGTTAATGGGAGATGGATGATGAATCGAAGGAGCCTGATCGGCCTCCTGCTCGGCGTGGCGCTGTGGACTACCGTCGCGGCTGCGCAAGATCTCGGAGTACCGATCGTTGAAATTACGTATGAGGAAGCGCTGGCGCTCGCCCGTCAAAAAGCGCCTGAAGTGATGACGGCCCGGGCCCGTGCCCGGGAAGCCGGGAGTCAGCTGGAAGCAGCGTCTGTTTGGCGCTTCAATCCGCAGCTGTCCGGCACAGTGGGGCCGCGCTTCGACACCGCCGGGACCACGGTCGACTGGTCCCTCGGGGCGCAACAGTGGATCGAAATCGGCGATCAACGAAGTGCGCGGGTGGAGGCCGCCCGTGCGGCGGCGATGGCCGGTGAGGCCAGGAGTGAGGAGACCCGGCGCCGGATTTTGCGGGATGTCGCCGTTACGTTCATTGCGGCGCTCTATTGGAAACGGCGCGTCACCCTCGCCGAGGAGAACCTGCGGCTCGTCGAGGCGGTCGCCCGGGTCGCGGCGAAGCGTCACGAGGCGGGTGATGTGGGCGGGTTGGAACGGTCCGTGTCAGCGCTCGCCGTCGTTCGGGCCGGCAGCGACAAAGACCGGTCAGCGGCATCGCTTGCGCGGGTAGCGGGGCAGTTGAAGCGATTGCTCGGCTTTGGTGCGTCCGCCGAACTGGTCTGTCGAGGAGACCTTCGTCAGCTGGGATTGCCCGTTGAGGTATCGGACGATCCAGGTGACCGAGCTGATTTACGGGCACTCCGAGCCGATATTCGCCAAGCCGAGGCTCAAGTGGCGCTCGGTCGGGCCGGCAGGGTGCCGAACCTCGCGCTGGGGGCGGGTTATTCCCGGGAGGAGTCCACCTCCATCGTCAAGGGCACCCTCACCGTCGAGCTGCCGATCTTCGATCACGGGCAGGGTTCCGGCGCAGCCGCCAAAGCGCGACGGGACCGCCTTCGCGCTGAGCTCGATGCCACCGGCAACGCTGTATCGCTGGAGATAAACACCGCTCGGACCACGGTCCAGGCGTTGGGCGCAGCTGTGCGCCGTTTCGAGGCGAACGGGCTCAACACCCTAGACCAGGCCGAGCGACTCGCCGCGGCCAGCTACGAGAGCGGTGCCATTCCGTTGGGCGAGCTGCTCGCGGTTCGCCGGGAGTTGGTGCAGGCCAAGCTCGACTACCTGGAGCTCCTGCTCGGTGCGGCAAACGCCCGTGCCGAACTCACCGCGAGCACAGGAACGTTCCGATGAGACAACTCTTCAACCCCGGTGGTCGAGCCGTACCGGAAGGAAGTATCATGCCTCCCCGAATAGTGATTCACCCAGTTGTCACCTTATCGATGGTGCTCGCCTTCATCGCCTGTGCGGAGAAGAGCGAGCCCGTTTCAACGACAGAGCGAGCCACGCCGCGCGCGGCTGTACCCGACGAGAAGCCAGTGGTTGCGCAGAGTGCCGATTGGTGCGGCGGCCACGGGCTACCCGAGTCCATGTGCACCAAGTGCAATCCCGAGCTGATTCCCAAGTTCAAAGCAGCAGGAGATTGGTGCGAGGAGCACGGCCTCCCGGAATCGGCCTGCCCCCTGTGCCATTCGCCAACCGGTTCGACAGAGCCCGAAGCCGCGGCGATTGAAGCCCGCGTGGTTCGGTTCCGCTCCGCCGATATCGAACGATCGGCTGGGATTCGAGCCGTGGTTGCTGAACGCAGCACCGCGGCCGCGGCGATTGAGTGCTCAGCGCGCATCGCCTTCAACGGGGATAAAATGGCCGATATCCGGGCCATTGTTCCGGGCATTGTGCGGCGTATCCGAGTTGAGCTCGGGGCTCAGGTGGAGCGCGGAGCGCCGCTTTTCGAGCTGGAGAGCACCCGCGTCGGAGAAATTCAGGGAATGTTGCAGACCGCACGGGAGCGGGTTCGCGCGGCGCGGGCCAACCTGGTCCGGCAACGGGAGCTCAGGGCGAGTGACATTGCCTCTGCCCGGCAGCTCGAGATGGCCGAGCAGGAGCTGGCCAGCGCCCAGGCAGAGGCCCGTACGGCCGAGGCGACGTTGCGCATGGCAGGTGCCGCTCGATCGATCCCGTCGGGCCGTTACACCCTGTCTGCTCCCCTCGCCGGTACTGTCGTCCGTAGACCGGCGGTGGTCGGCCTGCTGGCAACTGATAGGGAGTCCCTCGCCACCATCGCCGATACCGCTGTGATGTGGGCCCTGTGCGATGTTCCGGAACGCCACGCACCCCGCGTCGCGCTCGGACAAAAGATCGTCGTAATGGCGGGAGAGAGCGACGATGCATCCATCGAAGGCCGGATCACCTGGATCGCCGCTGAAGTGGATCCGCGAACCCGGACAGTGACCGCACGGGCCGAGGTGAACAACCCCCACGGGGGCTTGCGCGCCAACCAATTCGCCCGGGCCCGTATCGAAACCGGTGCTCCGCGAACCGCCGTCTCTGTTCCCCGATCCGCCGTGCAGCGGGTTGGAGAGCGGGAGGTGGTCTTCGTGCGGACGGCACCCGGTGCCTACGAGCCCCGCGTGGTCCGACGCTATGGGGATAGTGAACGGGTTCACGTCGACGGGCGCGTCCGAGCAGGGGATGCGGTGGTGACCACGGGAGCGGTGCTGCTGCGCACGGAAATCATGCCGGACAGCATCGGCGCGGGTTGCTGCGAAGTCGAACGGCCAGGGGGGCGCTGATGCTGACCCGGCTGATCGATCTCTGTCTACAGCACCGCCCCATTGTCCTGCTCGCCACAGTGGTGCTCGCCTTCGTCGGCGCGCTGAGCCTTTCTCGTCTGCCCTTTGATGCGTTTCCCGACACCACCCCGGTGCAGGTGCAGGTCAATACCACGGCGCCGGCGCTTTCGCCGCTCGAAGTGGAACGGCAAATTACCTTCCCCATCGAGCAGGTCATCTCCGGACTGCCGGGCCTCACCGAGGTCCGTTCGATTTCGAAATTCGGTTTTTCCCAGGTGACGGCGATCTTCGACGATGACACCGACATCTACCTGGCACGACAAGTGGTCGGCGAGCGCCTCGCCGCTGCTGAGTTGCCCGAGAGCGTCGAACGGCCGACCCTCGGGCCCGTCTCCACCGGCCTGGGAGAGGTGTTCCAGTACATCCTGCACAGCGAGACCCTCTCGACCCAAGAGCTCCGCACGCTCCATCACTGGGTTATCCGACCACAGATGGTGCAGATTCCCGGCGTCGCCGAGATCAACAGCTGGGGCGGTCACGAGAAGCAGTTTCACGTCATCATCGACCCCAACCGTCTGATCAAGCATGCATTGACTTTGGACGACGTGAGAGAGGTTTTGCAGCGGGGCAATCGCAATGCGGGCGGCGGCGTCCTGGACCGAGCAGGGGAAGCCCAGTTCATTCAGGGGCAGGGACTGGTCGGCGACATCTCCGATCTGCAATCCATGGTGCTCGCCAGCGTCGACGGCACACCGATCCATCTGCGCGACGTGGCCCAGGTCACCGAAGGGCACGAGATCCGCCGCGGCGCGGTGACCTACCAGGGGCAGGGCGAGGCGGTGCTGGGTCTCGGGTTCATGCTGATGGGTGAAAACAGCCGCGAATTGACCCAAAGACTCGAGGCCCGCCTGCACGAGGTGGAGCGCAGTCTCCCGCCAGGGGCCGAGCTGACCGAGGTGTACAGCCGGACCGACCTGGTCGGCAAGGTGCTCCAGACCGTGCGAAACAACCTGCTCGAAGGGGCCCTGCTGGTGGTCGCCGTGCTGTTCGCCTTTCTCGGTAATTTGCGCGCCGGACTCATCGTCGCCGCGGCGATTCCCCTGTCGATGCTCTGCGCCTTCAACGCCATGTTGCAGTTTGGTATCGCGGGCAGCTTGATGAGCCTGGGGGCGATCGATTTCGGTTTGGTGGTCGACAGCTCGGTCATCATGGTGGAGAACGCGGCCCGGCAGTTGGAGGGAGACTCCTCGGGCCGCAGCGTGCGGGAGATCGTTCGCGACGCCACCGTTGAGGTGCGCAAGCCCACCCTGTTCGGCGAACTGATCATCGCGATCGTTTATCTGCCGATTCTGGTGCTAGAGGGGGTGGAGGGAAAGCTGTTTCGACCGATGGCCCTGACCGTCATTTTCGCCCTCGCCGGTTCGATGATCCTCTCGATGACCCTCATCCCGGTGTTGGCGAGCTACGGGTTGAACAAGGGTAAGGGTCACAAGGACAACCCCATTGTCCGCTGGCTCAAGAACCGCTATCGGCCGATGTTGGGATGGGCCCTCAGCCATCGCAAAATGGTGCTGACCATTGCAGCCCTCGTGGTGCTCAACGCCGGGTTGCTCGCCACCGGTCTCGGATCCGAATTCGTGCCCCGGCTCCGGGAGCAGGCGATCGTGGTCAACACTGTGCGCCTCGCCGGCATTTCACTTGAGGAATCCGTTCGCTACGGCACGCGGATCGAGCGGCTGCTGCTCGACCGATATCCCGACGAGATCGAACACATCTGGACCCGCACCGGAACCGCCGAAGTCGCAACCGATCCCATGGGGCTGGAGGTCTCCGATGTCTTCATGACACTCACGTCCCGTGACCGTTGGCGAGCGGCCGGCACCCAGGATGAGCTGGTGGACTCGATGAGCGCCGTCCTTGAGGACCTGCCGGGAATGCGCAGTGTGTTCACCCAACCCATCGAAATGCGCGTGAACGAGATGCTCGCCGGCATCCGGTCGGATCTCGGCATCAAGTTGTTCGGCGACCGTTTTGAGACGCTTCGGCAGAAAGCCGATGAGATCCGGCGTCTGGTTGAAGGGATTGAGGGGGCTGCAGATGTGACGGTAGAGCAGCTCACCGGACAGGGCATGCTGACGATAGATGTGGATCGTGAGGCGGCAGGGCGATACGGGGTGCCGGTGGGTGAGATGTTGGAGATGGTCGAATCCCTGGGCACGCGCAAAGTCGGTCAGGTCGTCGAGGGTCAGCGCCGGTTTGATCTGGTCCTACGACTCGATGACGACTCCCGCAGCTCGGCGGAACGCATTCGCCGGTTGCTGATCCGAACCTCTGCCGGGGCGCAGGTGCCCCTGTCATCGGTGGCCAAGGTGGTATTGGTCGAGGGGCCGTCGACGATTCAACGGGAGTGGGCCAAGCGGCGGGTCGTGATTCAGGCCAATGTGCGCGGCCGGGATGTGGGCTCGTTTGTCGCGGATGTGCGGCGTACCCTTCGAAAAGTCGACTTGCCGGCGGGATACTATACGACCCTCGGGGGGCAGTTCGAGAACCTGGAGCGGGCCCAGCAACGCCTGTTGTTCGTCGTCCCCATCGCCCTGGTGTTGGTCTTTTCGCTGCTCTATCTCACGTACGGTCGTGTGGCAGACGCTCTGCGGGTGTTCACGGGGGTGCCCTTCAGCGCCGTCGGCGGGATATTTGCCCTTTGGGCACGGGATATGCCGTTCTCGATTTCGGCAGGGGTGGGTTTCATCGTACTTTCCGGTGTGGCCGTGCTCGGCGATATGGTGCTCGTCTCCTACGTAATGCAGTTGTTGCGAAGGGGGCGTGAGCCGCTCGCAGCGATTCGCGAGGCTGCGCAGACCCGTCTTCGGCCAGTGCTGATGACCGCCGCGGTTGCGGCCTTCGGCTTCGTTCCGATGGCGTTCAATACCGGTGTCGGCGCAGAGGTGCAGCGGCCGCTGGCCACGGTTCTGATTGGCGGGATGGTCACCTCGACCATTGCCACTCTTCTCGTGCTCCCGGTGTTGTACGCGGTGTTCGGAGCACGCCTGCCGAGTGGTGCGAAATAGTGGTCCGTGCCAGTGTGGGCGGTTTTTTACAGCTAGGTCACTCGAGTTGAAATCTGTACCAGACCTGTTTACTCTATAGACAGTCCGGGAAAAGGCCAACTTGCGGGCAAACGCAACTTAGCTGACCCACAACAAAAGGAGGAGTGCGTTGCAGCAACAGAACACCAACAACAACTGGAAGATAGCGCTGTTTCTCGCCTGCGCGCTGGCGATGGGCGCCTGGGGGCAGATCGCCTGTTCCGGCGACGATTCCGATTCGTCAGGTGGCGACGGAGATGCCGACGGGGACAGCGATGGGGATGCTGATGGGGATGCCGACGGGGCCTTTCCGGAGTTCCGTCCGGAGTTAGGGGAAAGCTGTCGCCAATAGGGAAACAGCAGCGGTGTCACCAGAACGGTGACTAGACCGGTCAACACCAGGAGCGGCATGCCCACCTTCACGAAGTCCATGAA
>JANQET010000422.1 GCA_028278265.1 Myxococcota bacterium
GAAATCCATTTTTTCCTTTTACAACACCCTCCGCCGGGGGAGGGCTGGGGCAGGGCTAGGGTGGGGGCTCGTTTAAATGGGCCGGGGGACGACTACAACGACAGGGTTTTGATCTGATAGTTCAGGGAATCCCTCGTGATCCCCAGCAGCTTGGCCGCCGCGCTCTTGGTTTTGGTTCGGCGCAAGGCCTCGGAGATGATTTTCCGGGCCACCGATTGGGTGACGTCGTGGAGGGATTGCCCTGGATCGGGAAATCCGATTTGGAGCTGCCAATCCCGCTCCGCCTCGACCTGAGACAGATTGAAATGTTCCATCTGCAACCGTCCGTCCGCCGAGGTGATCATCGCCCGCTCGAGGGCATTGCGCAGCTCTCGGATGTTCCCCGGCCACGGGTATCTAGACAGCGCATCAAGGGCCCCGGGGGAGATGTCATATCGGGTATCGGGCCCCAACTCCTCGGTCAGGGCGCCGACGAGCTCGGCAACCAACCGGGGTAGATCATCGATGCGCTGACGCAAAGGGGGCAACTCGATCGGCATCACGTTGAGGCGGTAGAACAGATCCTGGCGAAAGTGACCGCCCTGGACCTCATCGGCGAGCCGTTTGTTCGTGGCGGCCAGGATACGGGTGTCGATCTCGATCCGCCGCTCACCCCCGACGCGAAGAAAGCTCTTGGTGTCCAAGAAGGTGAGCAGCTTGGACTGCAGGGTGAGATCCATCTCACCGATTTCGTCCAGCAGAATCGTGCCCCCGTCGGCCAGCTCCAACATGCCCCGTTTGCGCCCCCTCGTTCCGGTGAACGCCCCCGGCTCGTGGCCGAACAGTTCGGACTCGGCCAGCTCCCTGGTGACCGCGGCGCAATTGATCGAAAAGAACGGCCCGTCGGCGCGGGGGGAGTGGCGATGGATCCAGCGGGCCAGGTAATCCTTACCCGTGCCGCTCTCCCCGAGGAGCAGCACGATGCCCTGGCGCGAGGCCGCACGGCCGGCGAGGGAGAACACCTCTCTCATGGTCTCGGAGGGATAAGGGCACCCATCCCCCTGGTGGGGATCGCCGAGGGGCAACCGCTGCAAGGAGCGAAGTCGCCGCACCTCCTCGGTGAGAATCTTGCTCTTCATCGCGTTGTTGATCGTCAACAGCAGCGCTTCGGGATCAAACGGTTTGGTGAGGTAGTCGACGGCCCCTTGCCGGGTGCTCTTGACCGCTGATTCGATCGACGCGTAGGCGGTGATCACGATGAACCGGGTCTCTTCGTAGGCGGCTTTGAATTCGGCGATCAATTCGATACCATCCGCATCCGGTAGCCTAAGGTCGATCAGGGCCACGTCCGGATCGATTTGTTCCATCAAGGCCCGCGCCTGTTTGGCCGAGGCAGCGCAGGACACCTCGTATCCCTTGCGCTCCAGCAGGGTTTTCAAATGGGCGGTCAGAATCGTTTCGTCGTCGACGATTAATACGGAAGCTTGCATCGTAGGCTCTCCGGCCGACCCGTTTCCCGACGGCGATGGTATATTTCTAAATTACCCGCCAAATACGCCTCACAGGTTTGGCACTCCGTATTCCAACTCCCCCGCTCGAGCCAGGAGGCCCGCCCCTTGATTGCCCAACAGGCGTAAAACGCCTTTTTCTCTCGCACAGGACACCCTTCGGGCACCGGGCATTCCTCACAATCCGATGCATCACAGCTGCCATGTACCTCGAGACAGGAGGGGCGATCACCTCCGGCGAGGAGAATCTCGAACCGGGTGCCCCCCATCTTCGCCTCGGCACCGGTGAATACGTCAATCACGCCGCCGTGTCCCCGCACCGCCTCGCGCACCATCGGCAATCCCAAGCCCACCCCATGTGCCTTGGTCGTGGTGAAGGGGACGAATAACTTGTCCAGCACCTCCTGGGGGATACCCGGACCGCTGTCCTCGATGAACAGGCACAGCACCTCTCGCGGAAATCCGGGCAGGCGGTGTTTTTTCTCCCCTTCGGCCAGCCAGCGCCATCCGACCCGCACCTCGTCCCCGCGCTTGCACGCCTCGAGGGCGTTTTGCACCAGATTGACCAGGGCCCGAGCCATCACTTTTTGGTCAACCAGCAGTCGCGCCCCCAACGGTCCCTCGTCGACATTCAGCGCGATCCCCTTGTGCGCGGCGAGGTGAACCTGGGCATTGACGCATTCGCGAACCACTCGCTCGATGTAGGTCGCCTGTGGGGCCACGTCCTCCAGCCGCGTCGAATCGAGCAGGTTTCCGATCAGGGTCTTGAGGAAACGCACCTCATCCAGAACCGAGTGCAGGATGAAGTTCTCATCCGACCGCAAAGAGGAGCTCTCCCCCAGGGAACTCAAGCCGAGCAGAATCGAGGTCAACGGGTTTTTGATCTCATGGCTCAGCTTGGCCACCATCATCCCCAAACTGGCCAGTTGTTCGGCCCGTTTCTGCCGCTGCTCGCTCTCGATGATGTTGGTCAAATCCCGAAAAACGATGATCCGCTGTTGCCCGTCCGACACCGTCGCATTGGTGTAGCCGACGACCCGCGTCGATTGACCCGCCAGGTTCAGCAGCACCTGCTGGTGCTCACCGGGCCGCACAGTCCTGAGCAGCGGCGATGCGGGCGGAACCACCTCGTCGAGCCGTTTTCCGATCAAGGCGGTTGCATCCTCGATTTGCAGGTACTCCAATGCCACCGGATTGATCAGTAGCACCGTGTTCTCCCGGTCGGTGACGACCAGTCCGCTGCCCATGCTGTTGAACACCGTGCGCAGCAGATCCTCCTGTTCGCGAAGCTCCCGATCCCGCCGCTCCCGGTCGATGGCGCTGCTGATCACATCGGCGACCACGCGCAACAGGGATACGATATCCTCAGACCAGATGCCCGATTCCGCCCCGGCGCGGATGCACAGAAATCCCACCAGCTCGTTGCGCACCACCTGGGGAATCATCAGCAACATCTCCACCCCGCATTGCTCGAGCAGCTGACGTTCTGCCGCGGCTTCAGGGGGGAGATCACGGGGGGATTGCAGATGGATTGTCTCCAGCAGAGCCATCCGAGCGGCAAACCAACGGCAATCGAGCAGGGAGTGGGCCTCGAACGGCTCGGCGTCCGCCACATTCCCCCTCTGCCATTGATGGGTCGTCTGAAACTCGCCGGGCGCTCCGATGGCATAGGCCGCCACCCGATCCACATCCAACGCCTGGCCGATCTCCTCGAGGGCCCGCCCGATCGCCGCCGATGTTTCAGCCACCGGCAGACTGACGAAGCGGGCGGAGATGCGGGTGATCAACCGTTCCAGCACGAGCTGCAACTGCAGCGCCCGCTCCATCTCCTTGATTTTGGTGATGTCCAGAATCGACAGGAAGACTTTGGAGAGGTCGGCCTCGTAGCCCGGGGCCACAGCTGCACTAATGGTGATGGACATGGTCTTGTCCAACAGGGTGGTATCCTCGGTCTCGAACCGGCAGCTCATCCGGCCATCGGCCAAGACGGCGAACAACTCTCGATATCCCTCGTAGCTGCCCGGTCGGCGCGCTCTCGCGGGCCATACCTGGGACAACTCCTCGGCAGTGCGCGCTTCGTACAGGATCAGCGAGGCCGGATTGACCGAGACAATGCGAATACACCTCAAGCAGCGCTGCAGATCGTCCGGGTGGTGCGCCAGGTAGCTGTCAAAATCCACCACCCCTCTGGCGCGCAACGTGTCGAAATGGTCGAGTACGGCCGAAAAATCGGTCTCCCACAGGGAGATCGGCGCGTGCTCAAAGAACACGCGATGGCGCTCTTCGGACATCGCCAGCGAGCTGCGGGTGCGTTCCCGTTCAGTGGTGTCTTCAATCACCACGTGCACGCCCACGGTTTGATCCACGTCCAATGTCAGCGGCGAGAAATGGCCGGTGAACTGAATCGGTCCCCGGGGACCATCGGCCATCAAATGGGACGAAACGAGGCTCTTTCCCGACTCCAGACAGTGGTTGATACTGCGCGAGATGCCGGAGGTACCGATGACCGGTACCGCGTTGAGGGACATCCCGGCGAGCTCGGTATCCGGTGGCAGGCCCAGCAGCGCGGGCACATGGGCATTGGCCGCGGTAATCGTCCCGGTGAGATCACAGGAGAAGACCGCTAGGGGAGAATTTTCGACGAGGGAATTGTAGCGGCGCTCCTGCTGGGTCACCCGTCGCTCCAACTCCGTCTTCCACGTCAAATCTCTTAGATTGCAAAAGAAAAACAGCTGTTCCGACGTTTGAAAGGGGGTGATGCGCACCTGGACATTTCGCTTTGATCGACCATCCACAGCATTCAACATGATGATCTCGTTCACTGTTTTTTGGGCATCCCGCATATCGAACAGCATCTTGGAGGGATCCCCCAGACGGGTGAGGGAGTGGCCGACTGCCGAGGCATTTTTTATTTCCAGAAGCGCGGCGGCATTGTCGTTGATCACCCGCACCACGCCGTTCTCGTCAACCACCACCACGCCGTCGTCCCCGTCGGTGACCACCGCTTGGGGCAGCTGCTCGTTGAGCAGATGGTCGCTCCCCTGTCCCTCTCTCGGTTCTCGGGTGCTCAGCGACATTTCGTCACTTGCGACAGGCTTGCATCGGCGGGCTTATAAAGATGACTATCACAGTATACGTTTTCATAGCGCAAATCGCTGGGGTCGCAACCCCGGGCGGATTCATCCGGATTTCCCCTTCCTTCGGGCCAGGAATTACAGTAAAAATGAAATTCAGAACAATCGAGGATTACATTTGACAGAAGTGCCATTTAGTTCTAACGATTTCAAAGCGATTGAGGATGCCAAGATGCTGAAACTGTCAACCAAAGGACGATATGGATTGCGGGCCATGATAGAGCTCGCTCAATCGAGTGGCGATACACCGATTCTGATGGGGGACATCGCCAACAACCAGGGGTTCTCCCGCAAGTACTTGCACACCCTGCTCACCGCACTCAAAGATGCCGGACTCGTCAAGAGCGTCCGCGGGGCCAAGGGGGGCTACCTGCTGGCCAAAGATCCCGAAGCGATCAAAGTCGGCGACATCTTCAACGCCCTCGAAGGGGCCTCAGCGGTGATCGATTGCCTCGACAACGGAGAATCCTGTCCCCGCTCGAGCAGCTGTATCGCTCGGGGGGTGTGGCGGGATTTGAACAACGCCATTGTGGATGTGCTCAACGGAACGACCCTAGCGGATCTGGCGCGCCACCACGAACCGGCCGAAGAGTCGTGCACTGTGAACACGGGATCCTGATCCCCACGTCAAACCGCTACCCCTCCTGGTCGCCGGGGAGCTCCATGCAAGTGTGAATTCGGTCGGGATCGATCCCCTGCTCCTGCCACATTTGTTTGACCTTGCGCAACATCCACAGTCGCAACGGTCGAAAATAACGCACCTTGCCGTCGAGACTGCGCACGAACTCGTTGGCCCAGAGACCGGATCGGGGATGGACGGCCCTCACCCGTTCAAAGGCCGGTTTTGAAAAGCGCAGCGCACCGACGGTGATGTAGGCAATTCGAGCGGTGGAGAGGCGCTGGTCGACCTGCACCATCAACTCCCGGTAAGCGCTCTCGAAATCCTCTTCGTACACCAGTGGATCGAGGTGAATCGCCACGGGATATCCCGCCTCGACGAGCCGACGGGCCGCCTCGATCCGGGCGGGTATCGACGGGGTGCGCCGTTCGTAGCGGCGGGAGTAGGCTTGCGGCATCAGGGTGAACGAGGTGATCACATTGGGTAGCGCGGGCCGCTGAACCACCGGATCGATCCGGACCGACTTGGTGCGCAGCTCCAGTGTAGCGCGTGGCAACCCGTCAAAAAGATTGAGAAAATAGTCGACATCGCCGAACACGCCGGCCAACGCCAGCGAATCCCCGTATTCCCCGGTGTGAAACCAGGGCTGCCGGTCCGGGGGAGCGAGGCTCGTCTGTTGGGCGATCGATTCGCCGAACGCCTCGAGATTGACGTGAAACACCACCGCGCGAGAGGTGAAATATCCATCGAGGTAGCAGTAGTCGCAGGCGTAGATGCAATTGTACTGATGAGTCAGGCCGAAGTGGGGCCGACCCGGTACCCCGTAGTCGCGAGGGGCGGGCCGCAGCTTGATCCCCCGTTTGAGGCCCAACAGCAGGGTGGTCGCCGAGCCACTGGCCGACGAGCACCCCGGCGCACCGAACGACTCTATCGATTCGGTCGAGATCACCGAGGCCTGGGGAAAGCGGCCGATGATCCGTTCCACCCGGGGATGGTCTCGGGCCTCCTCCTCCACGACAATCCGCTCAAACATCCACTTCCCCGCGGAGGCAGGCCACGATGTCGTCGTAGGGCAGCGTCTCCAGCGCCCGTTTGAGCCGCTCGATGTCCTGTTTGTCGGTAATGCGCGCGCTGAGTTCGAAGGCGTCGTCCTCGTAGTCGCGGGTGAATTTAACAGTGCAGTTGGCCTCGGTCAGGGGGGCGGTCAAGCGGTTCAGCCGAGCCCTCAGTCGGGCACCGAACGGATTGAGCAGATCCCCCAACAACTGGATCAGCCGGCTCGTTCGCTGTTTCGGCGTACCGGCCGTCCGGCGCAGCTCATCCAGGGGCACGCGTCGCATCACCTCCCCGTGGGATCCCCACTTCAGGCTCAGGGCATCGGCGAGTTTCCCGCAGCGTTTCTTCTGGGCGGTGGTGAAATGGAAATCAGGGTCTTCGAAGAGGCGATCGAGCCCGGCTTCGATTTGGTTTGGAGGGTCGGCCACAAGCGCCTACTTGAATTTGTGACGAATCCGATACCGCAGCATCTCCAATGCATCGGACTCGGTCAACGGTGCGCCCTCTTTGAAGCGGACGGTAAATTTCTGCTCGGGAAGCTCATAGAGGGGGGTCTTCTCCTTGATGCGCCGGGGGCCTTGAAAAAAGGCGATCTGACCGCGGGATAGGCCCAGTTCGTAGCGGCCGAACAGATCGGTGACCAGGCGTTTCTTCAGCTCCCCGACGGTGAAGTTGGCCACTTGAACCGGCAGCAGCTGTGTGGCCACACTAGCCCGGGAGAGGCGAAAGGACCAATCGGAGATGATGTCCAGATCCACATACACCGGATTGAGCACCGCCTGAATATCGTCCCCCTTGGGCAGGTAGTAGCGCCGAATCGTCTCCCCGCAGGAGGGGCAGACCGAGGCCCGCAAATCGTCCAGACCGCGGGTGTAAAACAGGGGAATCGCGAACACCGCGCTGTGACAGAAATCGCAGGTGACCTCTTCCCCCAGGACCCACAGCACCCGCTTGAGCTCGTGCCGCACCGGTGCGGCCTGGAGCGCCAGGGGGACCGCGTTGCGAATCCCTTCCGAGCGAAACCGCAGGCCCAGGTGAACCAGCTGGGGACTGGCCCGGCGGACGCCGTATTCGACGATATCGCTCATTTGGGCCAGCGTGTGCTCCAGGGTGATCGGCGCCTCGTCATCAGCACACAACGCATCGAAGCGCAGCCGCAAATCCTCGTACGATTCCAATCCGGGGAGCGGCAATTTGGAGAGCTGGGACACATGGGCTAGCAGGATGATGCGCAGTTGAGCGGGAGCCTCATCGGCCAGGCGGATAATCCAATCCGCCCGGCGCCGGGTGGTCCGATCTTTCGGACGGGTGTCCAGCGCCTCCAACCCCAGCCGAACCAATCCCTTGTCGGCGAAAGGGTCGAAGACCCGCTCGATGTCGGTGGCATTGCTCCGCCGTTCGATCGCCGGCGGCTCTGTTGACAGTGTTTTGTTGTATTCGACCACAGTTTGTTCAAGCTCCCCGATGGCCCACCCCACCTCATCGTATAGCTGGTCCAGCCGATCCAACAACCGCTTTTTTATCTCGGCGACAAGGTCCCGGCCCGCTGCTTTGGCCTGCTCGGCCCGCTGCCACAGATCGAATATCTCGCTCTGTTCCAGATCGTGTAACTCTTCTTGAAGATTTTCGACGATCGCGGCGAACCACCTGGCCCGTTCCCTGAGCTTTTCGAGTTGCTCCTGGACCGGGGTCTCCTCCAATAGTTCGTCGGTCACCTGGTGCTGCTCGGCCAGGGCGAGCAGTCTGCTCAAGTCCCCATCGCGATATAACTCGTTGATTCTCCTCATGATTTCGCTAAAGCGAACCCGCTCTTCCTCTGACTGGGCAAAGTCCGGATGATAGTGACGGGCCAACTGGCGATAGGCGGATTTCAACTCCTCATACCGCTCGCGGGTCGGCGGTGGCTCATCCTCGATCGGTTCTTCCCGGGGAATCCAGTCGGTGGACTGCCACCCCTCTTTGTCCCGTTCGGCTTGAAACGGGGCGAGCTCTTTTTCGCGCCGGTTCTCGACGAACTGACTGACTTGGATCAGCTCCTCCCGAGGCTGGGAGCGCACCAGATCGGTCCAATCCTCCAAGTGGCGGACCATCGAGCGCACCCGATCGACCATCGAGCGCTCCCGAGTGAGCCGGGCGTTATAGGTGGATTCGAACAGGGCCAGGGTCGTGCGCAGGCTCTCCAGTTGCAGATCGTGATCGGCGATCTGATCCCGATAGCGCCGCAGCTCCGCGTGGAGCGCGTTCAGCGTATCGCGTTCTTTTTGGTTCGCCAGGGCGAGGACATCGCATTTCGCTTTTCGCTCCATCAGGGGCCTAAGTATAGCGATCCGGCGAGTTTTCGAAACCGAGATTATCGAACACGCAAAAAAACACTTTAATTTTAAAATGTTACAATTCTACCCCCCTAGCCCAGCTCACTTCAGACAGCAGAAAATCCAGTCTTAAATGAGCCGCTGATCCCACTGTTCGGGTGCGTTTGTTCACCGGGTGACCACACCGATCACCCAATAGATGAAAGGAATTAGAGATGATATGGCATACACCGTTAGGAATGAACTCTTGTACAAAAGCCTGCTTGAGCTTGGCGCTGTGTATTATTTTTGGCACCGGGTGTTTCAACGTCGCTGAAGAAAAGGTGGCCACCTATGACCGCTGGCTCAGTCCGCTGGCGCCCAGGGGTGACTACCCTCTGCCCAACACCGCATCGATATTGGAGGGTGTTGACCACGGCCTGGCCGGAGTTGCAGTGAGCGGGTTGGGGGATGTGGACGGGGACGGCTTCGATGACATGATGATCGGCGATTCGCAATATCTCCCCAGCACCGATCCCGAGCGACCGTGGTGTGAAATTCCGAAAAATGTCACGGGCTATCTGTACTACGGCAAAGCTGAGGGATTACCCCACGAAGCGACTATCGAGGACAGCGCTGATGCGATCTTCGTCGGTGACCATCACCAGAACATCTATGAGACGCTGGTTTCCCCGGCCGGGGATGTCAACGGCGACGGCTTTGCCGATTTCATGGTTGTGGCGCCACCCGTTCTCCCGGGAGTCAGCACTTGTGATTGGCTCCCGGATCAGATGATGGGGTACCAGCGGGTCGCCTATTTGTACTACGGATCGCCATCCCGCTTTGAGGGTCTGTCCGATCTAACCAATGCGCCGACCAAGCTTTCCGGCGATTCGGGCCCCAAAGCGCTTTGGTCTGTGCACAGCGCCGGCGATCTGAACGGCGATGGCTATGACGATCTCGCGGCGTTGGGAGGTGATATCGTCTACGCGGATGACAAAGATATCACCCCGTCTGGTTCGATATATCTGTTTTACGGCCGGCCGGCCGGTTTCCCCCAACAGCTGACCCTGGACGACGCTCAACGCGTCATCACGCGAGACCCCACGGATCCGACGGTAAAGGGATACCATCAGTTTACCCACGTGGTCGGTGTGGGCGACGTCAACGGGGATGGTCGGGATGATTTGTTGGTCTCCCAAATGTTGCACGATTATTACGGAAACGTCAATGGTGACGATGATGACGATGATGCGGATGACGGGGACGACGACGATGAATCAGATTCGACGACCGAGGACAGTGTGCTGTTGATTCTCGGTCACGTTGATGATTGTTCACCCGCGCAAGCGATCTCCACAATCGCCGATTTTAGATTTAACTTGCACGACGCGGTGGCCAATATTTCAGCGGCCGGAGACGTCAATGGCGATGGGTACAAAGATTTTCTCATTGGCAATTCGGGGAGCGGTGAGGCGCAAGGGGAAGTCAAACTAATTCTCGGCGGTACCCGGTTTAATCCACTGGATCAAGCTGAACCCCAATTGTTCGATTTAGTGAATGCGGACGCTACCTACTATTCCAACACCTTCGACTCAGCGCATATCGGCTACTCCCTGGGGCGCGCGGGTGACATCAACGGGGATGGGCTCGATGACATATTCTTCAGTGCCTTTGGGTTTGATTCGTTGCGCGGAGCAGCTTTTCTAATCTATGGCCGAACGGTATTTGACGGGGAAATGGTTGCGCTGACGTATGCCGACGCTGTTTTGTACGGTGTCAGGCGGGAGATGACAGACGGGCGAATCATTTACGACAACGCCGGTATGGCACTCAATGGCGCTGGTGATTTCAACGGCGACGGTCATGCAGACCTCCTCGTCGGCGCGCCGGGCTTTCTCGCACCAGATACTTTTACCCCACCTCTTGGCGCCGGTCGGGTGTACGCCGTTCCCGGAGGTAGTTCCGAGTAGCGATGACCCATTTCCCTCGACCGTCCGGGCGGTTGCTACCGCTGCTAGCTGCGCTGATCATCATTGTGCGCGGTATCGCCTGCCCGGCTCAGTCGACTGTTCGTGCGCCTACCGAAGCCCAACAACGTCGAATCGTCTTTCTCGTCACTCCTCTCCAGCTGAAGCGCGTTCCCGCTGTCCAAGATACCATTGTGCGCCAATTGTGGGGCTTGAATGTGATTTTTTCGATGGACGTGCGCGGTAGCGATGTCCAGCCGCAGAGTCGGCTGGCAATGGCGGCCCAAGAAATGGCGCAAGAAGGATCAGCCGATGCGGTGATCTGGCTGGCTGACGATTCCCCGGGGAAACTTTTCCTGTTGATCGCTGGCCAAGGGGAATACACCCGGTTCGACCGGGATCTACAACTGGATGTTCACTCGTCGGTCCAGTCGGAAAATTTGGCCCATATCGTGAGGACAGTCGCCCAAACGCTGATCGAGCGGTCGACCGTTCAGGCGGTTCAACCCGTCGAGGAGAGTGGAGAAATAACGAAGATCAAGGCGAGCTCATCGAACGACCGGGCAATCGTCGCCAACTCCCCTTTGACGGACGAGGCCATCGCCGGACAAGAGCAGTCTGCGCCCCACAGCCCTCCTGACTTTTTCGGTTTGAACACGGCTTATGAGTGGCGCAGCTTTTCCAGCGAGATTCCGGTTGTTCACGGTTTTTGGGCCGGGCTGTACCTTCGGCCCCTGAAGAGAATTGCGCTATTTGCAGGGTATACTGTGTTGCAGCGAATTGAGGCCGAGGGGACGTGTGTGAGGCTCAGCGTAACCAGTCACCCGATCACGATTGGTACGCGAGTGCTCTGGCAAGTTGAGCGCGTCTCGCTCGGATTTTCCCTCAGCGCGACGTTTGATCCGGTGACGCACACCACCTCGAGCCGCTGCGCCCAAATCGTGCCCGAACCCCCAAAAACGCGCTTGAACTGGGCCATCGGTCCCGGCATCTACGGCAGCCTGGCCCTGGTACCTCGCGTCCACCTCTTCATGCGGCTGGGCATGCAATTTCAAGGAGAGTCCCGGCGATACCGGGCAGCAGCTGACCGGCAATCCGACGAGCTGCTGCTCGAACCGTGGCTGCTGCAGCCCATGGCTTGGCTCGGCATGGTAACCGACCTGTTCTAGCCGAGGTGAGGCGATCTCTCTTTGCCCTATCAGAGGCCATCTGGCAAACATTCGAAACCGCGACTATTTAGCTGAAAAATCTATTAATTTTGATAGGTTACAAAGCTACTCGGCTAGCTCGGGCCCGCCGGCCGCCCCGTCGCGCCACTTGACCCCACAGGTGCCGTTCAGACAGGCGCAAGCACCGGCGCCACAGTCCATCGTGCCCGGCGCACACTCCATCGAACAGACCATATCAGCGCAGTTCTGCGGTCCCTCTGCTTTGGGCACACACCCCTTGGCGTGGCAGCAGGCATCGGGCACACATTCTGCGTCAGTGGAGCACTGACTCCCCCCCGCTCCGGTTGCTGCCTGCGTCGTTTCTTGAGCCAGATCGCTCACCTCTCCGGTCGCTTGGGCGGCCATCTCGGTAGGATTCTGCTCTGCACCAGGCAACTCGGCATTGCCTCCGCCACAGGCCGACAGGGCCAGGGATACCAATAGTGCACCAACTCCTAGTATCTGCATCGTCCGTCTCATGCTCCCCTTCCTTTCCGTTTGCTTCGCTCCGGTATGGTGATCCTCTATCACGCTATTTTTTTCGTTTCCACTTGTTCCACCAGTTTTTGGCCTTGTCCTTGATCCCCTGATTAGACGGGGCCGAGGCGTTCTGGGTGACGTAGAACCGCACCTGATCCGCTCGCAATGAAAAAACGGTCCAGCGCTTGGCCTCCCGGTAGAAGCGGACCTTGACCTGTCCGTTGGTCGAAATGTAGGGCTGGGCCGGCGCCCGTTTGAAACTGAGCTTCTGATCTTTCGATTTGAGGTAGTGCTTGCCGATCCAGTCCCACTTCTTTCCCTGCCAATCGTAGAAATACGCTGTGATTTCGCCCGGTTTATCGAAACTCCCGGTGAGCACCACCTCCAACTGATTCGCATTCTTCCGGCTCAGTTTGGTGGTGACCACGTCCATGCTGAGCACATTCTTGTAGCTGGTTTTACGCCCTTGAACGACCAACCGCTGGCCATCCACCCGCACCAAGCTGTTGCTCGGAGCGGACACGGTGTGTCCCTGGGTCATAACGTACCCGGTCGGCGAGGCTTCCAGTCGCTTCCCCGGTCCCGGTTGGGGCGGAGGTGGATCAGGCGATGGTGTTCCGCCGCCGCAGGACATCCGGCTGAGCGCCCCGGGGACGTCGATGCGCCCCTTGGCCACCCAATCCCCCACCGGGCGGGCACTCTGTTCGATGGCCTGCTGTACCTTGTCCGCGGTCGCTCCGGGACAGCTGAACAGCAAGCCGGCCAAGCCGGCCACATGGGGGGTGGCCATCGACGTTCCGCTTTTGTATTCATAGCGCCCGTTGGGCACCGAGCTCATGATTTGGCTCCCCGGCGCGGCCACGTCGACCCAGGATCCGTAATTGCTGAACGACGATCGCCGGTCGTATTGATCGCTCGACCCGACGGCAAAGCACTGGAGCAAGCCGGCCGGATAGCTCCGCGCCTGGGACGCGTTGTTCCCCGAAGCGGCGATGGAGAGGGCCCCCCGCTGGGCCGCATAGGCCACCGCGTCCTCGACGGCCGCCGATTTGTAGGCGCTTCCGAGGCTCATCGAAATGACTTTGGCACCGTGATCCGCCGCCCAAATCACCCCGTCAGCCACCGCACTGGCCGAACCGCCCCAGGGACCCAGCACCCGAATCGGCATAATCGAGCAGTTGGGGCAAACACCGGCGATTCCGGTGCCGTTGTTGGCCGATGCCGCAGCGATTCCCGCACAGTGGGTGCCGTGTCCTCCGACGTCGTCGGCAGAATTGTCCCGGTCGACAAAATCATAGCCGGCGACGATTTTTTGCTTCAAATCCGGGTGATCCAGGTCGACCCCTGTATCCACGATCGCGATGACGACTTTTGCGCTTCCGGTTTGGCGGCCCCACCCCCGCTGGACCGCTATTTTTTCCAAACCCCACTGTTGATTAAACTTCGGATCGTTGGGATTGCCCAGCGCTTTGAGAACGTAGTTGGGCTCGACGTAGCGCACGAAGGGCAGCTGCGCCAACTTCTGCATCCCCTGCTCCACACTGAGGCTCGCCGGCAGCTGCAATCGAGAAACCGAAATGCGCTTCAGTTTTTGCACCACCTTGGCCCCGATGGTGCGAACCGCTTGATCGATCTGCTCGTTTTGCGTCGAGCCGAATTTGACCAGCAACTCCCCTGCGACGTACTCTGTTTTGGATTGTCCCAAGACCGCCGAGGAGAGCGAGAGCTGAATCGCAACAACACCCACCAGCAAGAGGATTCGCGAATTGACACCCATCGTGCCGCTCCTTTCGAGGAAAGTCGTCATACAGCGATTAGACCGAAGCTGATCTGTCCATATTCAGTCCAAACACAATCGTGAACAAGTTGAAAATGAACCAAATGGTGCACCAGACAAGTCAACTGTGTAAATCTGTTCGAATCGACCGCTATTTTCCAATTCTAATCTAGACAATTTTTACTCTTTGACGGTATTTTCATCGCCGCACGGGGGAATCACTCGGCGGGGTGACAAAGGAGTTGGTATGGATCCCAAGACAATGTTGATCGTGATGGTGGTGGCCTTTGGCGTCTTCACCTGGTCGGCGCTCAAGCGATGGCGCCTGTTGACGGTCGGTGCTGCGATAGATCGTTTCGACCAAATCGGCGAGCGCATCAAGGTGGCCCTGAAAATCGCCATCTTTCAAAAGAAGATGCCCAAGTACCGGACGATGGGCCTGATCCATATCGCCATTTTCTGGGGATTTCTGGCCCTGCTGCTCAACACGGTGATCCTCTGGGGCCGGGGGTTTGACGAGGGCTTCAACCTGTGGATTTTAGGGGACAATCCCCTGGGGCACGCCTACCACTTCGTCAAAGATGTGTTTTCGGGGGTCGTGCTCGTCGCTGCGCTGCTGGCGTTGATCAACCGGGTGGTCGTGCGGCCGGCGAGGTTCACCCTCTCCTTTGAGGCCACGCTCATCCTGCTGATCATCAGCACGATGATGGTGGCCGATTTGGCGTATTGGGGCTGGCAGCAGATTGAAACGGGTCAGACCGGCTTCGTCGCCGGCGAACCCCTCGCCTCGGTATCCGCTTCCCTGCTCGGACAGCTGGATCGATCGACCGCTGCACTGGTGGGCACGGTCGGGTTCTGGACCCATTCGGTGTTGGTGCTCATCTTCATGAACCTGCTGCCCTACGGCAAGCACTTCCACGTGATCACCGCGATTCCCAACGTGTTCCTGACGAGCTTGGATCCCAAGGGGCGACTGCCCAAGGACGAGAACATCGAAAAGGTGCTCCGCGACGAGGAGGACGAAGACGAGGAAGAGGAGCCGGTCTTCGGTGTGGCCGAGGTTCAGCATTTCCATTGGAAAGACATTCTCGACATGTTCTCCTGCACCGAGTGCGGCCGATGCACGGACAACTGCCCGGCTGCCAAAACCCAAAAGCCGCTCAAACCCAAGACCTTCCTCACCGCTGTGCGGGATCACCTCTACCTGCGGCACGAAGAGCTGACCTCTGAACCCCAGAAATCCCGCCCCCTGATCCCGGTCATCGTCGATCCCGAGGTGGTCTGGAACTGCACCACCTGCCGGGCCTGCGAAGAGGAGTGTCCGGTGATGATCAGCTACGTCGACAAATTCGTCAGACTGCGACGGGACCTGGTGGAGAGCCGCGGCGAGCCCCCGGCCGAGCTGGCCACCGCCCTGCGCGGGATCGAAACCAATGCCAATCCCTGGAACCTCTCGCCGATGGACCGGGACGGTTGGACCGAAGGTCTGGAGGTGCCCGCCTTTGATGCCGACGAGTGCGAGTACCTGTTGTTCACCGGCTGCATGGCCAGCTTCGACGATCGGGCCAAGAAGATCTCCCGCTCCCTGACCCAATTGCTCAATCAGGCCGGGGTGAGCTACGGCTACTTGGGCAGCGACGAACCGTGCTGCGGAGAGACCGCCCGCCGCGCCGGCTCTGAATCCAACTTCCGCATGATCGCCGACATGAATATCGAGACCTTCAAAGAGCTCGGGGTGAAGAAGATCATCACCGGCTGTCCCCATTGCTTCAACACCTTCAAAAATGAGTACCCCGAGTTCGACGGCCAGTTCGAAGTGCTGCACCACACCGAGCTGCTCGCCGACCTGGTGGCCCAGGGCAAGCTCTCCCCCACGGAGCGAATCGAGCAACGGGTGGTCTTTCACGACGGCTGCTACCTGGGCCGGTACAACGACATCTACGACGCCCCCCGGCAACTGCTGGCGCGCATTCCCGGGCTCGAGGTGGCCGAAATCACTCAGAGCAAGGAGCGGGGATTGTGTTGCGGCGGCGGCGGTGCCCGGTTCTTCATGGAAGAGAGCGGAGACCGCATCAACGGTCTGCGGGTCTCCGAGCTCGTCTCTGCGCAGCCCAAGTCAATTGCCTCGGCCTGTCCCTACTGCATGACCATGCTGTCCGATGGATTGAAGGACAAAGATCTCTTTGATGACAAAGGTCAGCTCGATGTGGCGGAGCTGTTGGCCATCTCATGCGGTCTCACCGATCGCAAGCTGCTCAAACAGGGATAATGCCCACCGTTGCCGAGTTGGCCGGTCGAATAGGCGGCACTGCTCACGGAAAAACCGAGCTTGAAGTCGATGCGCTGACCTGTTTGGAGGAGGCCCATCGGGCGGCCGTTGCCCCCCTGTTCGACAAACGCCGACTCCCCGGCGGGGACACCGAATTGCCCGGCGTTGTCCTCACGCGACCCGAGCTGATCGAATCGGCGCTCAAGCGGGGGGTGCCCGCGGTACTGGCGCACCAGAACCCGCCGCTGGCCCTGGCCCAGTTGATTGACCTGTTCTTTCCACCGCCGGCAAAGAGCGGAACCGTGCATCCCAGCGCCTGGATCGACCCGACGGCCCGGATCGATCCCTCGGTGTCGGTGGGCCCCTTGGCCGTGGTCGAACAGTCGGTGCGCATCGGTGAGGGGTCCAGCATCGGCCCCGGCGCGATGATCCTGGAGGGCTCTCAGTTGGGGCGCTTTGTGATCATCGGACCCGGCGCTGTCATCGGGGCCGAGGGATTCGGCTTTGTGCCCTCCCCTGACGGTCCGATCAAGCTGCGGCACGTGGGACGGGTGGTGATCGAAGATCGGGTGGAAATTGGGGCCAACGCCTGTGTCGATCGGGGAACGTTGGGGGAAACCCGCATCGGACAGGGTGCCAAGCTCGACAACCTGGTGCAGGTCGGCCACAACTGCATCATCGAGAAGAATGCACTGATCGCCGGGCAATGCGGCATGGCCGGGTCGACGGTGATCGGCGAGGGGGCGATGCTGGGGGGACAGGTGGGGGTCGCCGATCATCTGACAGTCGGCGCCGGCGCCAAGGTCGCGGCCAAGAGCGGCGTGACGCGAAATATCCGGCCCGGCGAGGTAGTCGCTGGATATCCGGCGTGGACCCGTGTACGATGGCTGCGCGCGATGGCGACACTGGCGCGGACGGCCGACCGCAGTAGTGGCGCGGCGTCCGATACGGAGGAATCATGAGCGAACGTTCGGTGGGACTCGACTCGTGCAACATCATCAGCATTCTTCCTCAGAAACCACCGGCGACGCTCGTGGATCGGGTCACCGATCTCGATCCGGGTGAGCGCATTACCACTGAAAAACTGATCACCGTATCCGAACCGGCCTTTGCCGGCCATTTTCCCGGCCATCCGATCTGGCCCAACTCGATGCTCATCGAGGTGTGGGTGCAGACCTGCTGCCTGCTGGCTTACGCCACCGAACAGTTCGAACCGGGCCGGTTGATCAATCTGGTCGGGATCAACAAGGCCAAGTTCCACCGGGTTCTCGGGCCGGGAAATGCCGTCGAGCTCGAGGCGACCCTCCTGCGCCAGCGGAGCAATGTGTGGCGCTTTTCCTGCACCGCGTTCGAAGGGGATTTGCGCGTCGCCGAGGCGGAGCTGGCCATATCTATTCACGATCGCAGCAGTACTTTATGACCCCATCCATGTCTCCTAATATTCACCTCGCAAAAAATGTGACCTCCCGGGACGCCGAGCGAGACGAAGGCATCGATCCCCTCGCCTCGGTGCACCCATCGGCCCAACTGGGCGCGGGATGCGAAATCGGGCCCTTTGCGGTGATCGGACCGAATGTGCAACTGGGGGTCGGGTGCGTGGTCCAAGCCCACGCCGTGGTCTGGGGGCCGACGACGATGGGCTCGAGAAACGTGGTTCATTCGTTTGCCTGTCTGGGGGGAGCGCCCCAGGATCGGCGGCACAACAACGAGCCCACCGAATTGCGCATCGGCAACTTCAACGAATTTCGCGAGCACGTGACAGTCAACCGGGGGACCTGCCATGGGGGCGGATCCACGGAGATCGGCGATCACAACCTGTTGATGGCATACACCCACGTCGCTCACGATTGTCAGATCGGCAACCACGTGTGTATGGCCAATCACGCAACCCTGGCCGGTCACACCACAGTTGGTGACTACGCCGTGTTCGGCGGACTGGTCGGTGTGGGGACCTTCCTCCGGATCGGCGAGTCGGCGATGCTGGCCGCCGGATCGATGATCGAACGGGATGTGCCGCCGTTTTGCATCGTGGCCGGGGATCGGGCGCGGCTGCGGGCGGTCAACCGCGTCGGGTTGGATCGCCGAGAATTCGACGAGGTAACCCGAAGAGGCATCAAGGGGATCATCCGGGCATTGAAGACCCGCGGCCGATCCCTCCCCTCGATCGTCGCGGAGTTCGAGCATCTGGGCGAACAGGATCCCTCCATCGCGCGCCTCCTCGATTTCATCCGCCACACCCCCCGAGGTCTGACCCGATGACCCCCGCGGGAATCGATGGTATCGGTTCCCACCCCCCCTCGCCAATCGGCATCATCGCCGGCCGAGGTCTCTTTCCCCACCTCCTGCTCGACCAACTGACGATCACCGGGCGAAGTGCGGTAGTGGCCGGATTGAAGGGGCAGTTCGTCGAGCGGTCCGGCGGTTCGACACCGTTGGATCAGCGAGTTTTTCCCCTCGGCGCGCTGGGGGCTCTGGCCCGATATTTCACCGACCGGGGCGTCGAACACTGTATCCTCGCCGGCGGCGTCGATTGGCGCACTGCTCGATCAACCCTGAAGCTGGATCGACACGCCTGGTCCCTGTTGCCCCAGCTGCTCGGTACCGGTGACAACCGGTTGCTTACCGCCATTGCCGAGAAGCTGGCCCGGCTGGGTGTGTCGGCGATCGACGCCAAGCCCTTTGTGGGACCGATGCTGGTCGGGCCGGGACAGCACGCCGGACCGCCGATCGGCAATGGGCTGCGCACGACGGTGCGACTGGCCTGGAATGGGGCCTTGGCACTGGGCCAAAAAGATCGAGGACAAGCGGCGATTGCCTTTGGCGATCGGCTGGTGGGGCTCGAGACCCGGGCGGGAACCGATGCCCTGATCGCCCGGGCGCCGGGGCCGGGAGCGGTGCTGGCCAAAATCGTCAAGCCGGGTCAAGACACCCGCTTCGACATGCCCACGATCGGTCCGACCACCGTGCGACTGGGAGCAGCGGTCGGCCTCAGCGCTATTGCCGTCGAAGCCGACGGGGTGCTGTTGCTCCAGCGGGATCAGGTGATCGACCTGTGCCACCGCCACGGGATTTCGTTGATCAGCATGACGAAACGGGCCTGCGATTGGTTGGGGAGCGGGGCTACGACGTGCAGCGGGATTTCATCTTCTTGATCCGCTTGCTCAAGGCACGGGCTTGGGCGGCAAACGGACTCTTTTTGTGCCGGGTGGTGACCGTCTCGATGAGGATCCCCGCATCAGTGCAATCGCCGAGAGCGAAAAAGGCGCGGGCCATCTCGTAGAGCACCTCGGGGGTCAGATCGCTCTTGGGATATTTCTCCGAAAACCGGTGGAGCACGCCGAGTGCTTTGGCCCACCGCTTCTGCTTGAGATAGGACTTGGCGATGAGCAACTGGACATCATCGGCCTCGGCCCGGTTGGCGTAGCGCTCCATGTAGATTTTGGCCAGCGCGCGGGTCTCGGAGTACTTTCCGTTGGCATAGGCGCGATCGATCGCCCGCTTGTGATCCTTCTCGCTGGTGGGCACCTTGTCTTCATCGATCGGCAGGTCCAGTCCGGCAGCGAGGGCGAATTCGTTGACCCGGCGATCCGCCTTGTCCATCCGCTTGCTCGCCTGACCCAGCTCATGCCGAATCTCGGCCAGGGTACCGTCGACCTCGCGCAGCCGATTCTTCATCGACTCCATTTCGGCACCGAAATCGGCCGAATTGCGGGCCAACACACGGGTGGCCCGGTTGAGCGTCTCCTCGAGCTTGTCCACTTCTGTGCGCGCCCGCTCGATCATCTCGCTCAAGTGATGCCGACCTTCCTCGTTTTCGCGTTCGATCTTGTCGATGCGATCGCGAACGCCCTGCACCTCACTGCGCAATTTGCGCCCTTCTTCTTTGGTGGTCACCCAAAAACAGGAAGTCAGGGAGCAGGCGAGAAGAGTAAGGATGGTTTTACGGACTAAGCTGTCACTCATTGTTATTTGAATTCGACTCGACGATCTTGGGCGTAACTGCTCTCGCCACTGCCGCGGGCCTCTTCCTCGCCCTTGGAGACGATTTTAGCCTTGGAGGCGTCATAGCCGAGGGTCTTCAACATTTTCTTCACCACCCGCGCTCGCCGCTCGCCCAAGGCCATGTTGTACTCCGTCGTGCCACGGGGATCACAATGGCCTTCGAGGGTTACCCGGCCGCCGCGCTGATTGAGGCACTCGTAGTTGCGCTCGACCACCCCGCGCGTGCTACCGCCGAGCTCAGACGAATCGAAGTCGAAATAGACCGACTCGAGCTGGCACTCCGAGGGCACGTCCGCCTGGGAGGTGTTGTCCGGTTTGCACAGATGGTTTTCGCAAATCAGTCCGGCCGGGCAATCTTCGTCGTTGTCGCACTCGGAATCCCGGCACTGGCCGTCGATGCAGACCTGATCGCCGGTGCACTCATCGGTGCGCAGACAGGGACTGCAGCGATTGTCGCGGCACACCTGCCCCATCGAACAATCCGAGCTCTGCTGGCAATACCCGGGGATCTCCCGACAAGCACCGTCCACGCACTCCTGACCCTCTGGGCAGTCGCCGTTGTCCCGGCACTGTTGGCACAGATTGTTTACGCAGTACTCGCCTTCCTGACAGTGTGAATCTTCGTTACAGTTCGGATAATTGGGGGTGCAACCGACAAAGAGAAAACTAATCACCGTCGCCACCGCCAAGGTCGCCCATTTCGATTTGTACATTGTAGACCTCCGTTTTTCCATCTCTACCTACGCTTCAACCGGCGAATCTGTCAATGCCCCAATAAATTGGATACGCAAAATTCAACCTAACCAACGGATGGGCACTGATCCGTATTCCGGCCATTTTGGCCTATTTTGACAAAACCAACAAGCGCAATAATCTGATGGGTTGAAGCGGTTGCGTGTGGTACAAATTCTCGTTCCTCAAAAGCGGAGGTGTGAGTGAAATTTTTTAACTCTGCTATAAAATCGTACCAGAACGACATCATCGAGCAGTTCAAAAATTGGGAGAAGGGGAAGAGTCCTTACTTGTGGCAGCGGCGGGTGGAGATGGTGCTGCCGCACTTGCCGCGAACCGGCTGCGCACTGGACGCGGGCTGTGGCGATTTGACCGCGATCGACTGGTTTGCCGCCCGACGGCCCGAGCTGCGCTTTGTCGCCTGCGATCTGCGCCCCCTTCCTTCCCGGCGCGGTGTGGTCAACGCCGATTGCCAGCACCTTCCGTTTGACGACAACCGGTTCGACGCTGTGATGATGATGGCAGTGATCGAACACGTCCCCGATCAATCCGCCGCGATCGAAGAAGCCGCACGGGTGCTCAAACCGAGGGGCGTGCTGCTGGTCACCACGCCCAACCCGCTTTTTGGACTGCCGATGGCCGTGGCCGGCCGGATCGGATTGAAGTACAAAGAGGGGTATGACAACGGCCTTTCGCTGGAGAAGCTCGATTCACTGGCGGTTCGCGCCGGTCTGGTCACCGAGCAGTGTCGCGGTTTTTTGGGGCTGCCCTTTGCCAACCCGTTTACGTTTCTCGAAGGCCCGCTGGGACAACACCATCTGGCGCGAAAACTGCTGATGAATCAATTCTTCAAAGCGAGCAAGGGGGCATAGGGGTGCGCGTTCTGCTGATCAATCCGACAGCCAATTTCGAGGTGATGGGCTCCAACCCGTCGGCGCTCGAGGAGAGCCGCGGCCACAGTCCGCCCCTCGGGCTGCTCCTTCTGGCCGGCTACCTCGAGGCCCACTCCCCATGGAAAGTGGCGATCCTCGACACCCAGGCTCTGGCGCTGTCGTATGAACAGATCGCCGCGCGCATCAAGGCTGCCCGGCCGGAGGTGGTCGGCATCACGACGATGACCCAAACGTTAATCGACGTGCTGCGGATCGTCGAAATTGTCAAAGCACAGAGCCCCTCGACGCGCGTGGTCCTGGGGGGACCCCACACCCACCTCTTTGCCGAAGAGACGATTCGACTGCCGGGAATCGATTTTCTCGTGCTGGGGGAAGGGGAGCGAAATTTTGCTGCCCTCCTCGAGCAGATTGACGATCCGGCTGCCCTGAGCCAGGTCCCCGGCCTGGTGTTTCTCGAGGGGGATCGGGTGGTCAAGACCAGTGCTCCCGGATTGATCGACGATCTCGACGCCCTGCCCTTTCCCGCCCGTCATCTCACCGATGTCCGGTTGTACGACTCGGTGCTCTCTCCGCGACGGCCGGTGACGACGATGTTCACCAGCAGGGGTTGCCCGTTTGTCTGTACCTTCTGCGATCGCCCCCATCTGGGAAAGAAGTTCCGCGCCCGCTCGGCCGAGAATGTGGTGGACGAGATGGAGCGCTGCATTGCGTTGGGGATTCGAGAATTCTTGATTTACGACGACACCTTCACCGTCCGTCGGGAACGGGTGCTGGAATTCTGCGATCTCATTCTCCGGCGGGGGCTGGATGTGGGCTATGACGTGCGCGCCCGGGTCGACACGGTCGACGCTGAGATGCTGAAGAAGATGGCCCGCTCGGGCTGCCGGGGCATCCATTACGGGGTCGAGGCGGGTACAGCGCGCATCTTGGAGGTGTTGGGCAAGGGGATTGATTTGCCGACCGTCGAACGGGTCTTCACCGAGACGAAGCGGGCCGGCATTCAAGTGCTGGCCTACTTCATGATCGGGGCCCCCGGCGAAACCAGGTCCGAGATTCACGAAACGTTTCGCGTGGCCCGCACTCTCGATCCGGACTTTTTGCATTTGACCATTCTCACCCCGTTTCCCGGGACGAAAATCTACCGGCAGGGTCTGGCAACCGGCATCATCGAGCGGGACGTCTGGCGCGACTTCGCCCGACGGCCCCATCTGGGCTTCGTCCCCCCGTACTGGGGGGAGAATTTTTCCCTGGATGAACTGAACGATCTGTTGCTCGAGGGATACCGTGGATTTTACCGACGCCCCGAATACCTGTTCAAACGCATCCTCGCCGTGCGATCCCCGGACGAGCTGCTGCGCAAGGCCAAGGCCGGACTGCGACTGCTCACGATGAAGAGTAAAATTCAGCGGGGGTAACCGGGGGCTTGAGAGACGAAATCCCCCCAGCCCCCTTTTCAGGGCAAACCGGAAAATAACCTAGTCCGCGAAACGCTCTCGCAAAATTCGATGGAGTATTTTGCCGGTTGCCGTACGGGGCATCTCGTCGGCGGGGATGAACTCGACCGACTTGGGGCACTTAAATGACGCGAGGTGTTGTTTGGCCTGGTCCACAATATCATTGGCCTCGGCCGACGCACCTTCTTTGAGAATGACGATCGCCTTGACCGCCTCGGTCCATTTGGGATGGGGAACACCGATCACTGCCACGTCAAAGACGGCGGGATGTTTGGCCAGCACCGCTTCGACCTCACTGGGAAAGACGTGCTCTCCGCCGGTGATGATCATGTTGTTCTTCCGGTCGATCAAATAATAAAACCCGTCTTCTCCGCGCCGCGCCATGTCTCCTGCAGAGAAGTACTCGCCGCAAAAGCTCTTTCGGGTTTGCTCGGCCAGTTTGTAGTACCCGTCGAACATCATCGGGCCGCGGGAGTACAGCTCGCCGATCTCCCCCTCGGCCACCTCGTTCCCCTGATCGTCGAGGATCTTGACGATGTCGGTCCCGGCGGATTCCTGCCCGATGGAGCCGGGCCTGGTCAATTGATCTTCCGGCATCAAGGTGGTGACGATACCGGCCTCGGTGGAACCGTATCCCTCGAACAGTTTGACCCCCTCGAAATACTCTAGGATGCCCTCTTTCTGTTCGACCCGCGCCGGCGCACTGGAACAGAGCAGCTTGTTCAACGAGCTCACATCGTAGGCGTTCCGCTCGGCAGGGGGAATGGCCAGGATGAGATTGTAGTGGGTGGGAATGAGCGACACGAAGGTGATCTTTTCCCGGGATACGATATCCAGTATCTCCCGCGCCTGAAACCCAATCGCCGGATGAATGTAATTGGCACCTCCCAAGTAGGTGACGGCAAAACTGAAAAACGTGGCGTTCACGTGGCACAGGGGCATCACTGTCAGCACCACATCCTTGGGGGAGAAGTGAAAATCGCAACCGTTAATCAAGTAGAACGCGACATAGCTCTCATGGGAGCGCAGCACCCCTTTGGGGCGACCCGTTGTCCCGGATGTGTAGAGCAGAATCCAGGTGTCCTGCGGGAGAACTTCTGCTTGGGGCTCGGTCTCCGGCCGATCGCTGATCCATTCATCGTAATATGTGTATCCATCCGCCGTACCCTCCACGACAAAATAGTCGGCAACTTGGGGCAGCTTGCTTCGGATGGGATCGATCGCTCCGGTGAATTGTTTGTGAACGAAGAACGCCTTGGCGTCGGCGTTGTCGACGATGTAGGCCACATCATCCGGGGTGAGCCTGAAGTTGACCGGGTTGATCACCACCCCAATTTTGGCGGTGGCCATGTACAGCTCACACATCTCGATGCAGTTCTCCAGCAGACACGACACCGTATCGCCCTTTTTCAAACCGAGCGCCATGAGAGCATGGGCCAGCCGATTGATCCGCCGATTGGCCTGGGGAAAAGTGAAGCGCCGCTTTGCGTCCATGAACGCGATGTTATCGGGATACTTCTTGGCGTTTACCTTGAAGACCTGTCCGATGTTCAGCCAATTCGCCATCATTCCTCCTTCTTGGATCCCTTACTCCAGATATCCCAGCGCCTTGAGCGATGCTTCTTGCTCTTTCGTAAGCTCGGCCGGGCCGCTCTTTTTTTCGGCGGTGTCAGTGGATAGATAGGTCTTCGCGGCCCGGGTCAGCTGCCGGCGATACTGCCAAGCTGCTTTTTTCAAGATATCGAACTGAGCGTGTGTTTTGGGCAACGGCTGCTTCTCACCGGGATCGGTTTGCAGATCGTACAGGGATTGGTGTTTTCCGTTGAGCGTGCTGACGAACTTGAACCGGCCGTCGAAATAGGAAAACAGATGCGCGAAGTAGAGCGTGTATTCCATATAGGTGGGGCGCGTTGCGGCCTCTTGTCCTTCGATCATCGGGAACAGGCTTTGACCTTCCAACCCGTTGGGGTACGGGTGATCGAAGATGTCCAAAATCGTCGGGGCGAGGTCGATGTGACGCGCCGGGGCGTCAATCCTCATCGGCCCGGGCAGCTTACCTTTGGGTCCGCGAATGATGAGGGGTATGCGAGTGACCACCTCCGCCATCGAGTGGCCGTGCTCGAACCGACCGTGCTCGAACAACTCTTCGCCGTGATCCGCGGTAACGATTATCCAGCTGTCGTCCCAAAGCTCTCGTTTTTTCAATTGGTCGAACAGCCGGCCCAGCTGCTGGTCGACAAAGGCAATCTCCGCGTCGTGACGACCGCGCAGGTTTTCGATTTCGGCTGCGGTCGGGACAATTCGCTTGTATCTGAGCTTATGGATAAATTTGGATTGCTCGATATTGATCCGTCCCGGGTCTCCTCGGTAGAATTTCTGCGCCAGCTCCGGTGGCGGAATATAGGGGACATGGGGATCAAAGTAGTGAATATACAAAAACAGATTCTGCCGTTTGTGCCGGGCCAACCAGCCCAAGACCCGGGTGGTCACCTCCTGCGCGTTGCGATAGCCGCCGTACCCCGCATAGCGCTGCTGGTATTCGTCGAATCCCCGGTGATATCCGTTCCGGCGGGTGAGCAACATGTTGTTCACAAAGGCAGCAGTGACCACGTTTTCGAGTTGTTCGGGAAAGGTGGGGACCTGTTCGTTGAGCGGGGACAACACATAGCCTCGTTTGGGGGGCTTGTTATCGATTCTCTTTCCGGCCAGATGCACCGAGGGGGAGACGCCGGTCAAGATCGATCCGACCGCCGGCATGGTCCAGGGGGACGCGGAATGGAAGGTGTCGAACACCACGCCTTCTCGAGCCAACTGATCGAGAACCGGTGTGGTGGGACGGTCGTAGCCGTGGCAACCCAATTTGAACGCCGGCAGCGCCTCAATCACGACGAGAATGACCCTGGTGGGATTGGCCGCGTAGGTATTCGTCTTCTTCTTTGGCGGCACCGCCGGTTCGGATTTTTCTGGGGACGTTTTACCCGGTTTCTCTTCTGTCCGCTGCTGTGCCTTCAACTCCTGTGCGAGACGCCGGACGTCGACGAGGTAGTCCGAGGCGCGCCGAGCCAACACGTATTTTTGTTGCACAACCCGGGAAAATTGCTTCTTCAGCCGGGCGGGAATCAGCAGCAGGTCGACCTGCCATTTTTCCTGCCAGGCGACCAATGACGGTAGATGTGCCTGCGGCTTGGCGGCTGCGTTGGCCGGAAAGACTACGGTTCGCATTCCCGTGAAGTAGGCGAACTTCTCGGCGCGGTCGACCACCCCCACGACGCGGTTGGTCTTGAAATGGGATCGATAGTGGTGGGCCAGCTGCTGATGAAACGTCACATCTCGGATCGCGGTTTCCCGCGCGAACAACGCCGACCGCATACCGGTGCGGGGATTGCCGGTGTAAAAGGCGAGCAACACGATGCCGACCACCACCCCGACCGCGACCTCCGCTGTACGGCTGCCGCTCTTCAGCCCCTGCGCCGGCGCGATCAGGGCCAAGGCCAAGACAAAATAGCAATTGAAATGAATCGACGAATCGTACCGGCCCGTCGCGGACAACGCTGCCGAGACCAGGACGACGATACCGTGACAAAATGCCAACAGCACAATCGCCTTGTGCGCAGGCGCCAACAACCGCCAGGCACACAGCACCACGACGGGCACGATAAACACCAGGTAATGGGTGCTCGCCTGGAGCTCGGTCCAGTTGCTCAGCCAAGCGTTCTTGCGCACCCCGAGCCACAACCCGGGATCGGAAAAAAAGGTCTCGTGGACCGCATCGGGCGGCCATTGGCTGACCGTCAGCGCTTTGGCATAGACGTAGTTCAGCCCCGCTGTCCAACCACTGGCCAGGGGATCGCCGAAGACGGCGAGGTTGCGAATGGCCCACGGTATCATCAACACAATCATGATGCCGGCGATGCGACCGATCCGTTGCCGGCGATCCCGTTTGGCCACACCAAAATAGCGATAGACGAAGTAGAGGCAGGGCAGCGCACAGAGCGTAAATACAAACTGTTGACCGCTCATCGTGCCCAACAAAAACAGACTGATACCGACAAACAGGTCATCGCGAATGTGATCGAGCTTGCGCTGGGCGCTCCTGACGACCGCAAGGAGGAACAGCAAAAAACAGAACACGCCGCTCGGACCACTCGCACCGGCGGTGAGCTGGAATCGGTAATCACTCTGCGCGGCGACAAAGCACAAGAACGACAGCAGCGGCACGAACCAACGCCTG
>JANQET010000436.1 GCA_028278265.1 Myxococcota bacterium
TGTAAATAACCGACTCCCCACGGGCCATCGCCGCCCCCATCAACGCGTTCTCCGTGGCCATCACCGATGCCTCATCGAGGAAAATTTCGGCCCCCTTGAGACCGTCCGGCGCGCTCAATTGGTAGGCGCCGTCGATCGACACATCGGCCCCCAGGGCTTCGAGGGCCGAGACGTGGGTATCGAGTCGACGCCGGCCGATGCGATCCCCGCCGGGCCGGGGGAGCATCAGGTGTCCCCGGCGGCCGAGCAGGGGTCCGGCCAAGAGGAACGAGGCGCGAATGCCGGCGCAGATCGATTGATCCGGATCGTTGTCATTGAGCTTGGACGCATCAATCCTCAGGCCGCCGTCCGGTTGAGAGACGAGGGTGGCCCCCAGCCCCTTGATCAGCTGGATCATGGCATGAATATCGCCAATTCGGGGGACGTTGTACAACGTCACCGGTTCGGCCGGAATCAGGCTCGCGGCCAACACCGGCAGGGCTTCGTTCTTGTTTCCCGACGGTGTGATTTCACCGCTTAACTTGATTCCCCCCTCAACGATAAAACTGCCCATGGGGCGCACCTCCAAATCGGGACAACATCCCACAGGTCGGGCTAAAGATACAACCCCGAAGCGACAATGGGTTGACAACCGCCCTTCGAATTACCAAAAATATAATTACGCGGACCGGGCTTCTCCAAAGACCTCCGGTCGCAGCGGGGCGGGAGGGAGCGAACAACCCGAACACAGCTCGGGCGTCGCTCTCTTTGTGCCGGTCGCTCGGGCGCATCGAACCGGAGGTCACCAATGACACTTACCATCACAGGAAAAGGACTGACGATCGATCAGATCGAAGCGGTCGCGCGTCGCGACGAAAAGGTCGAGCTGCATCCCGAGGCAGTGGAACGGCTCAAGGCCTGTCGCGCCTTCGTCGAAGAGCGCATCGTGGCCAAGGAGATCATGTACGGGGTGAACACCGGCATCGGCGAATTCTCCGAGGTCGTGCTCACCGATGATCAGGTCAAGCAATTTCAACGGTATCTGATTTACAACCACGCCGCCGGGATCGGCGAGCCCGTGCCGATCGATCAAGTTCGCGCCGCGATGCTGTTGCGCGTCAACGTGCATGCCAACGGGCACTCCGCCTGCCGGCCGGTGATCACCCAGACCCTGATCGACATGCTCAACAAAGGGGTCACCCCGGTGGTCTGCCAAAAGGGCTCGGTCGGAGCCTGTGGCGACCTGGCACCGATGAGCCAAATCGCCCTGCTCATGCTCGGCGAAGGAGAGGCCTTCTACCAAGGGGAGCGGCTCCCCGGGGACAAGGCGATGGCCAAGGCCGGCATTCCGGTACCCGGGCTCAAAGCCCGCGACGGGCTGGCCACGATCAACGGCTCCAATCTGACCAATGCTATCGGCTGCCTCATCGTCTACGATACTGAACGTTGGTTCAAACAAGCGGAGATCGCCGCTGCGATGACCCTCGAAGCGCTGAAAGCGAACATGAAACCGTACGATCCCCGCCTGCACCAACTGCGCGGTTTCCAAGGGGCGGTGACCTCGGCGGAGAACATTCGCAAGGTGATCGAGGGCTCGGATCTGCTCACCGGCAAAGAGAAGACCAAAGTCCAGGACGCCTATAGCATGCGCTCCTCGCCCCAAGTGATCGGCGCGGCCCGCGATCAGTTGCGCTGGACCCGCAGCCAGCTGGAAATCGAAGCCAACGGGGTGGGCGACAACCCGATCTTCCTACCCCAGGATCACGTGGTGCTGACCGGGGCCAATTTTCAAGGCACGCCGGTGAGCCTGCCGCTGGATTCCCTCGGTGGGGCGATCACCATGGTCTGCGTCCTCTCTGAACGACGGCTCAACCGGTTGACCAATCCGGCGCTCAGCGTGGGCTTGCCGGCGTTCCTGACCAAGGGGGCGGGAATGTTCTCCGGGCTGATGCTCAGCCAGTACACCGCTGACATGCAAATCGTCGAACAGCGTATCCTCTCAGCGCCGGCCTTCACCCAATCGATTCCCGCGGCCGCCGATCAGGAGGACTTCGTCTCAATGGGCATGAACTCGGCGATGAAGACGCGACAGATTTGCGATGTGGCCAGCGGCGTGCTGGGCATCGAGTACATGGCCGCGGCCCAGGCCCTTGATTTCCGCGAGTATCAACCGGGCAAAGGCACCATGGCGGCCAAGAATGTCATTCGGAAACACGTGGAATTCCTCGATGTGGACCGCCCCCTCTATCCAGACCACAACGTGATGCAGGCCCTGGTGGAGAGTCGGGATATCCTGACCGCCGTGGAAAACGAAATCGGCGAACTCAAAACCTACTAAATCGCCCCATATTTCGGACGTTTTTTACCCACCTTAAGTTTGTAAACCTACCGCCGTAACTGAGGTTAAGAGAGATTTGCTCTGATGAGTGAAATGCCAAACGTCAGGGAAAACGGGGGAAAAATCAGATGACCACATCGGACGTGAACTTCAACATCAACAGGGAAAACCAAAACACGATAGATTATCACACGCCCAAAGCTCAAGCAGCTTACTGGCCCGATATCCGCGGCATCACTTTCAAGAAGAAGTTCTACACCAGCGGACAAGCGGCACGCCTGCTGCAGATTCCCGAACGCACTATGCGCCGGTACCTCAGCCTGGGCAAAGTGCTCGGCGAACAGCATCCGATCACCGGCACCTGGAAGATCAGCAAGGAAGCCCTGATTCGGTTCGTCGCCGATCGCTGCGGTCAGAAAAGCCAGGCCGCGGCAACCCTGCGGGTGTTGGTCATTCACCAGGACACGCGGACCTGGCCCGCGCTGAAGCTGGTGCTGGATCGACCGGGCTTCAACATCGAGTCCTGTCGCGACGCTTGCGACGCGCTGATCAACATCGGAGCGACCAAACCGGATCTGGTGATCATCGACGCCCAGATGCCGACGCTCAATGGGGGCGATCTGATCAAAGCGATTCGCCGCAATCCCAACACCTCTCGCCTGGCAGTGCTCCTCTTCGGCCGGAATCCGCAAGAACTGGAAGCGCTAAAACAGTTGGGCGCCGACGACACCGTGATCGAACCGGTCAGCTTCGATGAGCTAAACACCAAGCTCGACGCCCTGATCACCAAGGCCGTGACCCGCAAGACGACTGGTTAGTTAATCCCTTTATGGCGACTGGTTGGGGTTTGTGTTGCGCCCCCTCCCGGGCCCTCTTTTTGCCGAGGATTCGGGTTAGTGTGACGCCCCCTCCCGGGCCCTCTTTTTGCCGAGGATTCGGGTTAGTGTG
>JANQET010000442.1 GCA_028278265.1 Myxococcota bacterium
TGAAGGCCGGCTGTTTTATCGAACCGGCCAAGCCCAACTCGCTCATCGCTGCGGTACGCCAACCCCAAGCCGCGGTGGGGGGCAGTGAGATGGAGGGACCGGATTCCATTCGGCGCAGCGCTCCCGCTTCGCTGCGAACCTTGGGACGGGCCGTCTCGTTGGAGGATTTTTCCCAGCTGGCGGCCAGTCATACCAACGTCTGGCAGGCTCGGGCGACAGCTCGTCCGGTCGCAGCGATGGCGCCTAACGGACAGCAGCGGAAAAAAGGGGTGGAAGTGGTGGTGGTGCCAGCCCACGGCAATGCGCTGGACGAGGCGCTGAAAACCTCACTGCAGGCCTATCTGCTGCATCACGCCCTGCCCAGTGTCGAACTGACACTGGTGGCGTATTCACCGAAATATCTCCACTTGGCCGTCACAGTGCAGGTGAACCATGCCCAGTTTGATC
This sequence comes from Myxococcota bacterium, assembly GCA_028278265.1. Taxonomy (GTDB): domain Bacteria; phylum Myxococcota_A; class Polyangia; order JAAYKL01; family JAAYKL01; genus JANQET01. Next base: position 448 of record JANQET010000442.1, read on the forward strand.
CGGTCCAGGTAATCGGACAGGTCAGGACAGCGCTAGAGAAGACCTTTTCGCTCCGGGAGCGATCGTTGGGCCAGCCGGCTTATCTGAGTGAGGTGTTTCGGGTGGTCGAAAATGTCGTCGGTGTGGCCAATTCGAAGTGTGTCTTCTTGTCTGTAGGTGATGGCAACAGTTGGCACGAAGACCCTCGGCAACGGATCGGTGCGACAGGGAACGAAGTGTTGTTCTTGGATCTCGCCGAGACGGGGCGATCGCGACTGGACTTAGCCACCGAGCGGTACGAGCTCTGAGACGAAGGTGACTCGAGGCGCCGGGTCCGAACCGGCGGTATTCGTCAGAGATGAGGCTTGAAATGACCGAAGGAACTTTTACGACGCGGGCCGGAGAAGAGCTCTTCGGGCTGTTGCCCGAAGAGTATCGCAGCCGGGATCGGGAGCGGGGTGATCTGGCCCGTTACCTGGATGGCTTGGGGACCTTGCTCGACCGGATCCACCAGACCCTGGTTCAACGGCAGGGGGATTGTTTTCCCGACAGCACGTCCAACGAGCTCCCCTGCCAACCCTGGCTGCTGCCATACCTCGCAGAGCTGTTCGACGCCGTTCTGCGCTCGCCCACCGATCAGGGAAAACGGGAGGAGATCGGGCACACCGTCTCCTGGCGTCAATGCAAGGGAACGCTGCGCTGTATCGAAGAGATCGTCCGGGTGGTGGGCGGATTCGAGGTGGCGATCCACGAGGGGTTCAAACGGGTTGCCACCACCCCGGCGATCGGCAGGGAAAAGGGTCGCACACCGCACACGCTGGCGACGACGGTGGACACGCGCGTGCCGGTACTCCCCGATTCGTCGACAGATCACACGGCCCGCCTGGTGGATCTGCGCACGCCAACCGTTGGCAGCGGACTGTATCACCCGCGTCAGCTGCTGCTCTATGTGCCGACCGAGCCGGGGTTCTTTCCTTCCGACGGCCGGCGCATCAGCTGGGCCGAGGTGGGGCAACCGGAAAGCGAGCATCTGGTGGAGGTCATCGAGGCGGGGGGCAGGCGGGTGATCCGAAACATCTCGGATGCTCCGCTAATCGTCACCGACGGCGCCTCGGTGGAGGGGATCGACTGTCGAATCGAAGGCATCGGGTTTTTGCAGTTCGTGCGGTTCGTCGACTGCCCGAAGATTGAGCTCAGCGATGTGGCGGCAAGGGATGTGGTGATCGCAATGATGGCCGGTTCATCCGAGATCGGGGCGCGAAACTGCCTATTCAACAGCCTGATCGCCCAAGCGGGATCGACCACCCTGGAGTATGTCACCGTATTGAACGCCATTGCCGCCGCTTCGCTCAAGACCAGCGATTGTATCCTGCCGGAGGCCACGAATGGATTGGAGTTGGTCCGATACAGCCGCATCGACTCATCCCTGCTGACCCTGGCGGAGCGCGTGTCGCCGGGAACAAATACCTGGCTCGAGCCGGCTTTTGTCGAGACCACCTGGGGAACGCCGGGCTGCGGCGTGCTCCATTCCGGCTGCCCGGATCGGATCAAATACGGCAGCGAAGACGGAGGTGAGATGGGGGCGTTCCATGACCGGTTCCACTGTCGACGCTACCAGGCCGTGTTGGAAAAGGTGAACGACCACCTGCCGCTGGGACTGGAAGCGGTCATCATTCCGGACGAAGGCGTGGCAAATGCGTCCTTTGACTAGAGATTAATGGAGGAATCCAGTGAAAACTCAACTATCGCGAATGACGTTCAATCCCCCAAAAAACTACAGTGGCGTTTACCAGCAACAGGGTCGCATGATCACCGACGCCGACTGGAACGAGCTGGTGGCGATCATCGATCATCGCATTCGAGGCGCCCTGGTTGATATCATCGGCAACGGTACGCCCAGACGAGACGACCGGCTCGCCGATATCGCTTTGACGCCCCAGGGTATGCTGATCAAGCCGGGGGTGATCTATGCCAACGGGATGGAGGGGAGGATTCCCGGTGACACGCCGTTCGAGATCACCGCCCAGCACGAGGAGTGCCCGGGTATTCCTGTCCCACCCGAGGATACGGCGCTCATCGTCTACGCGGACCTCTGGGACCGTCCGGTCAGCGCGCAGGAGGACGCGGATCTGCTCGATCCCGCACTGCACGGGGCGGACACCTGCACGCGAACCCAACGAATGGCACAAATCAAATGGGAGATCGTCGACGAGACCGGCGACCCGCTCGATATGGACACCTGCACCGCCCTGCTGCCGCCGGCCAAGGGCAACGCGACGTTGAGCGAGCTCGTACTGCGCTCCTCGCTGACCGATGGTGGAACGGATTTCTCTGACGAACCGGAGGTGCGCTGCGGTAACTACCCCTTTCGCCTGGAGGTGCACGATGTTGCCGAGGACGGTTATAACCGAACGATTGTATTGAAATGGTCCAGTGAAAATGGTGCCGAGTGTCACCGCGTGGCCACTGCACCCAGCGATTTCAAAGGGGGGAATTGGTGCTACGAATTTTTCTCCAAGAGCACCGAAAAACAGCTCGGTGCCCGGTTTGCCGGAGGCCACAGCCCACCGCGGGGCTTTTTGCGGGATAGCTTTCCCGATGCGATAGAACTCCCCCTGGTGCGCCGTTGGGATGGGTATTGCGTGCTCACTTTCGACAACGCCACTGCCACGTGGACGGTGACCTCGGGGATCGATCGAGGCGTGGCGCTTTCCCCGGCGCATGATCCCGAGGTTCATGGATATGCCTCAGTGATCTCCTCAACCGGTCTCGCGGCTAGCTTGTCGATGACCCTCAACGGGCTGAGGCTCGTTTTGGACCTGGCGACGAGCGAGGGATTGGCTCAGTTTTTTTCGGGAGATCACTGGCTGGCCTGGGTGCGCGAGGCGGCAATTCCGGAGCAGCGGGTCACCCTGCCGGATCCAAGACCGATCGGCGTTGAGCACCGCTACCTGCTGATGGCGGTGATTGACTCAACGGGAAATATACAAACCCTAAACAGTGGTGTGGCGGGGTTTCCATCGCTGACCGATCTCGATGCCCGAGATGTGGCCTACCAACCGGGCAGCCCGGATGAGTTTCCCCCATCGGTCAATACCGTTCAACGAGCAATTCACGAGCTACGCGATCGAGTGGATCAAAAACACGGCGGCGAAGTGCTCCAGGCCCTGTTCGGGTGGGGCGTACTGGACGGCTTGGTGCCCGACCCGGACACCTGGGAGATCGGCTGGGCCGATGGTCTCGAATACTACGACATTTCAATCGCCGTCACTGAAGGCGTGATCATCGATACCCGGGGTGAGCTGATCGAGATTCCACCGCTGGAGTGCACCGAGCGTTTCGATGAGCTCCCGGTGGGCAATCAAGCACTCAAACACTATCTCTATCTCATCGTTGAGGATACCGGCGAGCAAAGACTGGAAATACGACTCGATGCCCCGGAGGTTCCGTTTGACAAGTCACCCCGACTCCCTCTCACCGAATCCGGCAGCAACGCGGATCTGTTCGAACCGGAGAGCCTCGAAAAGGCGCATGAGGTCGCCTGGGAAGGCTACCGCGACAGCCGGCGAACCCCGGTCCGGTTCACCAACGAGATCTGTCTGGCCACCATCGGCGTAAAACGGGCCGCCAAAGAAATAGCCGTCTCCCCGGACAATCGGGAGCAAATACTACAGCCCCCAGCCATCAGAAACGCCGCCTACCTCCAGCGGGACGAGACGACGAGATTACCCACGCTGTCCAAAATAGCAGACCAGATCAAACTGCCCGATTTGAATTAAAAAGGGGATTGGATAATGAAAACAGCGGTTGAGAAAACAAACAAGACAGAGCTACCAACGCAACGATACCGATCTGACGATAGTCACCCCCATGAACCGGTAAAACAAGCCCAACGGATCCAAATCCGCGAAATACTGCGTACACCAACCATTCAGCCGAAAATGGTCGTCGGTGCTCCGGATGACAAGTACGAAAGGGAAGCCGATCGGGTGGCGGACGAAGTGATGCGAGTGAAAGACAGGCCAATTGACAAGCCTCGCGAGTTGATAGATGAAAAACACAATATTCCGCAAAATCCTGAATCAATTCTTGCAAACAGCTGCAGTTCAGGGCGACCTCTCTGCAGCAACATCGAGCGCATAATGGGGAATGCGATGAAGTCAGATTTCAAGAGGGTTCGCGTCCATTCGGATTCGGTTGCAGATAGATTCAATCGGGCACTTCACGCGCGTGCATTCACTGTAGGCGAAAATATATATTTTCGTCAGGGCGAATACAATCCCGAGACTTTATCGGGGCGCAGATTATTGGCACATGAGTTAGCTCATGTGGTGCAACAGACAAATGCCCAATCTACGCTCAATAGAGATCAGCGAGACAACATTGGAACACCAACAATGCGAACAACTCAGCCTATGATTCAATGCTCAGAAGAGGAATTCTCGGTTCAAACCATTCCAGCAGAATACGCGAGCCAGATCACCAGTTGGGAAACTGAGTTGAATACGCTCGTTCAGTCGAGGGTTTCCAGTCGCACAAACGCCTTCGCTCTCAGAATAATCGCCATCTTTCGTCACTATGCAGTGTGGCTTCAAACTCATCAACCAGCGGAGGTCGATCATCAGTTATTCAATAACATCGTTGATATAGCGGTGAACATTGCCTGCGACTATCTTCCCGGCATGAACACTGTGGTTAAGAATTTGGTGAAGGCCGGCATCAACGCAGTGAAAAATGCTGTGAAAGAGGCCGTTCGCGACGGGCTCGCAGCGGATACGACTTGGCGGAGCACACAGCAACGATTGGAGACCGGTGGAGCGAATCTCATTCTTGGACTTACCGAAGCGGGCTGGGCGCAAGATTTTCCGGGATGGCTCAGCGGAAATTGTTTAGCAGAATACGATCGTGTTCATAGGGATTTTCGAGAACGCATGGTATCCGGTACAACCGGAGGAACTTGGGCGCCATCAGCATTAGGCGGCGAAGTAAATCGATGGCTGACAGCCCTTGGTGTACCCGATCCTGAAGATAGAGTATTTCCGAGGATGCTCCTGATGCGTCTGATCGCTCAGACCAGACTCGCGCAAATAGCTCAGAGAGCCCAGAGTAGACTGCTGCCGGGATTACAAGGAGGTGAGGAGAGGATGTTTTGGCAGGATCTACCACAACTAGAACGCTTACTGAACGCTGAGGGATTGCGAGAAGCACATCGTCGTTTAAGGTGATATTGACCGCGCATTTTCCAGATCAAATACGGCTACTCAACGACAGATAAAACAACCTTTGATCGATGCCGTTGTGTCCGCTGGAGGCGATGGCGTTTAGCGTGGTGGCCGAGGGGGTGGTGTTGGCGGTGACGTTTTGGAAGGTTAGCTTGATGCCGATGTACGGGTTTATATTGTAGGTCACGGCAGTGTTGATGATCACGACGTTGTCACCGAACGCCGAGGATTGTATCGGATTTCCCTTTTCATCCTCTACATCGTGCACGTCCACGGCGCTGTACAGCCGGAAGTTGGCGTGCCAATGCAGGCGGTTGGCGATCAGTTGCCAGCTGAGATGGGATTTTATTTGGTGGCCCGAGTAACAGATCCACTCGTCTCCGATCAACACCGGTTTCCCCGAGCCGCTGAAATCGGCATTCACCATGGAGCCCAGTTCTTCGTAGGATTCTTCAGTGAATCCGGTCGGCCGGGAGTAGCCGTAGGAGACGCTGAACATCAGGCTGCGAAAGGGTTCAGCCCGGCCGATCAGCTCTCCCCCGACCGAACCGAAGGTGTCAGGGATGTTGACGAAGAGGGAGTTGTTCTTCCAGCTGAGCAGGTCGTGGTACATGTTGTAGTAAATGTTCAAATCCAACGAGAGTTTGTTGTCAAAAAAACTGTTCGTCGAATTGAATTCGATACTGTCCATCACCTCGACAACCAACTCCTCCCTTTTGTCTCCCAAGTCCGGTGCGCCGGGGACGTCAACATTCAGATCATTGTCGACAATATAGTTGTTTTTGATGAGATGACCGTAGTAGGCACCGTCAGGCAGACGGAAACCGCGGCTGTACGACAACTTGAGCAGATGGTCGTCATCGATTGAGAAGACCACGGCCAATCGGGGTGAGAGATCGGTTGAATCGATATCGGGCTTGGCCGTGACCCTGCCGAATCCCGAGTTTTCGACATCCAAGGCTTCACCCATGTCCGGCACGACAAGGGTACCGTAGACGGTGTGGTCGAGGCGCGCGCCGGCGGAGAACATCAGGTGTTCATTGAACTCAAAAATGTCCTCGGCGAACAGGGAGAGGTCCCACCAGGCGATATCGCTGTCCTCGAATCCAAAGGTGGGATCGGTCTCGAAAAAGAGCTTCCGATCGTCCATGTTGCGATACCCCACCTGCCCGCCGATCGCCAATGAATTGAGCGGAATGGCGGTGGTTCTGAAGACCGCCTTGACGGAGTAGAACTGCTCTCGCCCCCCGCGGGCCATGCCGTGTCGCCCCTCAGTTTCGTCGTGCTCCTGAAAGGACTTGTCGTACATGGCGAAATCGTGCCATTGACCGTCGAGGGAAATGGTCAGCGAGTTGTCCGGGGTGAAGGCCAGTTCTAATTGAGGCCGCACCAGTACCATGCCCCTGTACCATCCGTGGTCATATTGGTCTTCTTCGGTAAACCACTCCGGAGCGACCGCGCTGTTGGTCGATGCGAAGATTCGAATCGCCTGCATCTGCAGGGAAAATCCACCGTGGTGCCAGTATAGGCCGAGCTTCGAGCTGGGCACGGCATACTCCCGAGTGCGAATGGTCACGCCGGCTTTTTTGCGCGCTGTGAGATCCACTCTATTCCACTCCAACTCCTCGGGTTCGTACCCCCGGGAGCTGACCACTCCGGCGTAGAGCAACAGGGAGTTTTCCTTGCCATAGGGCAACCCATAGGTCGCTTCGGTCAGCACCAAGGCATCGGCAAAGCCCACTTCGCTTCGCATGCGCCACCCGGGATAATCGTGGGCGCTCTTGGGAACCAGGTTGACCACTCCGTTGATCGCGCCGCCACCGTGTACCAGCGCGTTGGGGCCGTGCACCATCTCGACCTGCTCCAGATCGCCGATCAACGGCAGATTGAGCTCGCTGTTGGCGCCGAAATGGCGGCGCATGTTCATCGTTTGGCCGTCCAGCAGCACCAGGGTTTTGGCGTTGTTGTCCACCGAAACGCCGCGGGCGCCGATCAGCGCGCCGGACCAGTAGTGCTCGGACATCTGGACGCCGGGGACGTAGATATCGAGCAGCTCTTTGATGTTGCGAGCGGTGGAGAGCTGCCACTGGGAGTGGGACGATGAAATCGTGTAGGTGGGGGTGTTGCGGATGTTGGTCGGAAAAAAGCCGGCGGTGACGATCTCTACGTTGAGCAGGTCGTTCAATCCCAATTTGAGAAACATGTCCTCCTCCTCGCCAGCTCGATCCGCAGAATCAACAGCATCGGCCAGTTGTCCCGAATTGCTGACCGGCACGGCGACCGGAAGTGTCGATTCGATCGGTCGGGGTGTCTTAGCATCAGTGGTGGCAGACCGGTTCTCAGGTTCGGGCTCCGGTTGGGTAGTTTGCGCCTCTACCGACAGTGGAAGAACGATGAGCAGTGCACCCAGTATGACCGATATGTGAACCATGACGTACCTCTAGGTTGAACAACGGTTGGGGCTAGAAAATACGCAAAAATCGGCGAGATGCAAGAGGGGGGTGGACTGAGAACGGCGGGGACGACTGCTATCGAGATTACCAGTTGTACCCGGCCCTCACGCCCCATGATCGACGGGGATTGAAGGCGTAACCGGTGACGTCGTCGTCCGCTTTGCGTCGGTTGAAGGTGGCGTACTGGGTTCCGGTAACGTTGGTGGCGAAGCCTTCGATGAACCAATCCTGCATCGGCGAGAGGTAGCGCAGGTTGAGGTCGAGGGTGACGTACGGTTCCTGTTTGTCACCGTTGTCACACACCTCTTCGCCGGTGCTGACTGAAGTGTAGCAGTCCACATTCCAGATCGACAGGTAGTATCCGGACGAAAAGTTGAAAAAGCCGCTGGGGGTCAGTTGCCCAAAATCGCCGAGATTGAAGTCGTGGGCGTAGTTGAGCGCCATGCTCACCACCGGTGCAAACGGCAGCTTGTTGCCGTCGACGCTCTTTATGTCCGGGCAGCCCCCCTCCCGATCCTGACAGACCATCGAATCGGTCACTTTCAGCGGCAGCTGGCTGGTGTCCACGTTGCCGATCTTGTTGAACGGGATAAAGGTAGCGTAGCCGGTCACCCGATCCGCCGGCGAGATCTGGATGAACCACTCGAGCTCCAGGCCGCCGACCATGGCGTCAGTGACGTTGAGGGGCAAGAGCTCGACCATGTCAATCGGGAAATCAGTGAGGTTGAAGTTGGCCGAGTTGCACTCCTTCATCTGTTCGGGGGTGGCATTGATCCGCCCCTCGGAATCCACTTGGGTGTACAGAAACACTGGGTTGTCGGGATTACCCACATCGTCGGGGTTGATATCCAGTTGACCGTCCTGATTGAAATCGCCGAAAGTGTATGGACAAAACAGATCGCCGAAGTTGACCAGCACGCTCTCCTGCTTGTGGTTGTAATCCATGAAATAGGCGTCAGCCGAAATCCGCAGCCTGCCGTTGAGCAGGGCGGTCTTGACCCCCACTTCGTAGCTGATCAACTCTTCGGGCTTGAGCACCGGGAAGATGACCTGGCCGGTCCGAGGGAGAAAGAAGGTGTCCTGAAATCCGCCGGACTTGTGACCGGTCGCCACCTTGGCGTGAATCAGGGTGTCATTTAACTGATAGCTGGCGGTCACCTGCCAATCGAGGTTGGTAAAACTCTCGTCGTTGTTGAACACCCGGTCGTAGAACGTGTAGGGCGGCGCAAACTGCTGCTGGCCCGTACTGATCCCGCACAGGTTGTTCGCACGGGCCTCTTCTGGAGTGATCCCGTATATCTGGGCGGCCACTGGACAGCCGAAGGGAACCGTGCCGACGCTGCCGGGGAAGGCATCGCTGCGGCTGCCGTCGACGTCGATTTTGCGATCCATCGAGTATCGCACACCGCCCCGCAGCTGAAAGTTGTCGAGAAAATCCCAGAACACTTCACCGAACACCGCTCGGGACTCGGCGATGCGCTCGGGTTGATTGAACAGGATCAGGCCGCCGGCGGGTTGGGGAATATCAATCCACAGATTGCGTTCGGTCTCTTCGCGGAAGTCGAAGTAACCGACGAGCGCCTGAACGGGTAAGGCCCAGTTCGACTGAAATTGAACCTCATGGGAACGGGAGTCGTTGATGTAGGGTTGGTCCCAGAAAAACTGCGAGTCCGGAGCGGCGGTGATCACCGCCGGTCGATATCGATGCACCCCGGCGTCCAGATCGATGGTCATCTCGTGCTCATAACGGGTGTAGCCGAAGGCGTAGTTAAAAGACCCGAGATCAAAAATATCGTACTTGGCCGAGGCCCGATAGCCGTCGATTTGCTGATCGGTCGTGTGGGGCATGTCCAAGTAAGCCAGGTAGGGGTTGGCCCGCGTGGTCAAGGGGGCCGCCGGGGATTGATTGAAGTATTTTTCGTAGGACCCGTTGAGCTCGAACGTACCGTGGGATTTCATCGACTCGAGCCATCCCAAAGGGGCCAGCCGCGCGGCCACGCGGAATCCCCGCTCGTGTATGCTGCCCGCACCGTTCTTGGTATCGGTGGGATCGCCCAGGGCCAAGTAGGGATTTCCCCCCAAGGCGTCGTTGTTCCCCGGGGTGATCAACTGGGGCGGATCGCTGTTGTCGAACACCGCGTCGTCCTGGGTGCAGAAATCGTAGCCCTCCCCATCACACAGCACATCGTCGTACCGCAGATCGAAGTAGCTGTCGCGGCCGTGGGCAAATGCCGTCACCCGCATCGCCAGCACATCATCGATCAGTGGTACATTGACCACGCCGCGAACCAGCCGTTCATTGAATCGACCCAGCTGGCCCTCGACGCTTCCCCCGTCCTTGTTGAACTGGGGTTTGACCGTCACCACGTTGATCGTGCCGGCGGTGGAGTTGCGGCCGAACAAGGTGCCCTGAGGTCCGCGAAGCACCTCGACCCGCTCCACGTCGTAGAGAAACGAGATCGCCGCCTGGGGGCGCGGGAGATAGATCGAGTCGACGTGAAAGCCGACATTGGGATCCCCCTGCTCGGTGAAGTTGGTGTTGCCGATGCCGCGCATGCTCAGCTGCACCGCCCCCATACCCAGAGTGCGTTGGTCCTGCACCTTGAGGCTGGGCACCAGGGCCTCGATATTGAGCAGGTTGTTGATGCTGCGCTCGAACATCAGGTTTGGGTCGATCACGGTCACGGCCACCGGTGTCTCGAGCAATTTGGTTTTTCGGCGGGTGGCGGTGACGACAATCTCCTCGATCTCCTCACTCTTTTCGGCATCCCCGGCCCCGACATCGTCTATTGCAGCATCCCCGGTTCCGACATCGTCTGTCGCATCATTCCCGCCACCGACCTCTTCCGTCGCGGCATCTCCGGCACCGGCCTCGTCCGTCACGGCATCTCCGGCACCGGCCTCGTCCGTCACGGTATCCGCCGGTGGCGTAACACCGGCCTCCTGGGCAGCATCCTGGGCCAGCGCGGGACCTACCAGCGTCAAGCAGGCCAGTGGAGCCCACATGATGAACGTCGCTTCCCTCGTTCTCGTTTTGATTTTGATATTCATCTTTCAGACCTCCAATCGTGTTCGCCACTCGTCGGGAACCCCAACCGTGAACGGTAGAGCGATTCGCTCGTGACGCACTCAATTAAAACCACAGCCGATGACGGCGCAGCTGGGGTGTCACTTTGGCTCGCTGAACAGTTTAGTTGGATGATTGCAATGGGTTGCGCTCAACCTCAATTCAGGTGAGACAAAGAACTATGGGGAGTAATGCGCGAACCGGGAAAAAGGTTCAATTCGCAGCAAACTTTTCACAAAAACGAGGCGCGAACCGCCGTTGCTCGGGATGTTCGGTTCACCATTCTTCTATCGAATTTAAGGGTAAGGGCTAGGGCTAGGGGCTCGCCGACAGATCGCGGACCGCAGCCATTTTGTAATTGCGATCGGGATAATTCACATCATCGGTCAATCCCCAACAGCCGTAACGGTTGTAACTGCTGGTGAGGGTGAACTGCATCGCCAGCGTTCCGCCCAGCTGGATGAAGGCATCATCCAAATTGTACCGCATGATCTCGTACATCCCTTCGCTGCGCTCAGCCAGAATCAAATTGGCCAAGTTCGTCAGATTTCCTCCACCGTGATCCGGTCCTCCTTCGTACGACACATATCCTCCGGGCAGCTGCCACACCTCGGCCATTGCGATCCACTGGCTCCGGCCCGCCTCATTGACCCCCGTGTCGTCGATTTGGGCGGTGATGCTGGCGCGGCAGTCTGTCAATATCTTCTTGATATCCTCTCCGTCGTCGTGTCCTCCAGAAAAGTAGGTTTGGCTGCCGATGGCGTAAATGTAGTCGGACGGTGTGCCGTGGTTGTCGTCGATATACTGCAACATCGGTTCCACCCACCATTTGAGCATCGGTTGATGGCTGCACAGCACGACCCGAATGCGATCGTTCAACGAGGAGTCGCCGAACACCGAGGCGAAGATCTCTGCCAGCTGCACGGTTCGGCGCGCGTGGTTGTTGTGTTCGTCGAGTCCCAGGTCAGCCGCTTGGGCCTGGTTGTACAGACTCTGCTCAAACCCGGGAGCCGTGTTCCACACCTCGTTGCTGCTCTCCACGTAGATGTTCAATCGGGGATCGAGGGTCTCTTGGAGCAGGGTCGCCAATTGGGTGATGTAATTGATATCGGCCGAAATGGGCACATTGATCCACGCATCGGTCCCCGTGCGATTGGCCAACTCGATGACGTGCTCCCAACACGCTCCCCCATTTTTACCGATCGTCCTCAGGGAGACTTGCGAGGCATCACCGGGCAGCTTTCGCTCACTCCAGCTGATCACCCCTGGATAGTCCGGATCACTGCCGTTGGTGATGGAGAAGACCATGTAGCGAATCGTGCTGAAATTCACCGAATCGAGCAGCTCGAGAAACGGCGGATAGAAGAGATTGTCATCGTTGGTAAAACCAGGGCGCAGCATTTTGAAGTCGGTAAATCCCGTATTCAGCTCGGCAGATGGGGTCCGTCGGGTATCGGCGAACCGCAAGATGAAAAAGCCGTTGCTCGCTGAGGGGACCACGAAATCGAACGTGGTACTGTTGGCCCCGTCATCATACTGAAGATTTTCAACCGCACCCCCCAACACGCCGGTGACCGTGGCTTGGCCGGTGAGCGAGCAGCGCCAGGAACCGCTGACGTCCAGACGGTAGACCTCGGGATCGTCAATCGAGTTGTTCCATTCGGCCACGGGACGGAAGTCAACGATATATTCGACGTCCACCTCCGGCCACCCTCGAACATCCACTTGATCGGCGGTGATCGCCGCGCCGGTATCGAGTGCGGTCCACCGGTAATTCTCCCTGGCGAGATCGATGTAAGTCCCCCCGCGCTCGGGCAAGCTGATATTGACACCGACCCGGCTGGGTATTGCCGGATCCGTGTCTGAATCCGAATCCGAATCCGTATCCGTATCTGTATCTGCGTCGCCATCCGTATCAGCATCTGTGTCGCTATCTCCTCCGGCGTCACTATCGGGATCAGCAGAATCGTCTCCACACCCGGCGATCGACAACACCGCGATCGCGACATACAAGGCGACAGTTCGTACCTGAATTGTTCGAATATTGTCATTCATGATAAACGCCTCCATTCCCAAAGCGGAGTTTGAGATCCAGTAATAATTTTACATCAACCGTCGATGATTGAAAGGGCAACTTCCCCTTGCGCTCAGGGACCGATTGCTGTCAAAGGCCGCTGCTCGATTTCGATTGAGCGTTGATCGGTCCTATCGGCCAACGCTGCGGCAATCTCTTTACCCACCGCTGCGGTGAGGGCAGCCCGTTGCTCAGCGGTGCGGGGATAGATCACCATCTCCATCGCCCGGCGGCCGTCAACGCGGTAAGTTGCGGTCGGTTTCAGCTGCTGAGCCACCCGCACCACATTCATCAGCGGGATCCAATTGCCGTTTGAGCCCTGCAACGCCAGATTCATCAACTGCCTGAGATCGGTTGTCGGTCTCCCCAAGCGAAGCTGGATCTGCGATAAGGGACGCGACCCGACCGCAATCGACTGAAGTTGGACGCCGTCACGGAGCCGAAGGAACTGCGTCAGCTGAGCCTCGGTCAATCCGTAGGCCGCCAACCGCTTCGATTCAAAGGTGATCTTCATCCTTCCGCTCGCCGTGCGATTTCCCCAACGCACCCGGGAGACCGCGTCGTGTTGGGTCAATCGTGCTTCGAGCAGAAGGGCCGTCTGCTCCATGGTATGCCAATCTTCTCCGAAGATCGTCAACTCAATCGGAGGCGGGATTATTCCAGTCGCGAAAAACATGTCCGTCTGGGGTATCATCAGTGCGCGTCGATTCAACTCCTCGGCTATCGCGCCTGCCTGGTTTTCACTCGTTGTCTCCAATAGCACGGTAACAGTCGAGTCAGCCGCGATCGCCGGAGAGGATCGACCCAGCTGGGAAAGACCGCCCACGATGAGCAGCGGATCTCCGACAATTCCGGCGATGCTCGACACCATTGCGGGAACCGTTCTCATCACCCTGGCCACGAGATCCCCTTGTGGATCATCGGGCAGGCGTACCTCACCGACCACCGGAGACGCGGTGGAATTTTGCTTCAGGCATATCAGTCGGGTGCGACGACCCGGCTGGCGACGCCGGATATTCTCGACCATTGGTTCCAGGCTCGCTTTTTTGAATTCCGGTTTAACGGTCAACCCCACCACCGCGGCTGCAGCATCCCCCAATCGCGCTGCACTGCCGGAGCCGTCATTCCATCCGAAGGTTATGTTGGCCAGGTCTGCCAGCCGTGTTGTTCCGGATTTGAACGCCATGGCCTCGAGGCGCTGCATCGAATCCACCCGTCGGTCCACCGCGGCCAATCGAGGGGCCACCTGCAGCGGATCGATTTGGTGGCGCTGGAGTTGATCGGGATCGAGTTCGACAGTCAATACCGGCCGTACCCCGCTGACAAGGTCGACCCGCTCGATCGTCGGATCCCGGTTCAATGTTGAAATCACGTCCTGTTGAGATTCGTACAACGCCGCGACGTCTTCGCCTTCCATGGACAGCACCACCAGGTAGTCCCACGGACGTCCGTCAAAAGTCTCGATTCGGGTGCCCCGGGGCAGACCGGGTTGCACCTTCTCGACCGCAGCGCGCAGCACGGTCAACCTCTGCTGGTTCCCTGTTGCCTCACCCCGACCGAAGAGCCATAGCTCCGCAGCGGTGCTCTGGGCCAGACAAGCGGTGCCGTCGACCCAGGCAAGCCCGCGTAACTCGGTTTCGAGGAACACACAGAGTTGCTGATCGATCTGGTCAACATCGCTATTGGCGAGCCGCGCCTCGACGAGGTAAGCGAACGAGACAACCCGTCCCTCTCCTGCAGTGCCCTTGTCCGGAGATCGCTCCGAAGGCTTGATACCGGCCCCGCAGCTGCCGCAGGAGGCGATATATCCCATCCCCACACAAAACCAGAAGAGCCATTTCCATTGCCCGAGATATTTTGCAACAAGGTCCATGAGACAAGATAGTCCCAGGGGGTTTCCCGGATCAACCCGGTGCGGCGCAGTCGGTGTATCGCGAACCCACTTTCTGCGCGAAGCCCATTTCAATTTTCGGCAATCCACCGTATGAAGATAATGCCAATGCAGGAGGGAGGTACGATGTCCCGCACAATCGAACGACTGGCCCTCGCCGGGTGGTTGGTGCTTATCGGGTTACCCGCCCTGGCGACCGAGGCCGGGAACCAGGAGGCGCTCGTTCAAGAAGCACACCCCACCGGTGATCACCACTTTTTCGCCGGCTTGAAGGGATCCTATCTGGCCGGGTTTGCCCATGGCGAACTGCACCATCAGGGGGGCGGCGGCCTTTTTTTCGAGGCCAGCGTGATTCACCATTGGTTGGAACTGGAGCTCGGCGCACGGATCATGACCGACGGCCACGGTGCCCTATTGCCCTTGGATCTGTTGGCCAAAATGCCGTTTCACTTGAGCGATACGATCCACCCCTTCTTGGGGATTGGTCCCACCGTGATCTTCAATTTCGACGGCGACCTCTTTTTCGGTGGGGTGCTGGCAGGGGGAAGCTATTTCTGGTTCGCCCATTCATGGGCCCTGGTGGTCGAGGCCAACTACAACTTGATCTATGAACACGGTGTGGTGAACGAACTGGGGTTGAACGCCGGCATAGTGTATGGCTGGTAGCGGCCTACAAGGACCCTAGCCGGCGGTGTTCATCGTTTTTGTCGATGTCACCACCCCGTCGATCGGCCACTCGAGCAAGAAGGTGGCGCCGCAGCCCAGCCCTGAACTGACCACCCTCATATTGCCCCCCATCTCGTTCATGTAGAGCTTGCAGCTGTGCAGGCCGAACCCGTGCCCACTGTCTTTGGTGGTGAATCCCCGCTTGAACACGCTGTCCAAGTGATCCTCGGCAATTCCCATACCATTGTCGCTGACCGAGAGCTGAATCTGATCGCCGACTGTTTTGGTGGTGAATTTGAGCTCCCGCCCGTCTTCGGCAACGGTCATCATCGCTTCCCGCGCGTTCTTGATCAGGTTGATCAAAATATGCAGCAGCTTGGTTTTGTGGGCATACACCGGGGGTACATCCCCGAGGTCGGTGATCACCTTCAGCTGGTAGGCGCTGATCGAGCCGGATTGAAGGGTGATGGCATCCTCGACGATTTGTCGCAGATCCAGTTGGCCGATCGAATCACCGCCACCGTACCCCTGCTGTGCCGCAACGATGTTCTCGATTGAGGAAACCATCTTTTGCACCCGACCCAAGTCCGCATCCGATGACTCAAGGTGGCTGACCAACAACTCGTGCAGGTCCAAATAGAAGTTCATCAGCGATTTGCCCTTGGGATCGTTCACCACAAAGTCCTCCAGGTGATCGATCTTGCTCCGCAACATGTCATTGGCCTTTTTCAGCCGCCCGATGGTCGCCCCGGAGAGCTTGCGGCGGGTCAAATCGGTGGTGACTTTGACGCTGTTGAGGATGTTCATCACGTTGTGCAACGTCCCGGTGGTGATCTCGGCCAACTCGCTTTTGTGCTCGGTTTCGATGAGTGTCTTTTCAACAGTGCGCAGCTTGGCCATCTTTTCAACGACCTTGCTCTCCAACTGGGCGTTGAGCTTGACCACCTCCTCTTCCACCTTCTTTCGCTCGGTAATGTCCTTGAGGATGAGGAGTTTTCCCCAGACAAAGCCGCCCTGGTTGAAATTGGTCTGCGTCCCCAGGGCGACCCGATGGCCATCCTTGTGCTCCAGGGTGAATTCCACATCGCGGTAGTCATCACTCGCCGAATAACCGTGTAGATCCAGCTCGTCCAGGCGAACCGATTCTTTGGCACCGATTTCAAAGCCGAGAAATTCGACGGCCGCGTGGTTCATATAAGCGATCTTCTTGCGGCGATCGGCGATGACCACACCGTCGTGTAATTTCGAGAACAGCTCTTTGACGGAATCGCTGATGTCCAGCGCCAAGAATTTGTATTTCGCGATCGCCAAGAAAATAAACACCGATTGAATGGTCACCGTGGTGGCCGAGGTGAACGGCACCGAGTGCCACTGGAGCAGGTGCAGAAAGATGACGCCGAGGGTGAAGGCCAGCAGCACAGTCAACCCCACCCCGATCACGAGCAAGCGAAGCTGATTTCGGACGACGGGATCGTCGGTTCGTCTCAAATGAAGCATGATGAGGCCCGCCAGGTAGCCGCTGGGACCCAACGAACAAAGCGCCACCGAGGGAAGGAACAAGGTGCCCATTTCCGGGATCATTCCCCAATAGGCCGATTTGGCCCGGACGACGAGGCCATTGGTCGACAAACCAGCGATCACAAATGCCGCGGTCAAACTCAGGAAGAGATAGTAAATCGCGTCCTTGGGTTTTTGCATCAATTTGTAGACGAAATGCATGAATAAAAACGCAGCCGGAACCCAAAACACCGTGCCCAATCGAAAGAACCACTCCGCCTCGGAGGGGGTCAATCCGGCCACACGGATGGTGGCGTCAATTAGCTGCCAACCCGCCAGCGCACCCCCAAAAAGCAGGTAGGCCCGCACCGCCTCGCTCTTTTTGTTTCGCGAATAGGCATAGGTCATCAAAACGACGTTGATTTGTAGTGAGACGAGGGGGAACAATACGAAATAGTTCATCATCACCTATTGTCCGAGTTCGGACAGTCTGTGATGGGATCTATCGACCACCGACGATCAAACTTAAATCGTAGCGAATATGACCAATTATTCCTCGTCGCCGTCGGTCTCACTATCGCTGTCACCAGATGCGTCGTTGTCATCGTCGTCATCGTCATCGTCGTCGTCATCGGGCCAGTCCGGCCCTATTCCCGTCGGCTCACTGCAACTGGGGGCTACGCCAATCGTGGCCGAGGCAGCGAGGGACGCGGCAGCGGCAGCGACGACTTTCATGAACCGACGTCGTCTGGTGTTCTCCGGCCGTACCGTGGCAATCATCGACTCGAGCACCGCATCGGGAATCGCAGCCAGCACCCCCCGCTCCGAGGGGATCAGCGAAATCTGCGCCGTTTGCAACGCTCTTTCACGATCGGTCAACAGCAGCGATTTGAACCGTTCATCGGTTGCGGCCAAGTACAACGCCTTCTCAATCCCCAGCGGCACCTGCAACTGCGTTTGATGGGTATTTCTCGACATTCGAACTCCTGTTTCCCGGTATTTTTTTGTCCAGCCCCGGATCATGCGCTGTAAAAAGCACCGTGCCCCACAATGCGCCGGTTCAATCATACACCTTTTGGCGAAGATTCGTCAGGGTGATCCGAGCGCTCACTCGATTTGCTGAGCGCAGGTCTCCTCCACACCGAATTCACACAGGCTGAAAAAGTCGACGCAGGCCGTGCTGTCACCGTTTTTGCAGGACCGCTTGAGCAGTGAGATGCCCTGGTCCAGCTCCGCTCGAGAGGCGCGTTCGTGAATCAGGTGCCGGCCCAAATCGGCGCAAGATAGCATAAATCCGCCGCCACACGCGCGTCGGTAGAGCTTTGTGGCTTGTTCCATGTCCGCTTCGACGAGGTCTCCCCTCCGATAGAGATTGGCCAGATTGTTACACCCCCAGGCGCTGTTCTCTCGGTGGCAGGCCCGGCGGTAGAGGGTGAAAACCTCCGGGTCGAGCTGACCTCGGTCCGCGGCTTCGGCTTCCATGGTGATCGCCAGATCGATACAGGCCTCGGTCACTCCTTTTCGGCAGGCGTTTTCCACCAATGCCCGGTCCCACTCCACCTTTTCGTAGTCACCCCGTTTCGCGGCGGCAATGCACCGTCTCGCGCCGGGGCCACACTCCGCTCGCGCGGCCGCATATCGTGGGCAGGCGCTGAGATAGCCGTGATAACACGACCTGCGAAACAGGTTGATCGCATGTCGAAACTGGGGCGGGTTTCGCGTAAACATCATCAAGGCCAAGTTGCTACAGGCCTGCATGTCCCCGGTGTCACAAGCGGCGCCGTAGATTCGCTCGGCCGCGGATGGGTCGGGATCGGTTCCCAGACCTTTTTCGAAAAGGAAGCCGATTTCTCGGCAGCCCTGGGCGTCCCCCAACCGGCAGGCCTTCTCAAAAAAATGAAACGCCCGCTCGTAATTGATCGGCACGCCTTTTCCCTGGGTGTGAAAAATCCCCAGATTGTAACAGGCCAGGGCGATCTCACGATCACAGGCGAATTGATAGTGCTGTCGGGCTTTGGCGAAGCTCTGCTCAACTCCCCGCCCTTGTTCGCAGAGGGAACCGTACGAAAAACAGGACTCGGGTCGCTCCAATTCGCAGTTGACCATCGGATTGGCAAAATCGGGTACCGAGCGAGATCGGCTCAGATAGTGCCTGCCCGGCGTCAGGTTGACGAGCGCTGTCACGCGCTCCGGCGTCAACTTGAACTCGGGGTTTTCAATGTTTGGGGCGCTCGGAGTCGCCTCGACGGTTTGACTCGCCTCCGAACGAGCTGCGTTCTCGCACGCCAACTGGTAGCCGAACCGGCACCCTTTCCGATAGTAGGCCACCGCTCTCGATTCGTCAGCAGCCACACCGATCCCCTGAGAATAGAGGGCGCCCAGATTGTTGCACCCATCGGCGATGGCCTGGATACAATCACCGGTATTGCACCAACCGATGCCGTCGCACACCTTTGAATAGTGATTCAACGCCGCGGCAAAATCCTGGGTGACCCCCTCCCCACTCTGCAGCAACCGCCCCAGGGCGTTGCAACCACCGAGAAAGCGAAACTGGCACGAGCGCCGATAGAAATCGGCAGCAGATTGCTGATCGATGGGCGCGCCCAGACCCAGCCCATAGGACACCCCCACTTGATAACAAGCCACCCCGGACGCCATTTCGCATCCCCGATTGTACAGGGCGAAAGCCTCTTCAACCTTCTCTTCGACCTGCCCTTTGAACATACCGAGATAGGCGCAACCCGCGCCGTCGTGTAAGTCGCACCCCAGTTGAAACAACTCGGTGGCTTTGGCGTCGTCCTGCGCCACCCCTTGGCCCTGGCGATAACACATCGCCAAGCTGGTGCACGCCTTGCCGTCCCCGTGTGTACACCCCTTTTCGAACAGGGGAGTGGCGGCGGCCATTCCCTCGACCGGGCCCTTCCCTTTCATTTCGAGCATGCCCAACTCTCGACACGCCGTACCGTCCCCATTTTCACATTCGTCGAGCAGCAGTGCCTTGGCACGAGCGACCAATTGATCCGGTTGGCTCAGTTCCCCCTGACTTTGATAGCCCGATTCGAGCACCGCCGCCAGGTTCAAACACCCCAACGGATCGCTCAGCTGACACGCTTTTTCGAACAATGGCGCCGCTCGTTCGAGCCGGCTGTCGTCCCGGATCAACACCATGCTGCCCGCCCGGGTGCATCCACCGGCATGTCCGAGCTCACAGGCTTTCCGGTAGGCCTCCTCGGCCCGGTCTTCGGCCACCTGACCGGTCACCCCGGAAACGAATACATCCCCCAGACGAACGCACGCCGTCGAATGGAGCGCCGCACAACCGAATTCAAACAGCGCCCGCGCCTCATCGTATCGAGGAGGGGACTGACCCATCATCTGCTCGGCACTGTCGAAGCACGCCTCCAAATGGGCCACACACGCGGCACGACCCGCCGCACTGCTGTCGAACTGCACCGGTGCGCAACCGCACGAAATCACCACTGATAGAACTGACAAAAATCCGAATCGCATCAAATCATTCACAGGAGACATTGCTCACCTATTTGGGTCTAATCTGACGTCACCGTCACACGTTAATCGCGCGACCAAGATACTTCAATTCCGACGACATCGGTAAATTTTCAAGCAAGGTGAGGGGGCGAAGAACGAGCCGCTTACAGATGCGGTTTGACCACGTCGACGACCCAGGGGAAATCGATGCCCAGGCGCTTGAGGGTTTCCAAGGTGGGGATGCCGTTCTCGGTCCAGCCGCGCCGTTTGTAGACCGCGTCCATCAGCCCTTCGTACTGCTCTTCGCGGTACTTTCGGAGGGCCGCTTTTTTCTCGGCGGTGCCGAGCTTGGTCGGATCGACGCCGACGAGCTCCTTGAGCTGTTCGTCGTAGCGCTCGGCGCGGGATTCGTACTCTTCGTCGGTGACCGGTCCCATCGCTCGGTACGGTCCCCTGTCGTACTCCCTCGTGCCGAAGCCCATCCTGATGTTGAACACCCGCTGGAAGTTGTAGACCTTGGCCGACTGGTTGAGGATGTCGTTCTCGTGCGTAATCTCGTTGCCGGTCACCGAGGAGTAGTAATTGATGTACCCCTCCACGTGCTTGGGCACCTTGTGGGGCTCGTCGGTCTGGGCGTTGTCCGCCGGCTCGATGTCGTTCCAGGGCAGCTTGCACAACCCCATCAGGCCGAACCAGGTGCGGAACATGGGGAAGTAGTACAGCGCCTCGGCCTTGTCCTCGAAGGTGGGGATCTGCTTGTTGACCATATCCATGAAGATCAACCAGGCTTCGTCGTGCTGCGGTCCCTTCTGCGCCATGGCAAATCCGCCCTGCTGGGCCAGGGATTCCTTGGAGACGTACTCCGAATACTCGAGCCCCTTGCACTCCATGCCGATGTCCTGCATGAACACCGGATCGGCGCCGTACTTCTCTGCGAAGATTTGCTTCATCTTGCGAATGCCTTGACCGACGACCACGCCGAACCCTTCACCCCGCGCCATCTGGTGCAGAATCTCCAGCGCGTTGTCTCCCTGGCCAAAGCTCAGATCCAACCCGCCGGTCTTCTCCTTGTCGAGGATGCCGTTCTCGTAGCACTCCATGGCAAAGGCCAGGGCGGTGCCGAAGCTGATCGTATCGATGCCGTAGGTGTCGCAGTAGAAGTTGAGCTCGACGACGATGTGGGGATCGAACACGCCGATGTTGGATCCACAACCGCCCACCGTCTCGTACTCCGGTCCGTCGACGAGCACCTTGTCCCCCTTGTACGGTCCGGACTTCAGCTCGAAGTCATCAATTCCGTGAGCACAGGACATGATGCAGCCGGCCCAGCACCCGTCCGGGGTGTGCGGCTTGAACAGGGTGCCCCACACTTCCTTGTACAGGTTCTTGGCCTCGGCATGCCCGCCGAACTTGTAGTTGTGGGTCGGCAGCAGATCGTAGGCATCCATGATCCCCACCAGGTTGGTGGTGCCGTAGCGCCGCATACCGCACTGCTCGTGGTCCATCGTCGCCAGCTCACTGGCCAACCGCAAGCCGAAGCGGGAGATGCGCTTGGCGTCCACCGGTTTGTTCGCCTCGTCGTACACCTGCAGCGCCCCGGTGGGGCAGACCGCCGCGCAAGTGGCGCAACCAATGCACCGGTCGTACTGCTCGTCGAAGGGCATCGCCACGCGCCGGGTGGCCCCGCGACCGGCAAAACCGATGATCTCCTCCCAGGTGATCTCGTTGCAGGCCCGGACACAGCGGGTGCACAGGATGCACGCGTTCTTGTCCTCGTTGCGCTGGGGATGCTGGTACGCCGGCTCGCTGGCCCCGTACATCTCGGCGTATTCCCGAATCATCGGTACGTTGGGCCAGCGGGAGAGCATCATCGTGAGCAGGTTTTTGCGAAAGGCGATTACCCGCTCTGACTTGGTCGACGCTTGGAGCGGCTCCCGTATCGGATAGTTACACGCCGTCACCAACTTGGATTTGCCGTTGACCGTCACCTCGGTCAGACACAGCCGGCAGTTGCCGTCCGCGGTCAGTGCCTCGTGATCGCAGAGGGTCGGAATCGGAATTTTGTTTTTTCGCGCCGCGTCGAGCAGGATCGTCCCCGGCTTCACCTCGAACGTGTCGTTGTTAATTTTGATCGAAATCATAGCCACCTCCTACTCGACCCGCACGGCGTCGTCCTTGCAGACGTCCATGCAGATCCCGCACTGGATGCATTTTTCCTGATCGATCACGTGCAGCTCCTTCTTCGCGCCGGAGACCGCCTCGGTGGGGCATTTCTTTTTACAGAGCAAACACCCCGTACACTTGTCGATGATGGTATACGTGATCAGATCCTTACAAACGCCGCCGGGACAGCGCTTGTCGTTGACATGCGCCTCGTATTCATCGCGAAAGTAGCGCAGGGTGGAGAGCACCGGGTTGCACGCCGTCGCTCCGAGCTGACACAGTGAGCCCTCGGCCATCACACCGGCGATATCGGCCAGAGCGCTCAGATCGGCCTGGGTGCCTTTGCCCTCGGTGATGCGGGTCAGAATCTCGTGCAGGGTGGTGTTCCCCTCGCGACAGGGGGTGCACTTGCCGCACGACTCGTCCTTGAGAAATTCGATGAAGTACCGCGCCACATCGACCATGCAGGTCCGATCGTCCATCACGATCATTCCCCCCGAGCCCATCATCGAGCCGGCCTTGGTCAGCGTATCGAAATCAACCGGCTCATCGAGCAGGGAGGCGGGCAGACAACCGCCCGACGGGCCACCGGTCTGCACGGCCTTGAACTCGCGGCCGTTGGGAATGCCGCCGCCCACGTCGAAAATGATCTCCCGCAGGCTAATCCCCATCGGCACCTCGACCAGCCCGGTGTTGTTGATGTTGCCCACCAGGGAGAAGACCTTGGTGCCCGAGGATCCGTTCCACGGATTCTTCGACACATCACCGGTACCGATACCGGCAAACCACTCGCCGCCTTTGTCGATGATCACCGGAATGTTGGCCCAGCTCTCCACATTATTCAGCACGGTGGGCCGTTCTTTGTACCCCGACTCCACGTTGTGAATGTACTTGGTGCGCGGCTCGCCGACCCGGCCTTCCATCGAGGCCATCAGGGCGGTGGATTCACCGCAGACAAAGGCGCCGGCGCCCCGGTGGATCGTGATGTCAAAATTGAACTCGGTCCCGAGAATGCCGTTCCCCAGCAGTCCCCGTTCGCGGGCTTGAGCGAGCGCCTTCTCCAAGCGCGTCAGCGCCAGCGGGTACTCCTTGCGGATGTAGATGTACCCCTCGTCCGCGCCGATGGCCAGCGCCCCGAGGCACATCCCCTCGAGCACGGTGTGGGGATCGGTTTCGATGATCGAGCGGTCCATGAACGCACCGGGATCCCCTTCGTCTGCATTGCAGACCAGCACCGGTTTTTTCTCGGTTTTGCCCACCGCCTCGATACAGGACTCCCACTTGACCCCGGCGGGGAAACCACCGCCACCGCGTCCGCGCAGCCCCGATCGTTTGACCTCATCGAGGATTTGCTGCGGCTGCATCTTCTCCAGCGCTTTGGCCAGGGCGCTGTACCCCTCCCGCTCGAAATAGGAATCGATGCTCTCTGGGTCGACCAGGCCCTTGTTGCGCAGGGCGATCAGTTTTTGCTTGGAGAAAAACGGGATGTCATCCATCTGGGGAATCACGGCATCCGAAGAGATATCTTTGTAGAGATATTTCTCGACCGGTGTGCCGCCGATCAGATGGGACTCGACAATCTCCTCCACATCTTTCTCTTTGAGCTTTTGATAAAAGATGCCCTGGGGCTGCACGACCATGATCGGTCCCTGACCACAGAAGCCGTTGCACCCCGTGGCCACCACCAGATAGTCCCGGTCCAGCTTGTGTTTTTTGAGCGCGTCGTTGAGCCCGTCGCGAATATTGAACGCCTTGGCCGAGACACAACCGGTACCGGCGCAGACCATCAGCATCCCTTTGTATTGGGCGAGCCGCTCTCGCTCGGCCTTGGCTGCCGCCCCGAGGCTCTTCAGATCAATCCTGGCCATGGCCGTCCTCCTTCGTCTTGTACTTTCTCATCAACTTGCTCGCTCCGGCCGGGGAGACGTCCCCGTGATGATCTTCACCGATGGCGACAACAGGGGCAAGACCGCAGGCGCCGACGCAACGCACCCCCTCGAGGGTGAACTGCTGATCCGCCGTGGTCTGACCCGCCTCGATCTTCAAATCCCTCGCGATGGCGTCCAACACCCGAGGCGCTCCTTTGACGTGACACGCAGTGCCCAGGCAGACCTGCACCACGTGCTTGCCGCGGGGCTCGAGACTGAAGGCGCCGTAAAAGGTGGCCACGTGACTGACCCGGGCCAGGGGCACGCGCAGCTCGTCCGCCACGTGCCTCATCACATCCTGGGGCAGGTAGCGCCACTCGTCCTGTACATCCTGCATAATTTCGATCAGGAAGTCCGCGTTCCGGTTCCATCGATCGAGAATGCCATTCAATTTTGCGACATCCATCTACGCACCTCCTTGGGAATTGACCGCCACGCGCCACTTGGGCCGCCACGGCGCGGTGTGCGCTACAATCGCCTTGATTTTTTTGTTGCGAAACACGGTGCCGATGCCGCCGCGCCCCGCCTGCTTGAGCCGCACGTTGCGCCGCCGCCAGTCGTAATAGGAGAAATTGAGGCAACCGATCAGGGTGTGCTCAGCGCCCCGTCCCGCGGATACCACCGACACATTGGCCAGGTCGTCCAGACCTTCGGCGTACATCTCGGTCAGCTGCTCGGCGACCAGGTGGCTGTCGATCTCTTCTGCCGGAGCGTTCTCCACGGTGATCCGTTTGCGGGCCCCGTCGATCACGACAATCCGTTCTTCTTCGGATTTACCCACAATGACCAGGGCGTCGAATCCGGAGAACTTCAAGAACGGACCGAAGTACCCGCCCACATTGCTGTCAATCGGGGCGCTGGTGGTCGGTGAAATCGAGGTCACCAGCGATTTGCCGGAACCGGAATAAGAAGTGGTCCCACCGAGGGGACCCGAGGAGATGCAGATGGCGTTCTCCGGATCGTCCCACTTGGTGGTCGGGCTGACCTCGTCCCACATCAATCGCAGATCAAATCCCTTGCCGCCGATGAAGATGTCGATCATCTCCTGGGTGACGGGATGAATTTGAATCTCGCCGGTTCCGATATCCACCCGGAGGTACTTGCGGTTGTAGCCTTTTTCCAGCTTTGCCGGCTCGTACTCCAAGGTCGAAATCACGGTGTGTTTCGCCTTTAATTCAGCGATATTGGCAACTGAGTTCATCGCATTCTCCTCCAATACCAATCTGGCCTGATGGGGGCCCATTTTCGACAACGTACGTCGAAACACGCGCTATTTTGTTTGTCAACCCCACGGAATTCCAGCGATTGTTAGAATTTGTCATTATTTGAGACAATTTTCCCAAACTTCTCTCGAGCGTTTCGCGGGGTGGTAAATAACCTCCACCCGCACTGGTTTTGTGGCGCCGGCGAACCGAAAGATGTACAGTGAAACCGTAACGAAGAAAATAAAGTGAGAATGAAATAATGAAGAATTCCGAAAAACCCCATTTTGCCGCCAAGCACCCGGCCGGAGCAAAGCCGGCTGAACGGGTTGCCCGGGCGATCGCCAATCGCGCTCCGGACGGCCATCTCTCCTGCGCCGAAGGGACGGCTCTGGCCGCTGAATTGGGGGTGGAGATGCGCGACGTGGGCACCGCCGCCGATTTAATGGAGATTCGCATCATAAGGTGTGACCTCGGTCTGTTCGGCATGCCCACCAAGAAGGTCAAGCGCCCGCCCGAATCCCTGCCGGCGCCAAGCCCGGAGCTCGAAGCGGCGATCGACCAAGCACTGGTGAAAGGCCGCCTCCCCTGCGCCGCAGCCTGGGAAATTGCCGCAAAACTCAACCTTCCCAGACAAGAGATCGCCCGCGCCTGCGATGCCCTGAAGATCAAAATCTCCCCCTGCCAGCTCGGCGCGTTCAAGCAAGGCCGATAAAAAAAGCATTTTTTTAGCACCAAAATCCAGCTGACGGCCGATAGGGGTGCCCATGAGAGATCATCGGGCAATAATCGCGATATGGCTTCTCATCCTGAGCAGCGGTCCGGCCGCCTATGGGGAGAAGCCGTCGGGTACGGTTCAGGCGCTGGCCTGTGCACCAACAAATCCAAATATTATCATAACGTTATCAAATGACGTGGTTTTCACTACAACGGACCGTGGCCGGCAGTGGCACCGACACGGACGGTTGGTACCTCCCCCCTCCGAAGCGGCCGATTCGGGACCGACCAAACAACCGGTTGATTGGGATGATACCGCCGGAGAGCTCCTTTGGACGGCATCCGATTCGGTACTCCCGGATCGACCCCCCAGCCGCCACCAGGATGTCTTCCGGGTTGCTCACCGATCGATCAGCCTCTCGATCAACGACCATGGGGTATGGGCGGCAGCCAAAGAAGGCCTGCTGTTCATCAGCGGACCGGATCAGGGACTCATCTCACGGCGCCCGCTCCCAGAGCTCAAGGGGGTCGCGGTGGATCGTCACGGGCGGGTTTTCGCCACGGCCGGAGATGAGTTACTGCGCTTGGATCCCGCGCAGCACTATCGAACCATCGCTTCCCGTCAGCCCCTCCCCGGTGGTGGTATCCCGGTTCCCGTCGGCGAGGGTGACGCGCTGGCCATCCCCTCTCCCCAAGGGGTGTGGCTGATCCATCCGGGCGCTCCCCATGACACGGGGACGGTGCGACTTTATCCCCTCGGATCGGTCCGGGCCGTTGCTTGGGATCGAACGACGGAAACCCTCCTAGTATTGTCCGACAATGCGCTCAGCCGGTGGTCTCCGGGCAGGGCAGCCGTGCGGCTCTGGTCGGTCAGACCGGGGGGGATTCGAGTGGTGGTCGATGGAGAGGGCACGGTTTGGCTCGAGAGCGCGGACACCAACTGGGCCGCACGCACCCCATTGGGTTGGCAGCCCGTTGCCATACGCGCGGTGGCAGCTGATGCACAGGGCCTGATCTGGCGGGGCACTGCCGCAGGGCTTGTCCCACCTCGAACCGCGTCGTCTTCGGTGCGCCGGCCAGCTGCCTCTCAAGGGCGGTTCGAAACCGCGCTGTCCCGGGCCCTGCAACGGCTCGAGTCCGAGGTCGGTCCTCCCCCCTGCCCGGACCGATTTCATTGGATGTTACCCCGGGCGCGAATCTTCTTTCGACTGGATCGAGGGAGGGACCAACAGGGCACCCTGCCCGACTGGCTTTTGCAAACCCAGCAGACAACCGAGCGCTTTATTGGCCTCGATCTGGCGTGGCAGTGGTCACCGGTGAACCGAACGAGTTGCCGGGAGCGGCAACAACAGTACCAAGCCCTTCGCCGTCGCACTGCACAGAAGATGCGCGCCCTCTGGCTCGCCCGCCGGGACGCATCCCGACAACCGGCCGATCTGGCCCATGCCATCGATACTCGAATCGAATCCCTGAAACAGACAGAATTGATCCGTTTACACACAACCCCTCCAGTCACTATCGAGGAGCACCCATGAAAACGACAATGACAATGTATACCCTATTGATCGCGACTCTCGCGGTCGCACCATCACGTGCCCAGGAAGCACCGGAGATCAACGTCGAGCCACCGACGGCCGCCCCCCAATTGGAAGAGGAAACGGTACCTCCGGCCGCGGAACACCAGGCCCCCGCTCCCTCCCCCGAACAGCTCGTCCAGACCCTCGATCAAGCCCTGGCCGAGCTGCGCCACGAACCCGATCTGGCAGCCTTGCAGCGGGCGGCTCTGCGGTTTGCCGACGCGGATGTGGACCGAGCGGCGTCCTGGTCGAAGGCGCCCAACCGGGCCGCCCTGCTGCCCGTACTCAGGCTGGTATTCGACCACGATATGAAGCGAAACGAGCAACTCGATCGCTACCAGGTCAAGCCGGACCGGTGGGCCGCCGATACGGACCGGGACTTGGGTTTTCAGGTCTCGGCCCAGTGGTACTTGAACGAGCTGATTTTCAATCCCGATGAGGTCCGTGTTTATGGTGCCTTGGCCGACCGGGCCGCCCGCCGCGAATCGCTGCTCACCGCATTGACCGGGTACTATTTCGAGCGTCGACGTTTGCAGCTGGTGGCCCGGCTGGCCCCGCCGACCGACCTGCTCGCGCTCACCGAGCTTAGGCTCAAGATCGAAGAGTTGACCGCCACCATCGATGCCTTGACAGGAGGCTTGCTTACGCGCAATTTAGAAAAGAACCGAGCGAAACCGAGGTGAGTATGGGCTTAATCGAACAACGCAAAGCGGCCAGATTTGACGTCGAGGTCTCGGCCGAAGTGTACACGCCGAGCGCGGTCCTCACCGCATTCACCCGCAACCTGAGCGATACCGGCGTCTGCCTGGATATGGACAACGGGCTCGAGGAAGGATCCACCGTCGGGGTATCGCTCTTTCTGACCGCCGACGGGATCGAAGATCCGGACATCGAGCCGTTGAACCTCAAAGCACAGATCATCTGGTGTGCCGAGCGGGATGAATCCGGCTACGCCGCCGGTGCCCGATTTCAGGATCTCACCCCGGAGCATCGGGCCACGCTCAAACAGTATCTCGAAGCGCTCAGCTGAGCTAGAACAACCCGAATACCTCTTTTGCCGTAATCAGCAGCAGCAACCCAATCAACAGAAAGAAACCCACCGTATTGACCGCTGCGTCCACTTTACGATTGACGCGTCGTCGGGAGATGACCTCGAACATCAGGAACATCCCCCGCCCCCCATCCAACGCGGGAAGGGGAAACAGGTTGAACAGAAAGAGCATCACGCTGAGGTAGGCGACAAGGGCCAGAAACTCCCTGAATCCGGTGCTCAACGCCTCGGCGGCCATCTCCACGATACCCACCGGTCCGACCGGGGTGACCTCCCCCATGGTACCTGAAATCCAACCCACCAGTCCCACCACGGCCCCCGCGGCCAGCTGTCCGCAACGCACCGCAGAGGCCAATGCCGCCGTGTGCGGGGCCAAGGAGACCCTCTGCGTGGGCTGACCGATGCCGATTTTGCCCACCCCGTTGTCATCTCGCGGCGTGATCGGAATCGACCGCCGGCTCTCCTGGCGCTTGACCTCCAGCAAGATCTCCTTGCCCGGATGGGCCTGGAGTTGTTCGACCAGCTCCTTCCAGGTCGACAGGGGCTGGCCATTGACACTCAATATCTCGTCCCCGGCTTCGAGGCCGGCGGTCTGTGCGGGCCCCCCCTCGACGGTGAAGCCGATCCCCGCTTTGTCGACCGGCTCGGGATGACCGACCAGGTAGAGGCAAAAAAAGAGGAACCAGGCGACCAGAAAATTGGCTGCCGGACCGGCCACGATGACAATCGCCCGCCGCCAGGCCGGCTTGGCCGCGTAGGAATCCGCGTCTTCGTACGCCCCCTCCTCGAACGGATTCATTCCCTTGATTTGAACGAATCCACCCAACGGGACCGCGCCAATCTGGTACGCCACGCCCGACTTCTTGGAGACCCACTTGGCCAGGGGAAAGAAAAAACCGACCGAAAATCGGATGACCTTCATCCCCATCCGTCGCGCCGCAGCGAAGTGACCCAGTTCGTGCAACGCAATGAGCAATCCGACCGCCAATATGGAAACAAGCACACGCATCATACGACAGTGCTAATCGCTTTGCCGATATTTGTCGAGCAATGGGGGGTAGAAAAGCGAATCAACGCAACGATTCGACGGTCTGGCCGGCTTTTTGGCAGATGATGCGAATCTGCTCCGCGTCAGTGGAGATGATATCGTATTCGGGAAACTCGGGATCCGTGCCCATGAACACCTCTTGATTGCGATACTCCATCGGGCTGGGGACCTGCTTTTGCGCCAGGACGTGGTATTCAGACGCCCGCGTCTTCTTGATCAGACCGGCGATATTGGTTGGATCGACGCCCACGCCGGGCATGATGACGACCCGATCGCCCGCCTGCTCGACCAACTGGGCGATCAGGTCGATACCCCGGGTCGCGGACGGCTGTTGGCCTGACGTCAGAATGCGATGCACACCCAAATCAATCAGCTCTTCCAGCGTGCCGAACGGATCGGCGGTTACGTCAAAGGCCCGATGAAAGGTCACTTTTAGCGGCGCCGCCAGTTCGATGAGCCGCTTTGACCGCTCACTGTCAACAGTGCCATCGGCGTCCAGAATGCCAATCACGATGCCGTCGACGCCGAGGGTTTTGGCGGTCTGAATATCGGATTTCATGATATCGAATTCGACGTTTGAGTAGCAAAAATCGCCGCCCCGGGGCCGGATGATGACGTTGAGATCGATCTTCAGGTATTCCCGCGCCAGGGCAATAGCGCCGTAGCTCGGGGTGGTTCCC
The DNA here is from genome assembly GCA_028278265.1 of Myxococcota bacterium. Lineage (GTDB taxonomy): Bacteria > Myxococcota_A > Polyangia > JAAYKL01 > JAAYKL01 > JANQET01. The sequence continues at coordinate 31,152 of JANQET010000442.1, forward strand.
CCTTCGTACAAATTATCGCACAACTCGACCCGCTGTGCGCCGCCGGTTTGCGCTTCGATCGCCGATTCGACGGAATTGACGCACGCTTCAATCGTCACCTTTTCGAGCACCATGACCACCTCTTTTGAGCACCTTTGTTAACCAACGGCATCTTATAGGACAGCTCATATCAAAGATCAAAATCCAATTTCTGGGGTCCCGTGACAACCGCTTTCAGCGGTCGACAACAAGTCAATTTTGCGTCAAGATTACTCAATCGACATTTATATTGAAAAACCAAAATCATCGCCGATTGAAATAAGTTGTCGTTTTCTGGGATAAGATGACCGATCGTCCAAAAGACCCAAAACCCACCTATGAAGCACTCGAGCGATTGGTGCGCGAGCAGCAGCGGGAGCTCGCCCAGGCCAGGGCAGACAACAGGTGTCTCGAAAAGAAAATGAAGAGCATGGCCAATGCGGAGCGATTGGCCCACATGGGGAGTTGGATCTGGACCCTCGACACCGGGCTGGTCGAATGGACCGACGAAGTGTACCGCATCTTCGGTCTGGACCGGGAGACCTTCTCCCCGACCATCGAATCGGTGATGAACCAGTTCGTCCCCGAGGATCGGGAGCTCCACAACAAGTGGATCGAGGAGGCGCTGAGCAACCGGGAACAGTACTCCTTCGAAGGTCGATTGATGTTGGAGAACGGGGAGATCGCGTCCATCGTGTCCACGTCCGAAGGCCACTACGACGAGCACGGCAACCTGACCCAGATCTCCGGCATCATCCTCGACACCACCGAGCACAAGAAAACCCGGGAGAAGCTGCTCGAGTATCACGCCAACCTGCAGGCGATCATCGAAAACATGGACGAGTGCGTGCTGATCTCGGACAAGGAAGGCCGGCCGATGGTCTGGAATTCCGCTTACGCGTCGATGATCGAGAATATCTATCACATCGAGGTGAGTACGGAGAACAATCCCTACAGCCTGATCGCCGATGAAGAGACCCGGCAATGGCGGATGGCGCTCTGCGCCCGGGTCTCGAACAAAGAGAAATTTCGGGTGGAGTACAAGCGCGAAGCATCCGAGTCCGAAGGGGTCCGCCATTTCGAGACCTCATACCACCCGATCACAGAGGATTCAGAGCTCATCGGCTTCTATGAATTCACCCGCGACATCACCTCGCGCAAGTGGGTCGAAAACCAACGCCGACACGCCGAAAAGATGGAGGCGGTCGGTCAATTGGCCGGCGGCATCGCCCACGACTTCAACAACCAACTCGGCGGCATTCTGGGGTACGCGGAGATTTTGCGCTCAGAGGTGAGCTCCCAAGAGCGACTGACCCGCTATGTGGACAACATCATCCAGGCGGTCAGGCGCTCCTCGGATCTCACCGGGCAGCTCCTCGCCTTTTCGCGCAAGGGAAAATACCTCACCGCGGTGTTGGATATTCACCTCATCATCTTCGAGGTGATATCCCTGCTCAAACACAGCATCGACAAAAAGATAACGATCAATCACGAGTTCAACGCCGATCCGTCGACCATTGACGGGGATCCGACCCAACTCCAAAACGCCATCCTGAATATTGCGCTCAACGCCCGGGACGCCATGCCCAAAGGCGGTCAGCTGCTCTTTACGACCGAAATCGTCGATTTTGACGAACAGTCCACATTGCGCCCGGTCTCCATGGTGCCTCACGTGAAATTGTGCATCAAAGACACGGGCATCGGAATGGACGAAGAGACTGGGCGCCACATCTTCGAGCCCTTCTTTACCACCAAGGGCCCGGGCGAGGGTACCGGCATGGGGCTGGCTGCGGTTTACGGCACCATCGAAAACCACAAGGGCATCATCAATTTCGAGAGCAAGGTCGACGTGGGGACGAGCTTTGAGATTTTCCTGCCATTGGTCGACCGGGATGTGGACGTGATCGATGTCTTGGTATCCCAACCGGCCGTCATCGACCATACAGGCCACATTCTGCTCGTCGACGATGAAGATACGATTCGCGAGGTGATCGCCCAGATGCTCGAGGACATGGGTTACGTGGTGAGCACCAGCTCCAACGGTGCCGAAGCGGTGGAGCACTACCGCGTGAATGGAGAATCGATCGATCTCGTCATCCTCGATATTGTCATGCCGGTGATGAGCGGACCCGAAACATTTGACGCCCTAAAGGCGATCAACCCCAAGGTCGCCGTGCTCATCGCCTCTGGATACAGTATTGACGGGGAGGCCCAGCGCCTGCTCAGCGACGGGGCCAAAGGGTTCATTCAAAAGCCGTTCCGCCGGGAGCGACTGGCGCAGAAGATCGGCGAGCTACTGAAACACTGATCCAAAATAAACGAGGTTCGGGCATCTCAGCGCTCGCAGTAACAGCCTTCGCTTGTTTTGGGACTACTAGCGCTCGGAGCCCTCGATGAACCGCTCGAGGGCGGCGAAGGCGTCGGCGTCGCGCATTTGTTTGGGGGGATGTTTCATCATGCAGGCCGAGGCTGCGGTCAACGGCCCGGCAATCTCCCGGTCGAGCGCCAGCTTGGCACAGCGAATGGCATCGAGCACGATTCCTGCGGAATTGGGTGAATCCTCGACCGACAGGCGGGCTTCGAGGTGCATCGGCACGTCACCGAACCCGCGCCACTCGGCCCGTAGAAAACAGACTTTGTTGTCGTTTTGCCAGGCCACGTAGTCCGATGGGCCGATGTGGATATTTTCGTCGGCCAGGCGCTCGTCGAGCTGGGACTGCACCGATTCGGTCTTGGAGATGCGCTTGGTCACCAGCCGGGTTTGCTCCAGCATGTTCAGGAAATCGGTGTTGCCGCCGGTGTTGAGCTGGTAGGTGCGATCCAGTCGAATCCCTCGATCGGCCAGGGTTCGGGCAATGATTCGGTGCAACAGGGTCGCGCCGAACTGGCTCTTGATGTCGTCGCCGATGATCGGCAAGCCCCGTTTGTGAAACTCCTCGGCAAATTCGGGATGGGAGGCGATGAAAACCGGCACACAATTGACCATCGCCGACCGCGCCTCGAGGCAGGCCCGGGCATAGTATTGGACTGCCTGCTCTGAACCGACCGGCATGTAACACACCAGGATCTCGGCGTTGGCCTCGCGCAGCACCTGGGCCACATCGACCGGCGGAACATCGGCGACTCTAAAGGCGCGGTTGTCCGGGTAATCTTTCATGTGCTGGGCCACCCCGTCGAGCACCGGCCCCATTTGAACCGTGACGCCCGAATCGCCGAGCTCCCGCTGAAACACGGTCGTACAGTTGGGCTCGGCAAAAATGGCTTGGTGAAGCGGACGGCCCACTTTGCGTCGATCAATATCGAAAGCGGCTACCACGCGCACGTCCTGTGCACGATAACCGCCGAGTTCGGTGTGGATCAGTCCGGCTGAGGTGGCCGGGTCGGTATGCTGGTAGTACTCCAGTCCCTGAACTAGAGCGCTGGCACAATTGCCCACGCCCGCAATCGCTATCCGAATTTCCTTATTCATGCTCGCGTTCTCCTATCGAGGCGAATCCTCCCGCGATCTTCCCCCACGGTCAACCCCTCGGCGCAAAACCGACACGGTAAAAGCGGGAACTAACCCTGACCTCCCTAGTCCAAGGGGGCCAAATTGTCAAAATGAAGCGACATAATCATCTTTTATTACAATTCCAGCTTTACACTGGGATTTACTCTTTTGTATATTCGAGCGTAAGTAAAAAAATCTGCAAAATCATCTCTTTAGACAATCCACTTGGTCACTCCAAGTGTGAAAGGAAGAGCAGTATGACAAGAAGAACTGCATCAAATTGCACACCAAGTGCATGGTTAGCTGTAGTTTCGCTATCGATCTGCATACCAGCGATCGTCTGGTCGGCCACGGCCCAGCCGGTGAAGCAGACCGAGGCGAAGAGTATGGTATATACGGCAACCCAGGCCGGGCAGGTCATTCCCCTGGCCGTCGATACCGTCGCCATTGTCGAGCTCGAGGCCAATATCTCCACCGGCTACGACTGGGAAGCGGCAACCCCGAAGAGCCCCAAACTCAACATCCTGGGAAAGCGATTCATCCAGGAACAGCCCGGAGTGCTCGGTGCCCCCGGTAAGACGCGTGTTTTCATCAGCGGGGCTGCGGCGGGGGAAGCGGCCCTCGAGTTGCGCTACAAGCAATTTCACGCCAAACAGTTCGAAAAGCGCATAACGTTTCGTTTTAAGGTCGCAGGCCCCTACCGGGGAGCGTTCGAACTGCCGCCGAAAAAGTCGATTAAAAAGCCCCGACTCACCGGCGATCCCGCCTCCCAACTACCGGAAACCTTCAACTGGTGCGACGACCCCGGCTGTACTGCGGTGAGAAATCAAGGGTCGTGCGGCAGCTGCTGGGCCTTTGCCAATGTGGGTGCCTTTGAGAACCAAATCAAAGCCGAAGAGGGGGGCAACCCGGATCTCTCCGAGCAGTTCCTCGTCTCCTGCTCTGAGGACAACAACGGCTGCAGTGGCGGCAACTACGCCTTCGGTCATTTTGTCTACAAAGATGCCGCGGATGGGGGTGGTCCGGGTTGCCCGTTGGAGTCCACCTTTCCCTACACCGGTTCCAACTCTTCGTGCAGCGGTTCATACCCGCGGGAATACCTGGCCGAGGATTGGGGCACGGTGCCCAACGAGGTAGAACCGATCAAGGAAGCGATTTACAGCCACGGCCCGATCTATGTGGCCTGCTGCGCCGGTTCGGATTTGCAGTCCTATAGTGGGGGTATCCTCACCGAGGGGTGCGAGAACACCAACCACGCGGTGGTGCTCACCGGCTGGAACGAGCCCGAGGGTCACTGGTACATGCGCAACTCCTGGGGCGCCAGCTGGGGCGAATCGGGTTACTGCCGCATCGGGTACGGTGTATCGAAAATTGGCAGCAGCGCCGCCTGGGTCGAATATGTGGGTGAGAAGGGATTTGCCGTTTCGCCGCGATACGATCACGTCTTCATCGGTCCCCACTGTGGGCCGTTCGATCCCGAGGAGCTGACCTATACCCTGGACAACAACACCAGCAGCGATATCGATTATGAAATTGAAATTGACGAGAACTGGCTCGAGGCCGACCCCTCCTCGGGGACATTGGACGGCTCGGGGAGCGAAACGATCACCTTTACCCTGACAGGTGATGCCGAGGTGTTCGACTCGGGTATCTATGAAGCAAAAGTGAACTTCAGGAACACTGCGGACAGCGACGGAGACGTGACCCGCATGGTTGTCCTGCGGGTGGAGAGCGGTGAGTTGAAGTACAGCTTCAACTTTGATGACGACCCGGGCTGGACCACGACCGGCCAGTGGGCTTACGGCAAACCCACCGGACAAGGGGGCGGTACCAGTTACCCGGATCCGACCGCCGGTTTCACCGGAGAGAACATTTACGGTTACAACCTCAACGGGGACTACGCACAGAACATCAGCGAAGAACACCTGACCACGACCGCGATTGATTGTTCTGGAATGAGCGACACCGTCCTCAGGTTCTGGCGCTGGCTGGGAGTTGAAGGAGAGCCGTACGATCACGCCTATGTCCGGATCAGCACGGATCAATCGAGCTGGCAGGAGGTCTGGACCACCGGCGACAATGTGGTCGACCGCACCTGGATGCGCATGGAGTATGACATCTCCGAATGGGCCGACGGGGAGGACACGGTCTACATCCGCTGGACCATGGGGTCGACCGACTCGGGTTGGCAGGGCTGCGGCTGGAACATCGACGACGTGGAGATCTGGGAAGATACTCCTGACAGTGACTGCGACGACGACACCGGCGGGGACAGCGACAGTGACAGTGATACCGATAGTGACAGCGACAGCGACAGTGACAGTGATGCCGATTCTGACAGTGACAGCGATAGTGACAGCGATAGCGACGGTGATAGTGACAGTGATGGCGATGGAGATGGGGATGGAGACGGGGACGGAGACAGTGACAGCGACAGCGACAGCGATGCGGACAGCGACAGTGACGCAGACGGCGACGATGATGACGACTCGTCAGACGACGATCAGGGGGGATGTGGTTGCACAACAGCGGGCCGCGCCCAACAATCATCGATCATCCTAGAGACGATTTCTCGCCTCCTCTAACTCGAAGTATATCCAAACGATCGACTGCGAGCGCCGATCAGTCGGACGCACCCACTGGCGGTGCGTCTCCCTTGAACAACTCGTTGCGCATCGCTTGCAGGGCGGCTCTGTTTTTTCCCCGACCGACTTGGGGATCGTAGCCGAAATCTCTGCCCGATTTTTGCTTCAACAGATCGGCTGCCTCGCTCCTGAAAAAGAGGGAGGGGCGCTCCACGTCCAGAAAATGGACCAGCAAAGCCAGCCCCTGTTTGACATCTGTTTCAACCTCGCCGCGAATCATCTCAAGGCGGGAATCGTGATCCTCTTGTTCGGCATAGCGGGCGATCACCTCAGGGGTCACGGTGCCGTTGAACCACTGCTTCATCTCGTCGGTTGCGCCGGCAAGTCGAACCTCTACGTTGGACGCGACGCTCTTGATCTCGGCGGAGTGTTGATGGGCCGCGTGATGGTGGTGCTCGCTTTGCGCCAGCGACGTATTGGAGAGCCAACTGCCCACACCAAAAATTCCCACCGCGGCTGCGGCGGTGAGCGCCGATCCTATCCCGATCCAGCGAGTCACAAGCAACTTCTGTTGGGCCCGATAGATGTAGACCGCCAGCGCACCGATGACCAAGACAATCCCGTAGAACGAGATCACGGTCGGGCCGCTGGGCAGGTCGGCGACGAACGAAATCAACAGCCCCAAAACGGTGACGATGGTCCCCATGGTCCAGCCGATCAACAATTGGGGCTTGAGCCGATTGGTGATCATGAAGGCCATGATCGCCGGGGCCACGAGGAAGACAAAGACCAACAATACTCCGGCCACGCGCACGGAGAACGAGATGACGAATCCAAACGTCAGATAGAACAAAAAATCCCAAGCCTTGACGTTCATCCCGCGTTTGTACGCTTCGTCGGGGTTTTCCGAAATCAGCAGAAACTGTTTGCGAAAGATGTAGTGCACCACACCGATGAACGCATATGCTGCCGCCGCGATCCCCACGTCCGCCCACTTGACCCACAGGATGCTGCCCACCAGGATGTCGTCCATGTGCTCAGCCCCATGGGTCTTTTGAACCACCAATACCGCAGAAGCCGCCATAATCGCGTAGAACAGACCGATTACCGCCTCTTGGGGCACCCGCTCACCGCGAATGCGCGTCAACGCGAAAATCGCCGCACCGACAAAAGTAAAAATCATCGAGAAAATCAGCGCCGCGGTGGTGTCGGGCATAATGCCGAACAGGAACCCTACCGTGGTCCCCAGGGCGGCGGTCTGGGCCAACGCCAGGTCGACGAAGATGACCCGTCGCCGCAGCACGTGAATCCCCAGGTAAGTGTGAATCGCCACCAGCACCATGCACTCGGCAAAAGGGGCGGCCATGATGTCGAAAATATTCATCTCTCGTTATCCTGCCGTTTTGTCGAACGCGCTGGCCAGCCGATCGAGCCACATGTCGAACTGGTCGAAAAAGGTGTCCATTCCCGGCTCTCCACCGGGGGCCAGGGCGATGACCACGGGAATCGCGTTCACCCGGCCGGCCACGGATTTGACCTTGCCCACATCGAAGTAATTGGCCGCCAGCATCACGCGGATGTTGGCCTTTTTCATTTTGTCGATCACCAGCGCCACGTGGCCCGGCGTGGGTGGGATACCGGGCTTGGGCTCCATGTACTCGACGATCTCGAGGCCGAACAGCTCGGTGAAATAGGTCCAATTCTTGTGGTAGGCGACCAGTTTTTTTCCCCGGAGGGGAAGCGCTTTTTTCATCCAGCCGCCCAGGTGCTCCACCAGCAGTGTTCCCTTGTAGGACTTGCTCTGTAAAAAGGGGATCAATTTGCCCCGTTGGGCGAGCTTGGTCAGGGTCTTGCCGCCGATCATTTCCACCAATTTTCTACCGAAGGTGCGCTGATCGATCTCCTCTTTGAACCGCTCGAGGTTCTGCTCAAAAAAGTCAGCGTGCTCCGGTGCGTTCTTCTTCAGGCCGGTACAGATGTTCTCGGCGATCGTTTTACCGTTGAGCGGACTGGTGTGAATGTGCGGATTGCCGTAGATGTGCACGTCCCCCTCGGCGCGGCTCACCGTGACCGGCGCTTCGTTGATGCTCACTCCGGCGCTGGCCGAGACATAGCCCTTTTGCCCGCTGCGAATATGGGGATTGTTCGACATATCCACCAGGGCCGGCGCCCACATCTCCAAATCCATTCCCGTGGCGACGAACAGATCGGCCTTGCTCAGGGTGACCGCCAGGCTCGGTTTGGGACGCACGATGTGGGGGTCCTGGTTTCCGCGGACAATGTAGCTCACCTCCACTTTGTCCCCGCCCACGTATTCGGCAATGGACTTGTAGGCCGACGAAGTGACGACAACTTTCAATTTTCCGGCCCACGCTGTTGATGCGGGACCCATTCCGGCGACGCAAATCACGAGGCCGATAAGCAGTGCATTGATTCTCATAATCATTCTCCTCACCGTTGAGTGGTTAATATTTCTTGTGCTTGTGGGGCCCAGCCGCAAAATCGATCTGCAGCATCACCCGGTTGTCTGTTCGCCGCCCGAGCGTTCCATCCGGTCGCGTGAAGGGCAGGCGTGCCCCGTATTGGTACTCCAGCCTGAGGTAGACAAATTCGCTCTGCCAGAACGTGACATAGGGCACCACGTCCCAGGCGAGTCGGTCGTTGACGCGAACCGTGGGCAGGACGATGTCCCCGCGCACCCCGATGTACCAGCTCGCGCCGAGTTGATAATCAAGATAGGAAAAGGCCCCCCAGGAAATTCTCTCCCGGTCGCTCTCGGCCCAGCCAGTGGCGATATCTTCCAGGTCGTCTGTCGTCTCCTTGCGCACGAAGTAGCCCTCGGTGCGCCAGGTGAACGACGTGTACTTGGCCCGCTCGGCAGGCGACCAGTGAATGGTCAGATCGGCGCCGGCGGCGATTGTCTGGCGCCAATCCTCATCGGCCAAGCGATCAGTGGTGTCGATGAAGCCCCTTTTGTTGTTCATCCCCCAAATCCCGCTCAGCCCGAGCTCGAGATACGTGTCCTCGCTCAGGTCGTAGTAGTTTTTCAGATGGGCCATCGCTGTGGGAATGCTAAAAAACTCGCCGGCAAACAGGGTTTCGTTTTCGCCGTTGGTGATCTCGATCGTCAGCTCGTTGGCGTGGGCGACGATCGGCGGCATGAACCACTTGAGCACAAAGCCGGTTTGATTGAGCCCGTTGTCGCCGAGCGTCCCGGTCATCGCGAGCGGATAATTGGTCTGGTCCAGGTCGTGGCCGTGCCAGCGATTGATGATACCGAAGTTTTGCCGGAAGCGCCCCACCGTGAGCGATAACGAGGGCAAGATGCCGAACCAGGTCATGTACACCTCTTCGACCTGCACCCCGGGCGTGGGTTCCGGGTAAAAATTGATCGCCGCCTTGAACATCGAGTAGGGATCCAACACGTGCTGGATTTGAAATCCCACCTCGCGCAGGGCGAACTGGCTGCGATCGTCCACCCCGGCATAGAACTTGGTTCGGTCGATGATCACACCCAACAGGACATCCCCGCTGACGCTGATTTCGGGATTCAATTTCTGCAGCGCCAGGGCGCCCCAGAGAAACTCCCGCTCCTCTGGTTTATCCTCGTCCTCGGGCGCCTTGGCCTCGGCTTCGGCTTCGGCGATAATCGCCTGGAGCTCGTCCTCTTCGGCCTGGGCAGTGAGTTCGGCCACTTGTGCTTCCAGCTTTTCGATCCGCGCCAAATCCTCGGCGCGCTCGGTGGCGGCGGCCCCACTCGATTGGGGTGCTGCCGTCAATTCGTCGCTCGAAGCGGGTTGCCCTTTTGTTTCATCCGCTGGTGTCGGGCGGTCTGTTTGGGCAACTGCGACGAAATCCATCAACATAAAACCAAAAAGATTTACGATAAAAGGAACACAACGGCTCAAAGAATACCTCCTCGAACGGTCAACGGCTGATGACTGAAAGTGAATGGGTTGCTACAGATCAACGAGTTCAACATTGGCGGCTGCACGTAGCAGAAAATATGCCAAAGCCAAGATGCGTATTGTTCAGATTTGCGGTTCTAAATAGAAAAGAAAATTACGGATGCTGTAAAACACAATTACGAAAATCGTAAACCAGTAATCGATCAACCAGATCCTTCGAAGCGTCAATCCCGATGGTCGTCCAACTGGAACTTGGTGACGTAGTGGCTCAATGCCCGTTGACTCAGGCCCAGTGATTGGGCGGCGTTCTTCTTGCTCCAGCCGGTTGAGCGCAATGTATCGATGAGCAGTGATTTTTTGTATGCGTCGACTTGCGAGGCGAAGCCGTCCCCTGCCGCAATGGCGGTCACCTCCTGAATCTCTAGCGGCAGGTGATCGATTTCGATGGTCCCCCCGCCGGCGATGACCATCGCCCGTTCGAGCACGTTGCGCAGCTCCCGCACATTTCCCGGCCAATGATATCCCTTGAGCGCCGCTTGTGCCTCGTCGCTTATTTCGTGGGCATCCAGACCGCAGGCCGGACCGATCCGCCGCAGCAGATGAAGCGCGGTCTCGGCGATATCCCCTTTGCGCACGCGCAGCGGCGGCAGCTCGATGGGAAAGACGTTGAGCCGGTAGAACAAGTCATCTCTGAACTGGCCCTCTTGCACCATCTTGGCCAGGTCCCGATTGGTCGCAGCGATGATGCGGGCCTCTACGCGGATTTCGGCTGTCCCCCCCACTCGGTTGAAATTTCGATCCTCGATCACCCGCAGCAGCTTGGACTGCAGCTCGAGGGGAATCTCCGAGATCTCGTCGAGCAGGATATTGCCCTTGCCGGCCAGCTCGAACTTACCCTTGCGGGTCTCGAACGCCCCGGTGAACGATCCCTTCATATGACCGAACAGTTCGGACTCGAACAGTTGAGCCGGAATACCGGGGCAGTTGACCTTGATCAGCGGGTGGTCCCGTTGAGTCGAATGGCTGTGAATCGCTTGTGCAACGAGCTCCTTGCCGGTACCGCTCTCCCCGGACAACAACACAATCGAACGGCTGACCGCCACTTTATCCACCAGCTCGCGAACCTGTTGCATCGGTGCCGAAGAGCCGACCAGAATCACCTCCTTATCCCCGGCGAACATCTGATCCATTAGGTAGGAGTGCTCATCGCGGATGCGCGCCGAGTCGAGCGCCCGTTTGACCAGCATCGCCATCGCCTCGAGCTCGAACGGCTTCTGTACGAAATCCGCAGCGCCCGCCTGCATCGCCTCCACCGCGTCCTGGATCGTGCCGTAGGCGGTGATCACGATCACCGGCATCGACGAGTTTTGATTCTTGCCGAAGGTGACCAACTCGGTGCCCAGCCCGTCGGGCAAACGCACGTCGGTGATCAGCAAGTCGAACAACTCACTGCTCAGTTTGTGCTTGGCTTCTTCGAGCGCACCGGCACTGGACAATTGGTGGCCCATTTCCTCCAGCCGCAAGCGCAGCAACTTGACGCTCTTGGGTTCGTCATCGACGACGAGTATCTTGCTCAACGGGGCATCCTTTCCGGGTGGTTAGACACAGCGAACTCTGCTCGTGTACCGCCGATGTCTCGCCGGTGCAAGGTCAGATTTCCATCGTGGAGATCGGCAATTTTTTCGACCACAGCCAAGCCGAGGCCGGTCCCTCTGGCCTTTCGGGTGAAAAAGGGCTCGGTCGCTCGCGAGATGTCTTCTTCGGCGATGCCCGTGCCGGAGTCGATCACGTCAAACACCACCTCTCCCTCGGCCCCCTCACTGACCACCAGCTGAATCGGCTCCCCCGCCGGTGAGGCTTCGATGGCATTGATCACCAGATTGGTCAGCGCCTGTTCCATCATCACCGGATCCGCCTGCAGTTCGATCGGGGTCGAACGGGCTTCGATGTCGATCGTCAATGGCCGCCCGTCGATATTCACCACCGACTTTTCCACCCGCTCGCGCACACTTTCGAGCAAGGCCCCGGCATCGACCTCCTCGAACTGGGGTTCGGCTTGTCGGGTGTAGTGCAGCAGCTCTTCAATGAGCCGTTCGACCCGATCGACCTCTTCCTTGATATCAGCGGCAAATTCTCCCCCTTCGGGCAGCCGACGCTGCATCGTCTCGGCGGTCCCGCGGACGATATGCAGGGGATTGCGAATTTCATGGGCCAAGGCGGCGCCCATCTGTCCGATCACGGCCAATCGCTCGGATCGCTTCAAGCGCTGTTGCAGATCGCTGGTGCGCCGGTTGATCTGACCGATGGCGTCGTGCAGCGACGCGTGGACGCTCTCAATCTCGTTGCCGGTTCGCTGAGCCGATCGACTGGACAGCCATCCGGTCTCGTTCAGTTCGGCGCTCATCGACTGCAGGGGCCGCAGCACGATGAGATAGGTCAGCAAATTGACCGCCGCCCCCACGGCGAGCAACATGGCCAGGGCGAACAAACCGTGAGAGATGAGCAGCGTGTTGAGCGCTCCACTCAGATGATCGAGCCAGCGGGCGATGTGCACGACGTACACCACCTCTCCCCCTTTGCTGCGCACACCAACGGTGATATCTATCGCTCGACGTCCCCCGTGCTGATGCTCCTTGTCGGTCACCACCCCGTCGCGATGACCGCGGAACACCTGCTTTATTTTTTCTTCGAACCACTTTTTGCCGATCCGATCTTCCTGGGTAGCCAAGCGGACGACAAAGGCGTCGTCGATCAGCATAATATCGAGCCCAGATTGGTGGGGTCGCAGTGAATCGATTTCGTCGGTCAGCTCGATCACCGATCCGTGGGTTTCCAAGTGGTGCTCGACCAACAGCCCCAGTCCAATCGCCAGATGCCGCAACGAGCCCACCTCGGCGCTCATGAACTGCTCCTCAGTCTTGTGGAGACTCCAGGCGGCGTAGACCGTCCACATCGTCAGGATGACCCCGTTCAACACCAGTAGGTACTTGGTTCTCAGCTTCAGATTTCTCATCGAGAGCTCAACAGCACTGTGAAAAAAACCTAGCTTAGCAGGATTGAGATGATCTCCGCCAGCATTGAACGGGAAACGACGTGCTGAAGCGCGATCAACCGACACCCCCAGCTGATGCCATCGATAGAGTTGCCACCGTCATCGTCATCGTCATCGCCACCCCCGTCACTATCTGCATCTGCATCCACGTCGCTGTCCGCGTCTCCATCGCTATCGCTATCGGCATCCCCATCAGCGTCGCTGTCAGCATCACCGTCTGAGTCCGTATCGGTATCACCGTCCCCATCGCTGTCCGCGTCCGCATCAGCGTCGCTGTCCGTGTCCCCGTCCGTGTCCCCATCCGTATCGGTATCCACATCCATATCCGAGTCGGAATCCGCATCTCCCCCGCCCGGTTCGTACACCAGATAGATGGCGCCGTAGCCGATTCGACTCGCCCCGTAGGCAATTTTGGCATTTCCATCGTCACACCAATCTTGCCCCCAGGAGTTGCGCATGTACCAATACCCCTCCCCTTCGGATTCATTCCAACCGGTGATCACTACAGCGTGGTTCACTTGGTCACACCCCTCGGTAATCACCTGATCGCCCTGGCAATTCACGATCGAATCGCCACCGCAAACCGCTGACCAAACCGGTCCATGGGTGTAGATCGCCTCTTTGATCGCCTCGACGCCGGCAACGCTGAACTCCTCTTCGACGAAGCCCCAGTCTCGGCCCCTAAAAAGCTCGAGAAACGTGCCGTCACAGGGAACCTCCGATGCGACATATGGAAAGTCGTCCTCCTTCGGAACCCCCGGCTCATCGATCCCCATGTGCTGGGCACACGGTGTGTGGGTGATACAATCGAAGGCGGCCCACCCCCCACCGCACCCATTGGCATCCAGCATACAGGAGACGAGAAACTGCTCGGACAGATCGAGATCGAGCCCATCCTGCCACAGGATGTTGGCCTCGAGGGGGCCCAGCGTGCCGAACGCCCAGGAAGAGCCGCAAGAGCCCTGGTTTCTGATCTTTGGGCAGCCGTTCGGTTCATCGCAGATATTGAACTTTTCGGGGAGCGATGAGACCGCATCGCCGGTCTGATCGACCGGTGGGATCTGACTCTTTGGTCGGGGAAAGTGAAAGGTGCCGGCAAATCGGCCCGCCGATTCAACGACGAACACCATACGCCCGGCCGCTTCAGCGGTACCCGGTTTGACGTAGCGCAGCTCCAGCGGTGCTCGGCCTTTGGCTGCGCCGGCGAGGTAGAAGGTGCGCATCCCCGGCGAACCGATCAATCCGGGGATGGTGTTTCGGTAGCGGGATCCGAGTAGGGTTACCCGGGGGTTGGTCGGTGGGACGAGCTGCCAAGTGAAGCCGGTGGAGCGGTTGCCCGGCAGACTGAGCTCAATGACCCCGTCCGTCGGAAGGGGAATCACTTTTTTGGCCGAGGTCTCGTCGACGGGAATCAGGCGGGAGCGCGAATCGAGTCTGATTTCCGGGGCCGCAGCGATACTCTCCAGTGGCAGCGCGGAGAGGAGCGGCGCGAAACAGATGATTGCTTTTCTCACCCACAACATCGTTATCTCCTTTATCCCATTGCCGTGTACATATTGTGTTTCACCGTGAGTCGGAGAGACCCACTCCACTAGCATACCCCAAAACGAAAAACGAAACCGAGTTAGAAATTCATTTTCTTCTTCAGCAAGGCGAGATAGTTCCGGGCGATCTTTAGTGAAGTCCTTTTTTTGTTTCGCATGACCACAACGTAGTCCCGAGGATACTGCCGCTTCAACTTCTCTATCTTGTCGATTGAGACGATGCAGTTCCGGTTGATCTGCTGGAAGGCGGATGGCTCGAGCCCGGTGATGAGCTCTTTGAGACTCGAATCGTAGATGTGATCGTCATCAACTGTATGGATGAACGTGTATCCCCCCTCAGAACGAATAAAATACACGGTATCGTGGGGGATAAAAAACGTCTCGTCACCCCGATTGATCAAAAAGCGACTTTTGTACGCTCTGTGCTTGGACAACTGCGCCAACGAAGCGACGAGCGCCGGACCCAGTTGAATACGCTGACCCAACGCTCGATGGATCGCCCGGGTTAATCGATCCTTTTTGATCGGTTTGAGCAAATAATCGATGCTCTCCAATTCAAACGCCTGGACCGCATAATGATCGTAAGCCGTCGTGAAGACCACTTGTGGCCGGGTGCGAAGGCGTTTGACCACCTCGATGCCGTTGAGCTCGGGAAGCTCGATGTCCATCAACACCAAATCCGGCTGAAGCGTTTCGATCAACTCGATTGCCCCTGTCCCGGTTCTGGCTTCCCCCACCAGCTCTACCCGGTCAATCGAGGCTAGAAGTGTCTTGAGCTGACGCAGGGGTAGTGCTTCGTCCTCGACAACCACGACCCTCAACCATTTGAACGGGTTATCCAACCGGCACCGCCAATCTGACGGTTGTGCCGGTTTGTGCGGTAGACGACACCTGAAATGACGCCTGATTTTTATAGAACAACCTCAGCCGCTGCTCCACGCTGGCCAAGCCGAATCCGCGGCTGCTCGATTCCGGATCGAATCCCACTCCGTCATCGGCGACCTCCACGACCAAACGGCGTTGCTCGATCCGACTGGCAATCGTGACTCGCCCGCCGCTCTCTTTGGGGGCTATGCCGTGTATTATCGCGTTTTCGACCAATGTTTCGATCATCAAGGGGGGGATGTTGACCGATTGGTGTTCGGGGGGAATCGAAATATCAATTTGCAGCCGATCACCGAGTCGTATCTTTTCTATTTCCAAATAGTTCTCAATCAAGCCCAGCTCCTCACTCAGTGGCATCGACAGGTCATCCGGCAAGTACAACACCTTACGATACAACTCCGCCAAATTGTGCACCAGTTGCTCCAACTTTGACGGGTTCTCCTCGTATCCCACCTGAATGATCGACGACAATGTGTTAAACAGGAAGTGTGGATTGACCTTGCGCTGCAAATTGTTGAGCTTCGATCGAACCTGCATGGCGTTCTGCCGCGTCTCCTCATGGGCCAGTCGAGCGCGATAATACCGCACCAGGAAAAAAGCCAACAGGGCCAGTAGCACACCTGTACCGACGCCGATCGCGGTTTTGAGGTTGCCGGCGACGCGCTGAATATCATTCTCGCGCTCCAGGGCCTCAATTCTGGCCTCCTTGGCCTCGTTCTCATACCACGCCTGCAGCTGGGTTACTTGACGGGTTTTCCTTTCATCGAATATTTCTCGTTCGAGTCGGTTGAACTGCTGAAAATGGGCCAAGGCGGATTCAAAGTCACCTCTCGCTGTGTGCAGGTCGGAATACAATCGGTGGTTTGTTCTCAACGCCTCCTTGCTCTCAGCGTCGGTTGCGACCTTTGCGGCGGCAATCAAATTTCGCTGCGCACTGTCGAATTGGCGCCTTGAAAGCTGTACTTCGGCGAGGCTGTTCAACGCATCGGCGGTGCCGTTGGCATCTTCAATCATCCGACTTGTCTCGAGGGAGCGCTTGAACAGCTGTTCAGCGCGGTCCGGTTGATTCAACTTCGCATAGACTTTACCCAGATATTGTTGCGCCATATACAGGCCGGATCGATGACCCACTTCGGTGAACTTGGCGACTGCGAGATTCAAATAGCGCAGGGCTGCTTCGCTGTTTTGCCGACGGGCTTCGATCAGGCCCAGATTGTTGTAGCAGTACGCTTCGCCTCTGCTGTGCTGAAGCTCGGTAAAAAGGTGCAACGCTTCATCGAGATATCGCACCGCGCGTTCGTCCTCCCGCATCAATCGATGGATCCAACCGATTTCCAATTTGGCTTCGGCCAGCTTTCTCTGCTCGCCGGTCGTCTCACCAATCGATAGCGCTTCAAAAAAGAGGCTGAGCGCCACGTCGTAGTTGCCCAACCGGCCCTCTTCGACCCCTTTTCGGATCAGGCCGGGAAACGTCAGAGCTGCGGCGGTCTCAGGCGCGGGTGTGTCAGGGGTGACGGTTGAACCCGGCGAGCTCGTCTTGCCAACGGCGCCATCAGCCATGACGACCGATCTGCCCGCTCCAGCGAGTAGCAAACACACCCCCAATACCATCGGCAAGTTCCCGCGCATCAATCCCTCCTGACTATCACCACCAGGGATAGTAGCAGAACCCCGACCCAAAATTTAACCGAGTTGCACAGCGTTCCAGGGCCGCGGGTTCATCGACAAGGGGGAAAGGAGGACGGGCGTTGAACAAGCCACTAGAAACCCGCTTTATGCGCGAAGCCCCCGGCTAAAAACTCGCCCAGTGCTGCCCCCGCACGAGCTCGACGGCGCGAGCAGGCGGTCCAATCACAATCGATCCGTCGGCCTCCTTGGTCACCCAGGTTCGCTGTCGAGAAGTGGTTAAAAACGTCACATCATCCATTGTACTCGTCTGCTCTCCGAGCTCCATGATGTTCTTGTATCCGTTTTGATGGCTCAGCAAGATGTGCTTCGGAGCCAAGGGGCTGGTCAATGTGTTACAGAACAATAAATCAATATCCACCGTTTTTATGTAGTTCTCTTGTTCCAACAAAAAGAGAATCTCGATCCCATTCAGATTGAATCCGTAGTTGTACAGATAGCCCTCATCTCCCCAATGTGTTGACCGACTGACGTGAATGGGGATATCCGCGACAGTGACGGTTGTGGTCTGGCCGTCCGTTTCCAATATCGGTACGACAATGCGATCTTTGAACGCCGCAAAATCCGGCACATTCTTTTCCAAGGTACGATAGACCAAATCGGTGGTGACCAGCATTGCTTTTGTGTTGCTCTTCATGCATTTGCCGACCAATTCGAAATCAAAGTGTCCCTTGTGGTAGTGGGTAATCAGGATCAAATCAATATCATTGAAGGGGGCCTCTCCGTTGGCCAGGTTGTCCTGCGTCTCTTGAGTTGCCACAGGCACTTCGAACTGTTTTACAAAATCATCAAAAGGGGCATCGATCAGTACTTTTTTGGAGTTTGTGGTCAGCAGGTACCCCGCCGAACCGATGTAGGTCACCTCCACTGAATCGCAGGCGACAGTCGCGACTAGGGTAGCCAGTACCAATGCTGGGACTGCTTTTCGATAGTGTTTCATCGTCTCTCCGTTCGATAGACAAGGGACAATTTTCCCTTGGGTTGACATAGACATCCCCGCACTCAACAAAATGGGTTGTTTGCGGACTCCCGACCCGTTTTGTCGAAGACCCGTTTTGTCGAAGACCCGTTTTGTCGAAGACCCGTTTTGTCGAAGACCCGTTTTGTCGAAGACCCGTTTTGTCG
>JANQET010000443.1 GCA_028278265.1 Myxococcota bacterium
ATCAAAATCACAGAAAGATTCATTCAAAAAAAACAATCATGATTTAACTGAAAGCCTCTTAAATGAAAGAACAGATCCGACGGAAGCAGAACCAATGCCCACCACTTTGGCGCAGATTTCGGCCAATGCAGCCTTGGTCGTCTCCCGATCGTGCGCGACGGAGGCCACGTCTCCGGCATAGTCCAGGCTCAGGTTGCCCTCGCCCACGGTGTGAGAGGGCGCATCGGTCACCGCGATCACGACGGGCATGCTGCCGTCCCGGTACGCCACACCGCCGATACCTATCGTGTGGGGTGCGACGTACGTCGGGTCAGGACCGTCCAAGCCTTCGCCGGTGGCGATCTGATACAGGGACTCAATGAGCGATTCAGGTCCGTCGGCACCGCTCCCCAAGGACAGCGCATCCACGCCGGCCTGAATATCCGCCACGACATCGGTCATCGGCTGGAGCAGCTCGAACGGCTGGTCCAGCGCCCCCCCGTATCCCCCCACCGGAAAATCCTCGAAATGCCCCACACCGAACCAGGTGTCCTCCACCTGATCCAGCACACCGGGGATCACGGTGTTCTGCAACGAGCTCTGTACATTGGCGATCGCCCCGGTCATCGACGAGGTGGTGTCCATGTCGATGAAGGCGTCCAGCTTGGGCACCTCGGTGGAGAAGGTCAACGGCTTGTCCTGCTCCCCGTTCGGATCGTTGTATGGCAGATTGAAAAAGAAATCCGGTTCATCCCCGTCCATTTCATAGGCGACCACAGTCAGTCGGGCGAGGGCGCTCACCCCGTCCAGACTCGCGGTGATTTGGGTCGTTTCGGCGCTGACCGCTGAAAAGGGGGGCACTTCGAGCACGTTTAGACTAAACGCGCCGACGGCGGGGTTGGAGTGGACAAAGGCGACCTGATCGGTCACCTCCTTTTCCGATCCGTCGCCGTATTTTCCGGTGACGAGATAGGTCTGGGATCCCGGGGTGTCCAAGTCGAGCTCGATCAGTTGGTTGAGCGGATCGACGGCCATCGACAGCAGCACATCCCCATCCGAGTCCGAATCCGTGTCCGCGTCGCTGTCCGAATCCGAATCAGCGTCACTGTCTGCATCAGTGTCCGTATCCGTGTCCGCGTCCCCATCACCGTCCGAGTCCGAATCCGAGTCCCCGTCACCGTCCGTGTCCGAGTCCCCGTCGGAGTCTGTGTCCACGTCGCTGTCCGTATCGGTGTCCGCGTCGGCGTCCGTATCGGCGGGATCTTCGGGCAGCACCCCGGAGCTCTCACAACCGACGCCGAGCAACAGCAGGCAGATAAACCCCACACCAATACACGGCGCCTGTCGCCTATAGACCATCATCCTCGCCTCCTTGATGAAAAATGAAACGCGGCGCAATCCTGCCGTCGCCATTGCAACGATTGCTCAGCTCAACCTCTCAATTCTTTTGTTGCTCCAACAAGTAATTTTTCTGAATTTTATTTGGCTCAACGCGCAATTCCGCGAGTTCGGCTTCATCACCCTACTCCGCTTGCTGTCCGGCTCGCTGAAATTGCTCTTTCGCTATGTGGGGATGATGATGCGCAGCCGAGACTAAGTTGCCCCAATAGACCGCACCCCATTTTCGTCAATTGTGAAATTTGACGGGATAATGAAATAACTGTATACGATGTGAACGCTTGACTTGAATACCTGTTTCATCCCCGATTTCACGCCGCTCGGTTGGCGGGGATGGGATGGAAAGGGATAAGAGATAATGGGAGTTTTTAGATTAATCGCCGCCATATTTCTCATCGTTTGGATCGTCAATATCGCAACAGACCAGGGAGAGGCCAAGGGGTTGCCGTTCGATTGGCCCGTTGCGCTCGCGATACTCTGTGTATTGCTGGTGGCAGACCTATGGTGGATTGTCGCCAAATGGCGGGCGGGCGCAAAAGAGATCAACGAAATGAGGGCCAAGCGGGAACAGCGGAAAGTGAGAATCGAGCAGCATGGGGTGACGGCAGAAGCGACCATCGAGAACATCGATATGGGCGGAATGACCATTACTTCCGGTGTCAAACGGGAGCTGGAGGTGGTCCTGACGCTCAATGTCATCCCAAAGACCGATTCGCCGTTTACCGTCAAAACCGAAACGATGATCTCCGAGCTGCACGTCCCCCAGTACCAGCCCGGGAAAAAGGTCCAGATTAAGTACGATCCAGTGGATCGGAACAACACCAAAATCATCAAAACAATTGTGGACTAACCCCCAAAAACACGGGACGCGTCCGATCTATCTCTTTTTTTTGCAGTTGCACCCATAACCGGCTCTGAATCCGGGCGCGGCCTTTTCCCAAAAAATCCATTTCGTTACCAACCCTTTTGGCCTCTGGTCAGTCTATTCTGCAAAACCGGCCCCGGCTCGAAGCGGAGGCGGAGGATGGATGGCATCAGACAGCACAGTTGGGCGACTCAGGGAACACCCGCCGGATCTGTTCGACTTTGACACGATCTACCAGCAACACAGCGGTTGGATGTACGCCCTGGCGTGTCGCTGGCTGTCTGCGCCCGCCGAAGCGGAAGATGCGATGCAGGATACATTTTTAACATTTTACCGACGGGCGCCCCAAATCGAGCACCCGTCCAAGATCGGCGCCTGGCTCAAACGGGTGCTGATCAACACCTGCATCGACCGCCTCAAGAATGCCAAAAAACACAGGGCCGAGGAGCTTCGCGCTGACGCAAGCGACGGAGCACCCGCCCACAATGAGCTCGAAATCGACCTGGCTGAGGTGACCGCCCGGCTGCCCGAAAAGCTGCGGCAGGTGTTCCTGCTCCACGATGTGGAGGGGTTCACCCATCGGGAAGTCGCAGAATTCATGGGTATCACCGACGGCACGAGCAAATCCCAGCTCTTCCACGCCCGGCGATTTCTCAGAAAACAGATCACCGCAGAGAGGCGAGGTGCGCGATGACCCTGCACTGTGATGAATTCGAACGGGCACTGGTGTCCGACGAACCGGCCGAGCGTACCGCCGCCCGACGGCACGCGATTCAATGCCCTGACTGTCGGGCCCTGCTGGCCGCCGACGAGCTGCTGGCGGCGAAGGTGGCTGAATGGAAAGCCGCGCCCCATCCGGCACCGCCACCACAGCTCAAGACCCGTATCGCCGCGGCAATTGCCGAGGATCGGGGTGCCGGCCGCGTCCCTCTTTTTCCGCGAGCCTTCTGGGTTTGGGCGGCTGCGGCGATGGTGCTGCTGGCCCTGGGAGCGATGATGGTTGTTTTCTGGTCAGTGCACGACGGCGAGGAGGAGATGATTGCGGCAATCCATCGTTTGGACAACCTGCAACAGCAATACGCTCGGGCCATCGCCCAACTGGAGCTCGAGGCCGAGCCGATTCTGGACCAGGCGCGTAACCACGAGTTGGACGCCCAGCAGGCTTCGATGTTGATGAGCTACCGGGATCGGCTGACCCACCTGGACGGGGTGATCGCCGAGGTGAAAGGGTTCTTGGCCCAGCAACCCGGTCATTCCGGCGCGCACAAGGTGCTGCTGGCCGCGTATCGGGAAAAAGATGATTTATTGCGAAAAATACTCCACAATCCGGAGGATCAGGATGGGAAGCAAAAACACCTATAAGGACACTCGCCACATCGTGTCGCTGGCGCTGCTGGTGGGCATCGGCCTGGGCTTCCCGGCCGTTGTACAAGCCCATCAGACCATACACCTGGCCCAAGTAGACGCCGAGCTGCTGAAAAAAAAGGGGCTGCGCATCACCAAAGAGCGCCGGGCCCGCGTGGCCAAAGGCCAAACCGTGGCATTGGACACCGCGGCCAAAATCAACATCAAAACCGTCAGCGGCGACCAGGTGAGCATCAAAGCGCAGTTGTACTATTGGTCCAACGTGCCCGGACAGATCGAGCGGGTAAAAAAAGCCTTTGATCTCAAGGAGAAAAAATCAGCGGACAAGATTCGGTTCTTGGCCAAAGTCCCTTCAGCTCGAACCCGGTTTAGCGGCCGGGTTACCATTCACTACGAGCTGACCATCGATTTGGCCCTACCCGCCGGTACCCCATTGGAGATCGTCAACCGGTACGGCAAGGTCAAAGGGCGTGGTATTGCCGGTCCGACCGAGATCATCAACCACTCGGGGGACATCGAGCTAAAAGGAGGCAAGGGTAGGGTCGTCCTCGAAGGGCGCTACGCCAATATCGATGTCTCCGGGGTCGAAGGGGATCTGGTCGCCAAGAACACCTCGGGCAATCTGAAGGTGACCAATGTCACCGGCACTGCCGAGCTGAGCAGTCGACACGGCTCGATCGAAGTCAAACATGTGACCGGCCGGCTCGTCGCAATCGCCAATTCCGGAAAAATCGTGGCCACCGATCTGGGCAGTGACGCCCGGCTGGAGGCCTCCTACGACAATGTCACCGTGAAACGGGTCAACGGTCGTCTAACGGTAAAAACCTCTTCCGGCGGTATCATCGCCCGGGATATCAAAAAAGACGCCGAGCTTCGAGGGTCGTATAGCAAGATCGACGCTGAACAGATCGGCGGCAACCTGGTCGCCTCGATGTCGTCCGGTCGGGTCAGCGTGAAAAACGTCAAAGGTACCCTCGAGTTGAAGGGATCGTACGACGACGCCCGGGTGGAACGCGTGGGCGGTCCGGCTCAGATCACGGTCGAAAGCGGCTCGGTCACTGCCTCGGATATTCAACACAACACCTTTATCAAATGCACCTACGGCACGGTCCGGGCACAAGGGATCCGCGGGGACCTCACGGTTCGCGGCAACAGCACCGGCGTCTCGGCCCGAGACATCGCCGGTGCGACCGAGATTTCCACCAGCTACACCGGTGTGACGGTCCACAACGCAAAGGGAGCGGTCAAAGTGCGCAACCAGAGCGGCGGGGTCAAGGTCAGCGGCTTGTCCGGTGCTGCCCTCGACGCCGAGCATGCCGTCGACACCTCCTACGGCGACATTGAGTTCGCCTGGCCTGAAAATCGTCCGGTCGCCGCCTTCCAATTCGAGGCGAGTTACGGCGATATTGAATCGGCGCTACAAGGCACGCTTTCCAACAGCGGCTCGAGTAAAACGATGAAGGGAACGTCGTCCAAGGGCAAGGCCCGCATCACCCTCAGCGCCCGCAGCGGCAGCGTTCGACTGACCCGGGAGTAGCCCCCAATCCTACCTTACAATTTGTCCGACTGGAGAAATGGATTGCTCCCCTTCTCGACACCGATGGTGCTCTCTTTTCCGTGACCGGGCAACACCCGGGTCTCCCGGGGCAGGGTGGAGACGATTCGCTTCACTTGGCGCAGGATGGTCATACCGTCACCGCCGGGGGTATCGGTTCGCCCGATGGAGCCGGCAAAGAGCAGGTCGCCGGTAAACACCACCTTCTCCCGCTCACCGTACAGCGACAGACCGCCCGGCGAGTGGCCCGGCGTGTGAAAACACTTCAGCGCGCCGCAGCCCACTTCAACCGTTGATCCCTCCTCTAGCTGTACCGATTTCAGTGCTGTAAGCGGCGCTTCGTACCGATCTCCGGTGGCCAATTGCGCCCGATGGAGAAAGACTGGCGCGCCGCTTTGCTTTTGCAGCTGCTCGGCACCGCCGGTGTGATCCGGATGGGCGTGGGTGAGAAAGATCCCCTTGAGCGCGAGTCCCTTGTCTGCCAGGACCTTTGCCACCCGATTCGGCTCGGCCCCGGGATCGATGACCAGCGCCGCCTTGCTGACCGGATCGAAGACCAGATAGCAGTTGGTCACAAATCCGGGGCTCACCTCGACCCCGATTTTATCGACAGTCAGAGCACACCGAGCGGAGTCGCGAGCGGCCGAGGGAACGGTGGTGTTTCGGACCGCCGCGGCCTCCTCCTGAGTTTTACACCCCCAGATAAGACACCACGACACCGCAGTGCAGACCGTCATCCGGACGAAACGGGAATAGCGCATAGCAGGCTCCTTTTCTGGCCTCAGCATAGTCAACCCCAACGATAAAATCGATAGAAAAGGCCAAGGGTTTCTGCAACACTGAGGGCCAGCTCCCGTCTGTACACGGGGGTCGAGGTGCCACGTGCGTGTAGTGATTTTTTCAAAGGGGGAGAGCTCTCCCGCCGATCACAACTGGACGATCACCGACGGGGGTGAAACCCGCTGGTGCTACACCAGACTAGATTTTCTCGTACTCCCCGTGCCCGTGCTTGAGCACCACCCGATCCTTGGATTTGATCTCAAGCTCCTGCTTGGCGGTGATCAGCTGATCGGCTTCGTAGGTGCCCAGCAGGGTGACCGCCGACCCGACCCAGGTGTGCTGGCCCACGATCGTTCCCGGCGACAGGACCGCGTTGGCGCCGATGCGCGCGTAATCCCCGAGAATCGCCCCCATGAAGTCCCGCTTGGTGTCCTGGAATTCGCCGTTTCTGCGCTGTATGCGGATGTTGGTCTGGTTGAATTTGCGATTGGCCAGAATCGCTCCCGATCCGATGCGCGCGCCGTACCCCAGCAGGCTGTCCCCACAGAAGGTGCCGTCCTGAATCTTGCTCTCGTTGAGGCACAGGGAGGCCTTGATGTCCGCCCCGTGTCCGACCACCGCCTGGGAGCCGAGATAGACCCCCTTGCGCAGCTGGGAATGGCTGCGCACGCTGACGTTCTCGCCGATGTAGACCGGACCATCGATCACCACGTTGGCATGGATCACCGATCCCTTGCCGATGAACACCGGTCCGCGAATGTCCACATAAT
The DNA here is from genome assembly GCA_028278265.1 of Myxococcota bacterium. GTDB lineage: Bacteria > Myxococcota_A > Polyangia > JAAYKL01 > JAAYKL01 > JANQET01. The sequence goes on from JANQET010000443.1 coordinate 6,713, forward strand.
CGTGCACCTCGCCCCGCACATCCTGGTCCCTGAGTTTTTCGAACAGTTCGGGAACTGCGTTCAGCAAATCGATCGGGTCGTCGAACTTGGCCACCCAGTCGAAAATCTCCTCATCAGTTCGCTTGGAAAATAAATCTTTAACCCGCATCAGCCTCTCCTCCAATGTATCGATTTTTTTCAAGCCTATGCCAGCGCCCGGCAATGTCAATCCGAAATCAAACCCCACGATATTTTGATATATACCGTGACTGTTGGGGTGATTCTGGTTAGAGATAGTGGTATCGGTTGATCTATGGCAATTCGGTTTCCATTCGTGGCACCGCGCAGTCGATTGGGCCGTCGATTGCTGTGGCTCATCCTGCTCTGCAGCACGTTCTTCGCCTTGTGGAGCACGGGCAGTCAACTCTACTTGGAATACAACAGGGACCTGAGCACCCTGCAGGCCGGACTGGACCAGATTGGTGAGAGCTACATCAACTCTCTGGCCAATTCGGTCTGGTACATGGATGACGATGCCATCAACCTGCAATTGAACGGAATTTTACAGCTTCCCTACATGGCTCACGTGGCGGTACACACCGAGAACGGCCAGACTTACCAGGCGGGCACACCCCCCTCTGAGGATCGTACCCGCCGGCGACAGTACACATTGCACGAGCCCCGGGAGCCCCATCGCGCCCTCGCCACCCTGACCGTCACCGCCGTGCTGTCCGAGATCTACGACCGCCTCTGGGGTCGGCTCTTGGTGGTCTTTATCACCCAATCGCTCAAGACCCTCGCCGTCTCACTGGCCATCCTGCTGATCATTTATCTCGTGGTGACCCGGCGGCTCAAAGGCCTCTCCCGGCGCGCGTTGGAGTTCAAATTGGGGGATGATCGAACCTCTTCGTTTTTCTCCTCGAAATCCCAGCGAATCTGGAAAACCGATGATGAGATCGACGATGTGGCCACTGCGCTGGACACCATGCGTCGCTCCCTCGCCACCGAAATCGCTCAGCGCGAAGAGGAGAGCCGCAACCGGCTCGAGCTCGAACGGACGCTCCGCCGGGTCGAACGACTCGGTGCAATCGGTCAATTGACCAGCGGGATTGTGCACGACCTGAACAACTATTTGATGACGATCAGCGCTCGAGCGGATCTCGCCGCTTCGGAGAAAATGGACGATGTACGCGCCGAACACATGGACATTCTCCAACAGGCCTGCGCTGCGGTGGGCCGTCTGACCAGCCAGCTCCTTACCTACGCCCGGGGATCAGAGGTGGGCCGAAGTCCGAGTGCTCCCGGGGCGTGTGTGAGCGAGGCGGTTCAATTGGTGCGCTCCGGTTGGCCCAAATCGATCGGACTGACATGGACATCAAACGACAATTTGCCAATGATTTCGGTGGTTCCCATTCAGTTACAACAGGTCATCATGAACCTGGTGCTCAACGCAAGGGACGCAGTGGAGGCCACCGGAACGGTGGCGGTGGAGGCGGCGGAGCAAGGAATCGACGGGGCCATCTGCACCGCTTGCGGCCGCTCGTTCTCCGGTCGGTTCATCGAGATCCTCGTTCGCGACAACGGCGCAGGTATTGCTGAGCACCATTTGGGGAAAATCTTCGACGCGTTCTACTCGACAAAAGGGGACAACAACGTGGTCTCGGGCATGGGCATGGGCTTGGGCTTGAACCAAGTCCACGGCATCGTCCACACCCATGAGGGACACATCATCGTCCAATCCCAACCGGGGGAAGGCACCACCTTTCGCACCTTTTGGCCAGTGCCCCGAGTCGAGGAAGGCGCAGTTCAATGACCCATTTTATCTGGACGATACTCGCTGTGCTGCTGGCGATGGGCTGCACCCAACCGCTTCCCCCGGCGCCGGATCGAGCGCCTCCCGAGGCGATGCCGGCTATTCGGGGGCGACCGGTAATCGTCTTTGCAACCGGCTTGGCCCCTCTCTCCGAACGCTTCAGCAACACCCGGCTAATCTTCACCGAAGCATTTTCCCGACTGGGCTATGACTTCGTCTTGGAGTCGATGCCCTGGGAGCGCGCCCTGGTGGCCGCACAGGAGGGACGGGTAGACGGTGAGGCCGGTCGCGTGCGAGAGCTCCGCCAACTGGCGGACCTGCCCCGGCTGCTGCTAGTCGATGTGGTGGTGGCGGCCCCCCGTATCTACGCCTGGACCGGGGATCCGACCGTCGAAATTCACAGCTGGAAGGCCCTGGCCGAGGAATCGGGATTGGTCGGCTACCTAGGGGGGATCAAGCGGACAGAGCGCCTACTCACCGGTCAGCTGCCGCCGGATCGCCTGGTTCGCTTGAGGCGACCGGAGAGCGGATTCGCCATGTTGGCCAACGATCGCCTGCGTTTTTTTGTCCACGGGGATCGGGGGACCAAACGGACAGAGCACCCGCCCCAACCCGGCATTCGCAGGGCCGGTGTGCTCGAAACGTATTACAACTATCCTTATCTGAATCAGCGGCACCGGGCATTGGTGGAACCGTTGTCCATCCAATTGCGCCAGCTCAGCCAGGAGCAGGCGTTCGCCCATCTCTTCCATTGAGAATGAGAGCAACCACGGAGAATCCAAGAGCAGATCTCCGTGCCTGCCTTCCGCGCTGCATGAAAACGATTTTTTCCGTTTAAAATTTTTAAAACAGCCGCCGCAGCAGATTGGTAATCGCTTCTTTCCCGTCGTCGAATACGGCGTCGAGCGCATCTCGGGCCTCGTCGAACTCGGCGCGAATGTTCACCAGGATCTTGGCGGCCTGCTCTGATCCCTGTTTGAACACGTTCCGCAAGGTCTCGGCGACCTGCCGGGCGTCGTAGCCCGCCTGGTGAAGGACTTGTGCCGCATCCTCAGCTGACGTGCGGAAGACCTCCTGCAGCGCCTGGCCCACATCCGTCGCCTGATACCCGGTGGTTTGCAGCGCATCGGCCAGCCGATCGCCGAATCCGGTGGGGCTGCAACAGTTGAAATAGTCCAGCACATCCCCGGCGATTTCGTCCCGAATCCCGTTGGGATCGCTGTCCTCCAAATCGAGCTGCCCATAGCGATGAACGATTTGGGAATTGTTGCTCTGGGCCAACTCGACAAAATGAGCACACCGGGGATCGCGACGGGGTTGGGGTGGCGTGGCCTGGTCGAAGGTGAAGGCCACGGTCTGACCGTCAACGCTGATATCGCGAAAGGGGTGGCCTTCGATGGCATCGACGAACACCTCACGCATCTCGGTCGTGGATAGGGTGACCCGCAGTTTCATCACCAGCTGCTCGGGCGAGGAGAGCACCCCCCATTTAAATCCGGTGAGCCACCAATGCAATTCAGGTCCCCTGGCGAACAGCGGCCGGCCGTCCCGTTCCAGCTCGAACGACATCTCCAGCCGCTCCCCGTCCTCGGCGCATTCGAAAAACTGGCTGTTGTAGTCGTCACCGGGCCGCTTGCCGATGGTGGCATCGAGCACCCGTTTGGTATCGTCACTGACGTAGACGCCTATTTCGGCGCCGGTTTCCAAGCCGTACTGTCCCTTCCACAGCTCAATCATCCAGTCCTTTTGGTCGTAGCGAAAGAAGATTGGCTCGCAGTCGATAACCGCACTGATCGTCACAGGCGCGGCGAGATCATAGGCGTAGGCGTAACCAAATTTCCTCTGCCAGGCGTCCATGCGAGAAAAGATGATGTCCTGGTCCGGGTCGTAGCGAAATCCTGCGGTGTAGACGGCCTTGGCCAACTTTGTTTCCGGCTGCCAATCTTGGGTCATAGCATCCCCCTAATGGTAAAGACCGCCACAAAGAGCGGTCGGGATCGCCCCGAGGGCGATCGTGTTGCTGGTGGTGTGCATTCAACGTAAGAAAAAATGCACATAAAATAAAGCTCCTTTTGAACCGCTGCCTCTCAACAGACTTATGATAAAGTGATCTAACCGTCGATACCGTTGCAACAAGGAGTGGGTTCATGGGACGTTTGCCGACAGTCATATCCAGTCTAGCGACTTTATTATTGTGTCTTTCGATCAGCTCGGCAGGGCTGGCCCAGGCGATCGACCAACGGGATCTGCCGGCGGAATTGCGGGAATGGGTGCCATGGGTGTTGGACCAGAACGACGAATTCAACTGCGCCACTGCTGAGGGGGACGCGGTCTGCTGCTGGCCCAGCAAGTTGCACCTGGTGTTGACCGATCAGGGCGGGCGGTTCGAGTACACTGTAGTGACCGACATCGCTCAATCGGTCGCCCTGCCTGGAGACAATGCCCACTGGCCGCAACAGGTGACTGTGGATCGCAAACCAGCGGTGGTGCTCATTCATGACGAACGGCCCCACGTTCGCGTTGAGCCGGGAACCCATCAGCTGAGCGGTCAGTTCAGTTGGCCCCGTCTGCCCGAGGGTATCCGAGTTCCTGCCGAAGCGGCACTGGTCACCCTGAACGTCCAGGGCCGGCCGATCCTTTTTCCCAGCGGGGATGAGGAGGGCCGCCTGTGGCTCAAGCGCCTGGATCCGGTGGCTGCCGAGACCAAGCTGGACATCGAGGTGATGCGCAAAATCAGCGACGCAGTTCCGTTGACCATCACCACCCGGCTGGTGGTCCGCGCCTCGGGACAGGCCACCGAAGCCCACCTGCCCCACGCGTTGCTCGCCGACACCGTGCCGATGTCGGTCACCGCCGACTTACCTGCGCGACTCGATGCCAACGGTCAGCTGAGCCTGCAGTTGCGACCGGGCACCCATACGATCACCATCGTCGCCCGCACCAACGGCTCGCCGACGCTGCTCACCCTGCCCCCCCGGTCGGACCCCTGGCCCATGGAGGAAGTCTGGGTATTCGAGGCAGCGGACAAGCTGCGCCAAGTAGAGCTATTGGGACCGCCGGGAATCGATCCGTCCCAGACCAATCTACCGGCCGAGTGGAAGGGATATCCCGCCTTCTCGGTCACGGCGAAGACCCCCCTGGCGATCAAGACGATCCGCCGCGGGGAACCGGATCCGCCACCCAATGACCTGTCGCTCTCCCGCTCCCTCTGGCTCGATCTGGACGGCAGCGGCTTCACCGGTCGGGATGAGCTCAGCGGTTCCCTCAGCCGATCCTGGCGCCTGGATCTGCACCGGCCGATAGCCCTGGGCCATGCAACTGTCAACGGCCAGGACGTGCTGATCACTGCCGACAAGAGCGGCAAACACGCCGGGGTGGAGCTGCGCTCCGGGCAGTTGAAGATGACCGCCGACTGGCGCCTGGAGAGCCACAAAGGCCTGTTTCCCGCGGTGGGATGGTCTGAGGACATCCAACGGTTGAGCACCCGATTGCACCTGCCCCCGGGCTGGGAGCTGATCACCGCCAAGGGGGTCGACGAGCTCCAGGGCACCTGGTGGCATCGATGGGATCTGTTCGGGTTTTTCTTTGTGCTGGTCATCGCCCTGGCCGTGGGCAAGCTGACCCGCTGGTACGTGGGCCTGATCACCCTGTTCGCTCTGGTGCTCAGCTTTCACGAGCCGGATGCCCCGCTGGCGGTCTGGGCCGGGCTCTCCATCACCCTGGGGCTGCTCAAGGTATTGCCCGCGGGCAAGCTGCACGTGGCGGGCAAGCTGTTGTTTGCCGGCTGTTTCATTTGGCTGCTGCTGGTGTTGGTGCCGTTCTGCGTGACCCAAATCCGGGTGGGCCTGTTTCCCCAAGTGGGCGATTCTACCGCTGGCAGGGTCTTCTTTGCTGACGCCAAATACGACCGACAGGTGGAGATGGCAAATAATGAGAAGCGCGAGGCAGAGCTCCAAGCCCTCGAGGGCCACCAGGAGGATGTTGAGCTGGATAAAGTACTCGGCGAAATGACAGCATCCGGCGCAGCAGCGGACACGCCCCAATTGGCACGGTCGACCGCCCAGTCACAACGGTCGGTCGATATGCCCCTTGAGGACAAGACGTTGTTTGGCAGCTCGGGTGCCACTCTGCGCCAAAAGGCGAAGTATAAAAAAAGGCGTTGGGCCAAACGAGCGATGCAACAGGATCCCCAAGCCATCGTGCAAACTGGTCCGGGGGTGCCGGGGTGGAGCTGGCGCCAATGGACGCTCAACTGGTCCGGTCCGGTCTCCCGGGATCACCGGATACAGCTCTATTTGATGCCCCCGAGCGTGCACCTGGGGTTGTCAATCGCCCGGGTGCTGATGTTGATTCTGATCAGTCTGTTCATCGTCTGGGAGGCCAAGCGCACCCTGGCCCAGCCTCCGCCCAAGGGCCTGCTCAAAAAGAGCGGTCCCGGTAAAACGGCGGCCGCCGGTGCTGTGCTCCTCGCCGCCCTCATGGGAAACACTGCGCCGGCACAAGCGGAAGTGCCTGCCTCCCGGGTGCTCGATGAATTGAAAACCCGCCTAACCCGGCGGATGCCCTGCCAACCGGAGTGCGTGTCTGTCTCGGTGCTCGACATCGACATCGATCCCCGGCAGCTTCAGCTCACGGCCGAGGTCCACGTGGGAGACTTGGCCAGCGTGCGCCTCCCCGGCCCGGCCAAAAACTGGGTACCCCAGGAGGTGC
>JANQET010000448.1 GCA_028278265.1 Myxococcota bacterium
CGCTGGCGGAAGAGATGCAGATGCTTAAGAAACTCGGCTTCGACTACGAAGGACGGTTGATCATCAGTGACCGTGCCAAATCACATAGCCCAATCCCCACAGGGTCTTGCCCAGCGCCACGTCGTCGATCTGCCCCACTTTGCGCCGACTGTAATCGAGTCCGAGGGCCATCTCCTCGGTATCGCCGATGAGGGTGAGCAAGAGGGAGAGACAGACTTCGCCCAGCCTCGTCGCATCCCGATCACCGAAGATATCGTTGAACTTGATGCTCACGACCAACGTGGCAGCGGCGTCTTCCAGATTGTATCCGAAGCGCCAATCAGGGGTTGTATGGTGAGCGTACCTCGCCACCCCGGTGCCGTCGCACAGCCTGAGCAGGTGATCGATTTTGGGCATCGGGAGATTGGTCGCCGCAATCGGGCGCCGCATCGCCGAATTGGTTTGGATCTGTCTGGGCCCGCGGGCGCGCACCTCTTCAAAGAGATCCAGGTAGGATAGCGCCACCTTGGACCAGGTCATGTCGCGACAATACCCGTAGGCCTTTTTGCGCATCGCGTTCAGGGTTACTTCGTCGTCCAATAAATCGACGATTTCCCGGGCCAGTGCCCCGGACTCGTTCATCGGCACCAGGCGCCCCCGGCCGTCTGCCAACGCCTCGGCCGCATGCCAGTATTGGGTGGAGACCACTGCCTTGCCCATCCCCATGGCGTAGGACATGGCGCCGCTGGTGATCTGCTCCTGCCGGGTGTACGGGGTGACGAAAATATCGGTCGCCCCGATGTACTCCAGCAGCTCCTCGAGCTCCACGAATCGCTGGTGAAAATGCACATACTCCTCCAGCCCCAGCTCCCGCACCCGGCGTTGCAGACTGAGCCGATAGGCTTCCCCCTCTTTTTGCAGCACCCTCGGATGGGTCGCCCCCAACACGAGATAGGTCACCCGGGGGTGATGCTCGATAATCTGGGGCAGCGCTTCGATGAGATATTCAATGCCCTTCTTGCGGTGCAACAACCCGAACGTGAGCAGCACTTTGCGCCCTTCGACCCCGAATTTGTCCTTGTAAAACGTGGGATCGATGAACGGCATTTCATGGACACCGTGGGGAATGTAGACGATCTTGTCGCGCTTGATCCCGTGGATGTGCTCGAGAAAGTCGGCGGCCTTCTCGCTCATCACCACCAGCTTGTCCGCCAGCGCCGCGATCTCCATGAAGATCTTCTGCTGCATCGGATCGAAGGCCTTCTTGACCGTGTGACAGGTGACCACCACCGGCCGGTTCAACTCGCGCATCAGGGCGAGCACGTTGGCCCCCCACTTGCCGCCGAAAATACCGAACTCGTGCTGCAGGCTTACCACGTCGACACGGTTGAAATTCAAGAAGTCGGCCGCGCGGGAATAGTCGACCTGGTAGTCCGCGCGAATTTCGAACTTGACCCGGTCCGGATAGGCGTACTCCCCGTCCTGATCGTTCATCGCGGCGACAATGAACGTCTGATCCTTGCCGTCTTCCTTGACCACGGCTTCGACCAGATCGTGGGTAAACGTCGCGATGCCGCATTGACGAGGAAGATAGGTTCCGACAAAGGCAATTCCCCTGTGTCGATCCACTTCATCGATGGTCTTGAACATCTCTTTTCCCCCCGGTTGATTGCGGCTGATTCGAAAATCAGCAGCGCCCTCCAATTTACCACAACACCTATATGTATTAAAAGATGGAAATAGCAACTTGCGGCAGGAACTTTTTTGTTACTCGCTATACATTCACTGCCCTTAATAGACCGAGAGGTAGGTCTCCAATTCCCACTGATGTACGCATGCGATATAGGAATGCCACTCCGCCCCCTTGGCTTCGACAAAGTGCTTGAAGATGTGTTCTCCAAGAATCTCCTTTAAAAATCGGCTCTTAGATAGAGATTGAACCGCCTCCCCCAGGTTTTGGGGCAACGAATCGATTTTGAGGTGCCGCCGTTCCCGATGGCTCATCTTGAAAATGTTCTTGTTCACCGGCGGGCCCGCATCCCATCCCTGCTCCACTCCATCCAGACCGGAGGCCAGCATCACCGCCAAGGCCAAGTAGGGATTGCACGAGGGATCGGGCATGCGCAGTTCGACTCGGGTGGCCGGTCCGCGGGTGTCCGGGACCCGCACGAGGGGGCTGCGGTTTCGCTCGGACCAGGCGATGTGGGTCGGTGCCTCGTATCCGGGGACCAGGCGCTTGTAACTATTGACCAAGGGATTGGTCACGGCACAATACTCCTTTGCGTGGCGCAGCAACCCGGCGATATACCCCCGGGCGATCGGCGAGAGGCCGTGTTCATCGCCCTTGTCGTAAAAGGCGTTGGTCTTTCCCTTGAACAGAGATTGGTGCACGTGCATGCCGCTGCCATTTTCACCGAAGATCGGCTTGGGCATGAAGGTGGCGTGCAGGCCGAAATCAAGCGCGACCTTGCGCACGACAAAGCGAAAAGTGGCGATGTTGTCCGCTGTCTCCAATGCGGGCCGGTAGCGAAAATCGATCTCGTGTTGGGCCGGAGCGACCTCGTGATGGGCCGCCTCCACGGCGAACCCAATCGCCTCCAGGGCGTTGACCACCGCCCGACGGGCGTCCTCTCCTCGGTCGATGGGGGTGAGATCGAAATACCCCCCCCGATCGGTTGAGGCGACTGTCGGCTCGCCATTGGGGGATCGCTGAAACAAAAAGAACTCCGGTTCAGGTCCGGCCTGCAGGGTGAAGCCCATCTGTTGGGCACGATCACAGACCCGCTTCAATGTCTGACGGGGACACCCGGCAAACGGCGTACCGTCCGGATTGTGAATGTCGCAGATCAACCGGGCGACCCGACCGCCCGGCTCGTCCCAGGGAAAACAGATGTAGGTCGATAGATCGGGTTTCAATACCATGTCGCTCTCTTCGATGCGCACAAACCCTTCGACCGAAGATCCATCGAACATGATCTCGCCGCCCACCGCTTTGGCAAACTCGGATCGCGGAACCTCCACATTTTTGTTCCGCCCCGTAATATCGGTGAACTGAAGTCTCAAAAAGCGTACATCGTCCGCTTTCAACCGCTTGAGTAGCTCTGCTTTGGTTGGACCAGCCATAGTGCCTCCCTTTTGTTAAATCGCCATTAATCGTCAATCAATTGGGTTATAACCATAGTGACACCATGGGGCTGAATATTTCGGATGTCAACTAATATTTGCAAATAACGCAAATTTAGCAGGGAAAAATGGATAGAATATCGGCGAATATTGCAAATTGAATATAAAAATTTTCATAATTTGCAAAAACCAGAGCTAGCTAGTCCTGTCTTGTCGAATCTTCCTTCATTTCACGGGATCGGCGGCTGTGATAGGACTGACCTAGCAGAACCAACATAGGGTGTATAAGGAGAAGAATAATGAGCAATCCTCGTTTTTATCCCATTGCGCTGATACTCATCTACGGTCTATCCCTATCCCATTGCGGAGGCGACGGCGGGGACGACGACGACACGAGCGGCGACGCAGACACGGACAGTGATACCGACACCGACACGGATGCGGATTCGGATACCGACGCCGATACTGACGCGGACACGGACGCCGATAGCGACGCGGACACGGACGCCGATAGCGACGCGGACACCGACACCGATAGTGATGCGGACTCCGACACCGATACGGATACCGATTCAGACGCTGATGCTGACACTGACACCGATACTGATACAGACACGGACGCTGACACCGACACGGACACCGACACCGCCACCGACATGGACACCGACACCGCCGCAGGTCTGTGTTATATCGACTCCACCTACTATGAGGACGGCACCCCTGCGCCGGACAATCCCTGTCTCATCTGTGATGTGGCCACTTCTACAGACGCCTGGACCGACAATGACGGCGCCCCCTGCGACAATGGCGTATTCTGCGACGGTGACGACAGTTGCCTGGCGGGAAGCTGTTCACAGAGCACCCAGATCGATCCCTGCGACGAGGATGAAATCTGTTTCGAAGATGAGGGTGGCCAGTGCTGCACGCCGGCCGATCATCTGGCCTGCGCTACCGATGGGGACGTCTACTACTTCGACTCCTGCGATCATCAAGAGGGTCTGGCCGACGATTGTGTCGACGTCAACGGCGATTGTGAGGACGGAACATGCGGTTGTCAGGCCGGGTGGACCGGTGAGGACTGCAACCGCTGTCTGATCTACGTCGACTGGTTGAACGGTGATGATGGGGACACGGGAGCGAGCTGGGATGACGCCAAGGCCACGGTTCAAGAGGCTATCGTTCAAGCCACAGGCGAAGGGTGCGAAGTGTGGGTCACCGGCGGTAGCTATCCGGAATTGATCACCATGGCCGTTGGGGTCGAGATTTACGGGGGATTTGTCGGCACCGAGATCGCGCGGGTCCAGCGCAATTGGACGGCCAACGAGACGATACTCGACGGCGACGGCAGCGGTCCGGTGGTCACCGGGGCGAACAATGCGGTCCTCGACGGGTTCACCATCACCGGCGGACGAGCCACCAACGGCGCGGGCATGTACAACGATGGGGTGAGCCCGACCGTGGCCAATTGCACCTTCAGGGAAAACGTCACCACGCAGTCCGGAGGCGGGATGTTCAACGACAACGGCGCGTCGCCGACGGTTTCTCACAGCACGTTTGAAGAAAACGAGGCCGGCTATACCGGCGGGGCGATGTACATCGACGGCTCGCCAACGATAGATCATTGTACTTTCACCAAGAATCGAGCCGCCACGAGCGGCGCAAACTTCAACGGTGGGGCTCTTTTCATCAGCGGCTCTTCACCGCTGATCACCGACAGCATCTTCGAGGAAAACTCGACCATCTGGTACGGCGGCGCCATCTATCAGACGGGCTCCGGCTCGTCGATTACAGCGTGCACCTTTACCCGCAACAGCGCCGAAGTGGGGGGCGCCCTCTACAACAGCAACTCCCCTTCGGTCATCACCAACAACACCTTTGTCGACAATACGTCGAACGTGCAGGCCGGTGCGTTGCGCGTCACCGGTGACGCCACAGCGGAGATAGCCAACTGCCGGTTCACCGGCAATACCGCCGGCACCATGGGCGGTGCCATCGAAGCCGACAACAGCGCGCCCAACATCACCAATTGCTATTTCCAGGGAAACACCGCGGCTCGTGGCGGGGGAATTCACGTGGGCAACACCGAGGGAGTGGCGACCATCCAAAACAGCGTGTTCGACGGAAATCGCGCGATCAATTACGGTGGCGGTCTTTACACAACCTACGGGGCATCCCCTCTCGTGAGCAACTGTTCGTTCTCGAGAAACACCGCACCACGGGGTGGAGCACTGGTGGCGATGTACGGCAGCGCCAACCTCACCGTCACCAACTCGGTGCTGTGGAAAGATGTCGCCACCAACAGCGGCAACGAGCTGTTCCTCAGTGCGGGACCCACCCTGGGCACGGCAACGCTGATCAATTGCGACGTGGATGGGGGATGCGACGGCACCGGAGCGACCTGTCAGGGGACCAACCTCGAAGCCGATCCCGAATTTGTTCACGTCCCCTACCAGACCTATTGGACCACCGATGCCGGCACAATCACGACGGTCGTCACCGCCGGATCATTCGCCGTCGGAGATGTGATCGAAGTGGGGGATGACGGCGTCCCCCGAACCGTCACCGAAGTGGACGGATCGACCGTGACCTTTGCCGATGATCCGTTGGACGATCCGTCCACTGCCGACACCCGCCTGGACAAATGGAATGACGGCACCACAAACGTGACGGTCGACATGTCCCTGAGCGCCACCTCCCCTTGCATCGACGCCGCAGACGACGGATATGCGCTCTACGCCGGGCTCGCCGGCAACGGGAGAATCGACATCGCCCCGGTGGAGACCGACGACAGCTACGCCGACATCGGCGCCTACGAATACAACCCCACCCCCTGTGAGCCGATCGAGCTGTTCAGCGGAACCCGTCACTACTATTGGGTCAGCTGTCACGCCGAGGCACGGGTTGATGCCACGGCATACTGCGACCACTTCAACGGGGGTCCGGTCAGCATCGTCAGCGCCGAGGAAAACGCGTTCGTCACCGGGCTGCTCAAAGAGAGCATGACCTGGTTGGGTGCCTCCCCCGGCGGCGGCTGGCATTGGGACGACGGCGAGCCCTGGGGCTATGAGAACTGGTCCGGGGGGGAACCGTCAGCAACTGATGTGGATGCGAGCATTCAGCTGAACACCGGTCTGTGGTTCGGCAACCCCCTCACCCTGCCGGCGAGAACAAGGCCCTTCATCTGCGAATCTAGCTTATAAACCGTTCTGTCACTTTCGCGACGCCCTCGAAGGCGGGAACCCGGTCGACTCAGCTATTGGGAATCGTAAGTCCCGACGCAACCGGTGCGAACCAGCACTGTTCCTTGGGCCCCCATCGCCAGAGCGATGAGTCCGTTGTGCACATCGATGTCGAGGGGCGGCGCCGGCGCGGTCCAGGTGGAGAGGATCTCGGGGCGGTAGGGATCGATCAAATTGTACTTGGTGACATTGCCGTCTTCCTCCACCACGATGCCGGTCTGTTGTCCCACCAATCCCACGGCAATGCAGTTGGCTGCAGTGGGAACGATCGCCAGGCGCTCGGGGATCAGCGGATCGGAAAAATCGACGACCGAGAAACCGGCGCCGTATTCGGCCAGCAGCGCCGTGTGGTTGCTCACCGCCACGTCGGTGACCCGACCGTTGGTCATCAACTTGCCACTGAACTGGGGTCCCTCACCGGGAACGGAAAACAGCACGGAAATCGCCCCGGCCAACGAATCGGCCACCAACCCGGTCGTGGGATTGGAGGCGGCGTGGATCGCCCGTCCGGGGGAGTCCAAATTGCGGACCCTCGCCGGTTCCTGAAAATTGGTCATGTCGAACAGGGACACCCCGTCGACGAACCCGGAGACGATCGCATAGCCAGGTCCGATGCTCACCTCCACGACCTCGTCCAGTCCGGTCCACACGCCGCCGATCGGCGTCAACCCGGTGGGGGCAAAGTTCTCCAGTCCGCTCTCCCCCTCGGCGACGAAAAATCCCCGCGGCTCGGCATCGACCGCCAGCGCCGGCCCCCGAGTTGCCGCCACCCCGAGGGGTTGGGGCAACGCCGGATCGGTGATGTTGTAGATCGTCACCCCCGCTTCTCCTTGGGCCACGTACATCCGTCCGTCGGTCAGCGCCACGTCGAGTGCTTCGACACCGACCCCCGCCGCTACAACGGCCACCTGAGAGAGGACCGTGTCCTGAGCGGTAAATTGACAGACATCGTTCCAACAGGTTTCGTGGGTGCAGGGATCCTCATCAATACACTTCGGGGAGGCATCACAGTAGAGGGGAATGCCCCGGTCGTCCGAGGCGTCGAGCAGGGCAATTCCCCCGTCGACAATCCCATCCCCATTGCCCCAGGGATCCGGGGTTCCCCGCAGGCTCGAGCTGCACCCCGCCGCTACAACAAGGATGATGAGAGAACACCACCGAGCAATACCGCCACGCCGCGCAAAATCAGTCATCGTCTTACGGGGTCGGACAATCGGGTTGTGTCGGGGGTGGCACTTGACATTCCAACGGCGCCCCCCCATCGACCGTCCCCGGAGGGACGCCACGGCCGCACACCGGAACGATCAGCGTGGGGTGCACATGACTATTGGAGGTCACCTCAAGGGCGATCTGATCCTCGGCAGCGATCTGGGGTTGGTACCAGCCGCGCATGAACGACTGCTCCACCTCGGAGATCTCCAACTGGTCCGGACCTTGAAAGGTAAAGGCGCAGTTCTGGTCACCGCGAATCACCACAGAATCGATTTTGAGGATTTCCTGTCCGCGATTGGTGAACTGAAAATCGAAATGATAGGGGCTGGATGCGGGATCGACCACATGGATACCCACGTTGATCGGGCTGATTTCGATCCCAATCTCCGGCGGATCCAGCGTTTCCTGACACGCTGCAATCAGAACCAGGAAAACGATGATCACCATTCTGTTCATTCTTTCCTCCCGTGTAGACCATGCTTCTTCAGCAGATCGTAAAAATACTTGCGGTTCAATCGCGCCTCCCGGGCAGCGGGCGCGATACGCCCTGACGAGCGGACGAGCAGGCGCTCGAGGTAGGTGCGCTCGAACGAATCGATCAATTCTTCCTTGGCCTCCTTGAACGGCCGATTCAAATCAAACGAGAGCAGATCGTCCTCCGGAGGGTCCGGCGCAGCGGAAGGGGTCAGTGATTCCGTGGCCGGCGCCCCGATACATTGCAGCCGCTCCAGCACATTGCGCAGCTCGCGCAGGTTACCGGGCCAGGGATATGTCTCCAACTGCTCTTTGAGAGCGGCGGTGAGCCGGTCCCAGGTATGGGGCCCCTGACTCTCCTTGAGGAAATGATCGCACAGCAGGGCCAGATCCTCGGAGCGCTCGCGCAGCGGGGGAACCTCCACATCGATCACCGCGATGCGGTAGTACAGGTCGATGCGAAACCCGCCCTCCTTTGACGCTTGAAACAGGTCGACCTTGGTCGCCGCGATGATCTGGATATCCAGCGCCACCGGCTTGGTTGCCCCCAGCCGCTGCACCTTCTTCTCCTCGAGCACCCGCAGCAGCTTGGGCTGCAGATCCAGCGGCAGGTCACCGATTTCGTCGATGAACAGGGTGCCCCCCTGTGCTTGTTCACACGCCCCGGGCCGAGACTGAGTCGCCCCGGTAAAGGCCCCCTTCTTCACGCCGAAGAGCTCACTCTCGATCAGCGTCGGGGCAATCGACGCGCAATCAAATACGACAAAGGGCTTCTTTTGACGGGGTCCCTCATCGTGCAGGGCGCGGGCCAGGGCGCTCTTGCCCACGCCGGTTTCTCCCCTGAGCAACACCGTGGTTCCGGTTGAAGCGGCCCTGCGCAGCAGGCCCAATATTCTCTTCATCGATGGGCTGGCTGCCACCAGCGAGCCGAACCGCTCGCATTCACCGACGTCCTCGCTCAGGGTTTGGTAGATCGGCTGAAAATCGAGCTCCACGTTACCCGCCTCGATTTTTGCCCCCGGCCCGAGGTAGGCCTCTTTGACCCGAATGCCGTTGATCATCGTGCCGTTGGTCGAACCCAGGTCGCGCAGCAGATACCCCTCTCCCTGTTTGGTGATCTCAAAGTGGTTCCGCGACACCGTGGGATCGGGGAAGCCCAGGTCGCAGGAGCGATCCTTGCCGACGACGAAACGGGC
>JANQET010000482.1 GCA_028278265.1 Myxococcota bacterium
AAAAAAGCAATCTTCGGCCGAGATACCCGCCGTCATGGTGGCTTCAAACCCCTCCTGCCGGGCCAATCGCACGGCCTTGTGCGCGGTGTTTTACGGCCACCCGGGGGTGTTCGTCTATCCCTCCCACAAGGCCGTGCGATTGGCCCGGCAGGAGGGGTTTGAAGCCACCATGACGGCGGGTATCTCGGCCGAAGATTGCTTTTTTGCGGATCTGGGGGTGGACCCGGCGAGCCACGGCCACCAGAGTTACGAGGCGACCAATTTCTTGGTGCGCAAACGGCGCTTCGATCCGTACGCGGGCCTCATCTTGTGGCAGATCGGGGTGATCGGAGACACCTCGGTGCGCCCGGCAGGAACGGTCAATGAGCAGGGCCTCTCCACGCTGATTGAGGTGCTGCGAGAAGACTACGAAGCGGATCACGAGGTTGTGGTCTACGAGGCGGCCCAATGGACCATTGCCCAACCGACCATCCAGCATGTGCCCTTGTCCGGGCTGCTGGACGCGCGGATCACGCCCATTTCAACGCTGTATGTTCCACCCAAACGCGGCGGATCGGTTGATCCACTGATGTCAGCGCGGTTGGGCCGGCCCGCAGGGGAGCTCCCACAACAGAAAGTCAATGACTGATTGCGCTGACAGAGCACCGGTGCTGTTGGTCTCGGCCCCCTTTGCCACCCTGCACAAGCCGTCGATCGGCCTGAGCCTGATGAAAGGCGCGCTCGGATCCCGGGCTATTGATGCCCAGATCCACTACGCCAACCTGGACTTTGCCCGGCTCGTGGGGGACGGCATCTATCAGCGGCTGGCCGAGGGCGAGCCCTCGACCGAGCTCTTTGTCGGGGAGTGGATCTTTTCCGCTGCGTTGGGGTCGGATGAACCCAGGTCCGCGCAGCCCTATCTCGACGAGGTGTTGCTGGATCCCCGCCACCGCTGGCTCACCCGAATCGACGAAGCCCTGCTCTCGGCGATTCTCGAGCTGCGCTCGCAAGCTGAGGCCTTTGTGGACGATTGCGTGCAGCAGCTGCTGCGCTTTGAGCCGCGGATCGTCGGCTTCACCAGCCTTTATCAACAGCACGTTTGCTCGCTGGCCCTGGCCCAGCGGCTGAAACGGCAGTTGCCGGAGACATTTCTCGTCTTGGGCGGGTCCAACTGTGAAGGGGTGATGGGCGCCGAGACGTTGAGGCAGTTCGGGTTTATCGACGCCGTAATCTCCGGAGAGGCCGAGCAGGCCTTTCCCGATTTGGTCGAGCAGGTGCTCAGCGGAGAGCCGCCTGTCCCCCGGCCCGGCGTCTACTTGAGATCCGACATTGCGCGGCGGTTCGAGGAGCAGCGGTTCGAGAACACACGGGTGATTGCGGATCTGGACAGCTTGCCGCCGGTGAGCTACGGGGACTACTTCGACCAATACGCCGCCGCTGCTGAAACATTCGAAAACCGGCGCCTACCCGACATTCTCTTCGAGACCTCCCGCGGCTGCTGGTTCGGTGAGAAATGCCAGTGCGCCTTTTGTGGCTTGAACGGTTCGGATGCGGTCTTTCGCAGCAAATCGGCCTCGCGCGCGCTCCAAGAACTGGAAACCCTGATCGAGAGACACCCCGGCAGCACGATCAATGTCACCGACAATATCCTGGACCACCGCTACTTTGATGATCTCATTCCGCTGCTGGGCGCTCGCGATGGCGATCTTCACATCTATTTTTCGACCAAGTCCAATCTCAGCCGTTCTCAGATCGCCGCCCTGAAGAAGGCCGGTATTAGCAGTATTCAGGCGGGTATCGAAAGTCTGGCCAACGATGTGCTCAAACGCATGAGAAAGGGCGTGACGCGGCTGCAAAACATCCAGTTGCTCAAATGGTGCGCGGCATTCGGCGTCACGCCGTATTGGAATATTCTCTGGGGGTTTCCCGGCGAGTCTCCGGCCGACTACCTGGAGATGGCAGCGCTCATCCCCAAGCTCGCGCATCTGCAGCCGCCGTTTCGCTGCGGTCCGCTGCACCTCGATCGGTTCAGCCCCCATTTCAATCAGGCCGAGGCGTACGGCTTTCGCAAGGTGCGGCCGTTTCCCGCTTATCACCACATCTTTCCGGTGGCGGACGAGGCAGTGGCGAACCTGGCTTACTACTTCACCCATGATGACCCACGTCAGGCGACGATCGAGCGCTACACCCGTCCCTTGCTTCAGGCGATCGAGGCGTGGCAGGAGACCCACGAGGAGAGCGCGCTGATCTCTCAGGTCAGGGGCACGGCGCTTCACATCTGGGACCTGCGTCCTGGTGCGGAGCAGCGCGCCGTTGTCCTCGATGGGGTGGCTCGGCGGCTGTACGAGGCCAGTGACGCGCGACAGAACCTGCGCCACCTGGCCGAGTTCGTCGACGAAAACGGCGCGCCCCTCGGGGTCGATCGAGTCGAGGATGTGCTGGGCCCGCTCATCGAGCGCGGTCTGCTGCTGCGGGATCGGGATCAGGTCCTCAGTCTAGCCGTACCCCTCGATCACTATGAGCCCAGCTATCGGGTGATGGCCAAGTTTGCGCAAATAGCATTCAACGCATCGGGCGACGGCGTGGCCCGGGCCGACGACGGAGGAGCAAATGACACAATTGAATGAGGTGCTCGACCACTGGGCCGAAGCATTGGGAGGGAGAGCGACCCTCGCCGAGATCAAAACCATTTCGAGCTACGATTTGGTCTATTACGGGACCGACATCCAAATCTGCGGCACGCAGACCCTTCGCTATGATGCCCAGGCCCGGTACCTGTCGGACCTGGAGATCTCGGGCGGCACGAGCCTGCTGACGATCGCCGATACTCCGTCCGGCCAGGGCTGGTACCGGGACAGTGACGACAACGTGACCGAGCTGAGCTCTGCCGTGCGACAGGCGCTACGGGCACACCTGTATTGGCTGTTGAACGGTGCGCTGGTGAACGGTCCGGTGGCCGGTTCGGTTGACCTCGAGGAGGAGACGGATCGGTACTGCTGGCTCAGCGCCCAGCCGGAAGAGGCGTCGAGCTTCAAACTGCGGCTCGACAAGAAGACCTGGCTGCCCGACGAGATCAGGGGACTCGGGGCCGCCGATTCTCACACGCAAATTGTGAAGTGGCGTTGGCAGGCGGGCGTGCGCTTCCCGTTTGAGTTGAAAGAACTGGACGGGGTGCTCAAAAACATGGTGACCCACCGCCGGGAAGTCGAGGTCAACGCCTGGCTCGATCCCGAGCTCTTTACCAAACCATCCCAATGCGGAGCACCGGTCGCCTTCAAAGCTGCGAGCAATCCCATTCCGATCGATGTGCTCGACAACAACGTCTTCACCACAGCCAGGCTCAACGACATCGAAATGCCCAATCGATTCGGCGTGGACACAGGCACCTCCTCGTGTGTGATCTCTGTCCCCCTGGCCGAGCAGGCCGGCTTGAGCCCACGATGTAAATCCAGCGCCACCATCGGCGGCGGAAGCGAGACGACGACACTCAACATGACCGAAGGGGTGCGGTTCGGCTTGGCCGGGGTGACCTTTCACAACCACAACCTGCTCGTGATCGACCTCAGCGCGTTGACCGGCGCGGCAACTTCGTCCGCTCTCGAAGCAGCACCTTCGGCTCCCCAGGGGATGTTGGGCAAAAACCTCGACCAGACCATTCACTTCGGTCAGCCCGGCCTGGTCCACCACAAGCTGTTGGCGATGGACCTCAGCCCGATGAAACACGCCAATTTCGGACAGGAGCTGCACCAGAGCCGGGGCAGCCAATTCCACGAGGCGACAAGCAGCACCTTCGACGGAATACTGGGCGGCAATTTTCTGCGCCACACCGTGGTGGAGCTCGACATGCCCGAGCGGCTCCTGTGCCTGCACGAGCCGGAGGAATTTCAAGCGCCTGCCGACGCAAAGCAGCTACCGATTGCGGTGAGTGGTCACGTGCCGTACATCGATGCGACAGTCGCCATCGGCGAGTTGGAGATCACCGGCAGTTTCATGCTCGACAACGGTGCTCACGAAACCCTCTACTTCAGCAACTCCTTTGTCCGCAAACACGGGCTCGAGGATGTCGTCCCGAACTTGCGCCAGTCCGCCTGCTTTGGCCTCGGCGGTGAGTTCCAGGTCGCAGTGGGCCGGGTCGACACCCTCTCGATCGGCTCTCAGCGCTTTGAGCACCCCTGGGCGAACCTGAGCTTGATCCAAGAGGGATCCCTCGGCAACACAAGCTACGCCGGAATCATCGGAAGCGAGATATGGCGCAGGCTCAGACTGTTTCTGGACTATGGGCGCAAAGAGCTCTCGCTTAAGCCCAATGCTGTAACCGACGAACCGTTCGTGTACGATATGAGCGGTCTGGTGTTAATGACGGGCGGGGCGAGCCAGCAAGATGTCGTGGTTCGCTACGTGATGGACAACTCCCCCGCATCCCTGGCCAAGCTTCAAAAAGGGGATACCATGACCTCCCTCGATGGATGCCCCGCCAGCGAGCTCAGCCTCGATCACCTCCGCACCGAGCTCAAACAGGAGGGCGCCGAGCGCACCCTGGGCATCCGGCGCGGCGATCAGCAGTTCGAGGTAACCCTCCGCCTTTGCCGACTGGTCTGAGCTGTCGGCTTCCCCCCGATCAGTTGCCCTCCACGCCGACCTGGTCTATCACTGGTCTATCGAAATGAAGCGAAAGGCCAGAACCCCCATGACCGGATTGCCCAATTGTTTTCGCATGTTGTTGCTGGTGGTCGCCCTTGTCGCCTGCCAGATCACTCCCGCTCCCCAGACCCCTCAGACAACGTCGCCGGACCAGCCGACCCTCGAGGGGGAGGCGTTCATTCGCGCCCACTACGACAAACAGGAGGTCCGCATTCCGATGCGGGACGGGGTGACCTTGTTTACCGCGGTCTATTCACCCAAAGACAAGGGGGGGACCTATCCGATCATCCTGTTGCGCACGCCCTATTCAGTGTCGCCCTATGGCGCGGACGAGTATCGGGAGAAGCTCGGCTCTTCAATGCTGATGGCCGAGGAGAAGTTCATCTTTGCCTACCAGGACGTTCGGGGCCGGTTCATGTCCGAAGGGGAGTATGTCAACATGCGGCCCCACATCGCTCAAAAGCGATCCGCCACCGATGTGGACGAGAGCTCGGACACCTATGATACGGTGGCGTGGCTGGTCGAGAACATCCCCAACAACAATGGCAAAGTGGGGATGTGGGGCATTTCGTATCCAGGGTTTTACGCTGCGGCCGCATTGATCGATGCCCACCCGGCGCTCAAGGCGGTCTCTCCCCAAGCGCCGATTGCCGATTGGTATTTCGATGATTTTCACCACCACGGGGCGTTCTTCTTGGCTCACGCCTTTCGCTTTTTGGGGGTGTTCGGCCTGCCCCGGGACGGATTGGTCAAGGAGTGGCCCCCGCGCATCGAGCTTCCCACCGAGGACGGCTACCGGTTCTTTCTCGAGGAGATCGGGCCGCTCAGCCAAATCAATGACAAGTACTACAAGAACAATATTCCGTTTTGGAACGAGTTCATCGCTCATCCGAACTACGATGAATTTTGGCAGGCGAGGAACCTGTTGCCCCACCTGGGGCAGATCACGCAGATCACCCCGGCGGCGATGACCGTGGGGGGGTGGTACGATGCCGAGGATCTGTACGGCACGTTCAAGATCTACCAAACCCTCGAGGAGCGCAATCCGCAAGCGAACAATACCGTAGTGATCGGCCCCTGGCCCCACGGGGGCTGGTCCCGCACCGAAGGGACCACCTTGGGCAATGTCTATTTCGGCGATCAACCGCCCCCTTCGAAGTACTACCTCGAGGAGATTGAGCTGCCGTTTTTCAAGCACCTGCTCAAAGATGATGAGGATCCGAAATTACCCGAAGCCCATGTCTTTGAAACCGGGGTCAACTGCTGGCGCAAGCTCGATAGCTGGCCCCCGGAAAATCGGCAAATGCGGGCGTTGTACCTGGGGCAAGGGGGGGCGCTGACCTTTGAACCACCGACCACTGGGGAGGCGTATGACGAGTTTATCAGCGATCCGGCCCGGCCGGTGCCCTCCACCGACCGGATCACCCACAAGATGCCAAAGGAATACATGACCGATGATCAGCGGTTCGCGGCCACCCGTCCCGACGTGCTGGTCTACAAAACCGGGGCGCTGGACAAACCGATAACCCTGGCCGGTCCGATTCAGGTGTCGCTCCACGTCTCCACCTCCCAGACCGACGCGGACTGGGTGGTCAAGCTGATCGATGTCTATCCGGACGATCACCCCCAATTCGAGCACACCCCGGAGCACGTAGAGCTCGGCGGATACCAACAAATGGTGCGATCCGAGGTGATGAGGGGCCGCTATCGGGAGAGCTACGAGCACCCCAAACCGTTCGTGCCCGGCGAGGTGACCGAAGTCCGGTTCGAGTTGCTCGACGTGCTGCACACCTTCAAGAAGGGACACCGCCTGATGGTCCACGTACAAAGCACCTGGTTCCCGATGGTCGATCGCAATCCCCAGCGTTACGTGGACAACATTTACCACGCCACGGCCGAGGACTTTGTCAAAGCGACCCATCGGGTGTACCGCTCGGCTGACCATCCCTCCTCACTAACCGTCGGCGTGGTCGATTTTTAATTCCGGTACAGGGCACTTGGTACTTGCTATAATTCCGAAAAGATGGTTTGTTTGTCATCCGAACTAGGAGAACCAATGAAAAAGATAGGCATTTTATCCCTTAGAGAAAAAATTGGGTTTGCTCTCGGAGACAGCGCCTCCAACTTCTACTGGAAAGTCCACGAGTTCTTCATCCTGATTTTCTATACCGATATATTCGGCATCTCGCCGGCCCAAGCAGGTACGATGTTCGTCGTCGCTCGGCTGTGGGACGGCATCAACGATCCGGTAATGGGGATGATTTCGGATCGCACGAACAGCCGCTGGGGGCGTTTTAGACCCTACTTGCTGTGGCTGGCCATCCCACTCAGCGTGGTCGGGGTCTTTGCCTTCACCACCCCTGACTTCAGTGACGGCGGAAATAAACTGGCCTATGCCTATGCTACCTATATTCTGTTGTGGATGACGTACACCGCGATCAATATTCCGTATTCGGCGCTGATGGGGGTGATCACACCCGATACGCAAGAGCGGGTACAGCTTTCATCGTTCAGATTCACGGGTGCCTTCATCGTCAGTCTATTGGTTTCCACCTACACCTTGGATTTGGTGAACGCCCTCGGTCCGCACCCTGAAGTGGAGCAGTTGCTCGAGGTCGAAGGCAGCACCCGGACCCAGTTCAAGCCCTTCACGGACAAGGATGGCTTCGATTCGATTCACTCCACCAGCGGGGACAATCTGCTGCTGCTCGGCGAGGGAACCAACGGGGCATTTGCCCAACTGAACGGCGCCGATGACAAGCAGATAAAGGCAGTGCTCGTCGCCTACGATGAACCGGAGAATGCCGCCAAATCGCTCAAGGCCATTGATCAGACCGTGCTGGGGCGTCATCAAAAAGAGCCTTCGGACGCATCAGAAAAGGATGGAGATGAGGCGCCCCCCGGCGAGTTGACCCAACTGGCCAGTGGTACTTGGTCAGGAGCGACCATTGTCGATAACTACTTGATTTTCATTCTGGCGTCCCCGGCCAAGGAGGCGGCTGAACAGGTGATCGCGGCAGTGAGAAACAACTGCATCGCCCCTAAGAAAGTCGGCTGGCAGAGAGTGATGGGACTCTACGGCGTGTTCGCGATCATTCTGTTTTGGATCTGCTTTGCCCAAACCCGGGAACGGGTCAAGCCCTCGGCCAAGCAACAATCGAACATCGCAGCGGATTGGGGATCACTGCTGAAGAACGGTCCTTGGTTCTGGATGTTTTTCCTCGGCATCTGTGTCATCACGGCGTTTGTTCTGCGCGGCGCAACGCTTCCTTTTTATTTCCAATACTATCTCAACGACGGCCCAGCGGTGGGTGGTTTTTTCTTCCAGGGAGGACTCGCTTCGTTGGCGGGCATTGTGTCGATGCCGTACCTGACTCGGTTTATCAGCAAACACCGGCTGTACATGATCTGCATGGGGTCAGCTGCGATTGCACAGATTCCCTACTATTTCATCGCGCCGGAATCCACTGTTGCAATCTACAGCCTCAACATCCTGATTTGTCTGCTGCTGGGTCCCACGGCACCCTTGATGTTCGCCATGTACACCGACGTAGCCGACTACGGCGAGTGGAAAACCGGCCGGCGCTGTACCGGGCTTGTGATGGCCGCGGCGATGCTGGCGCTGAAAGTCGGCGGCTCGGTCGGCGGTGGGCTGAATGGTTGGATTCTGGAGTCCTTCGGCTATGTGGCCAACCAGCCCCAGACCGGGACATCGATTACGGGCATCAAGCTGCTGATCAGTGTTTTTCCGGCGGGTATCTGCTTGCTCGCCGCGTGCATGGTGCTGTTTTACAAGTTGGATGACAAGTTCATGCGTCAGATAGAAGCCGACCTGAAGGAGCGCAAAGGGGACGATCTGTCAGAGAAAAGCGCCAGCCCGGCATAGTTCTTTTGGTGTGATTGAATCGGTCGGTCATCATCCCTCGAATCCGGCGCCGCCGCCCAGGTTGATCGAATAATTGTCCCCACCCAAGTCCAACACCTCTCCGGGATCTCCTCCGATACCGGAGGAGCGGTAGCTCCAGACTCGGCCGGCGATGGTCACGTCGGTCTGTGCGGCGAATCCTTGAAACAGCTGTTCCGCTTGGCCGGCGTCATAGGCCAGACCGGGGGTGTTGGCCAGCGCGACGAGCGCGGTGAGTTGAACGGGGCTCAGGGCGTAGGACCAGATGACCAGGTCATCCAGGGTGCCGTGGAACTGTTGCGCATTGTCTCCGTTGGCACTGTGTCCCAATATAAGGCTGGCGTCATTGGTGCTGATCGCTTGATCGTTGGTGCCGGCGTCGGTGATCGGCTTGCCGTCCACATACAGCTGCACCTCTGACAGAGAATCACCGTCTTGGGGCAATACCGCAGCGACGTGGTGCCAATTGCCGTCACTGATCGGGGGCGTCCCGGTGCCGTCGGTGCGACCCGAACCCACCCCCAACTCCAGCACGCCCCCGTTGGCCGCGTCCACATCCAGATCCCATTTGGCACCGGCGCTGTTTTTGCCCAGCGAGAGCAGGGTGTGAAGGCCGGCGCTGTGTGTCGTCTTGACCCACACCCCGGTGGTGCGTTGCTGATCGAGGGCGATAAATCCCGGGCCGGCGATGACCCGCTGTTGTCCCCCAAATTCCAGTCCATTGCCCAGCTTGGCCGGAACGAACGCCACCCCTTGGAGCTCCCCGTCGTTGAGGGGGCCGGTGGTTCCGCTGTTTTGGGCGATTCCGGCGCCGGGCGCCTCGTTCATCTTCAGGTGCACCCGCAGCGCCGGGGCGACCGTGCCGTACCATTCGAGGAATCCGCTGCGGTCGAGGTAGACCGTGTCCCCTGAGGACTTGTCGATGGTCAGGGTACCGGCGGTGGAGTAGCCGGCTGGATCGATGGTGTACTCTTCTCTGGGGCGATTGGAGCCGGCCTGCCACAAGCGGGTGGTGTTGTCGGGGTTGTAGAGCATGTCGACCCATTTGAGGGTCAACTCGATGCGATCCGGATAGACCTGGGCCACCAGGTAGTTGGTGTTCGGCGCATAGCCCTGAATGCCCCCGTGCGCGATTTGCTCCACCCCGCCGTGGTTGAGCGCGGTCATGTGGTGCACCTCTCCAGCGAGGTACACATCCACGTTGAACTCCTCCAGCGTTTTCCAGAAGTCGGAGTTTTCTCCATTGGGAAAGAGCATGTTGCTGCTGTTCTGGAATCGCACCGGAGCGAGCACTGGGGTGTGGCCCTGGACAAAGATGTGGTCAATGGCCGGATCGCTATGACCATCGGCGAGCACCTGGCGCAGCCAGTTGTATTGGGCCGAGTCGAGGCTCAGTTTCACCGCGGCGCCGTTGCTGTCTTGGCGG
>JANQET010000008.1 GCA_028278265.1 Myxococcota bacterium
AACATGCCGGTCGCCCCGTCGTGCACGGCGAGGTCCTCCAGTGCGCGGTTCTTGCGGATCAATTCCGACTGGAGCCGCCGCACCCGCAAGAGATTGTTGATGCGGGCAAACAACTCTTCGTTGGCAAAGGGCACACGGATGTAGTCATTCACACCGCTGCGCAAACTCTCCAGCATCAAGTTGACACTGTCGTCCGTCGAAATGGCCACGATCGGTACGGCATCCATTTGGGGTTGCGCCCGCAGCTGGCGGCACAGGTTCAGCCCCTCCCCGTCGTTCAGCGCCAGGTTCAGCGTGATGATATCCGGCTCGAGGAGCTTGAGCAGCGCATTGAACGTGATCACATCACCGGCCAGGTGGGGAATCAACCCCAGCCGGGTGAAAAACCGCAGGAGGATGGACGCGACCATCTCATCGCTCTCCAGTACCAGGGCGTGGAGCTTGTCCGGCAGCTTGGATTGATTTCGGCCGAGGACGCAACGAACCGCTTCTGCCAGCCGATCCCGGTCAAACGGTTTCTTGACGAAATCGATGATGCCGATATTGAATCCCTGACGAATGATCTCCTCGTCGACGATCGCGCTGACCATGATCACCGGTATGGTCCGGGTCAACGGATCAGCAGCCAAGCTGGCACAGAGCTCGGTTCCACTCATCACCGGCATGGCCATGTCGAC
This sequence comes from Myxococcota bacterium, assembly GCA_028278265.1. Classification (GTDB taxonomy): domain Bacteria; phylum Myxococcota_A; class Polyangia; order JAAYKL01; family JAAYKL01; genus JANQET01. The sequence continues at coordinate 678 of JANQET010000008.1, forward strand.
CAGGGCGATATCGGGAATGTGCTCCTTGATCAACGCGAACCCCTCTTCACCATTGCGACCGGTCATCGGTTCGAACCCCAGCTCGCGCATCTCCCGGGACAACACCCGGCGCATGGTCGAAGAGTCATCGACGATCACCACCAGGGGCTGGGCCCGTCGCTGTCGCCGATGGTCGATGAAAAAGCGATCAAAGAGATCGAGCACCGTGTTGCGGGTGAACGGCTTCCAGAGCACGCCGTCGAGCACTGCCGGGTCGACGAACGAGGTGATGTTCTCCGCGTCGAAGCTGGTGGCCAACACCAGATAGGCGCCCTTCAACACGGTCTCCTGCTTGAAATGGGATACCAGCTCGAACGCCGAGCGCTGGGCTGGGACGGCGTTGAATACGATGATCTCCGGGGCGAAATCAATCAGCTTTGCCACCCCGCCCACCGAGGAGTCAACCAACTCGAAAGTGTAGGTCTCCGGGGGGAGAAGATCCTCCCAGACCTTGGCCAGCCAGGGGGAATCTTCGACCACAGCTACTTTCATCGCTCTGTCCTCACTTCTGCCACGGCAGCCGATCCGACCGCAGTCCCGCACATCGTTTTCTCCTCGAATCCTCTCTATATTTTATCTGTTGTCCACATTTGACCATTGTTACGGACCAAAAGCAAAAATAGTTAGCACAATTGTCACCGCCTCTGTTTTGCCGGTTGGTGCCAAAGTGGCTATATTTTTACTACATGAACTGGCCGCCGACAGTTATCTTCGATTTCGACGGGACCCTGGTGGACTCCCTCGGGCCCGGATTCAAGGTATGCAACGCCGTTGCCCAAGAGTTCGGTTTCAAAACCATCACCGAGGAGGAGATTCCCCGCTGCCGGGACATGTCAACCAAGGAGCTGCTCAAATACGTGGGGGTTCCCCGATACAAGCTGCCGTTGGTGCTAAAGCGGCTGCGGCGGGAAATCAGCCGCGAGATTCCCTCCATCAAAACCGTCAGTGGCATCGCCAACTGTCTCAAGGCACTGCAACGGGCCGGCGTTCAACTGGGCATCGTCACATCCAATACCCGTGCCAATGTGAAACGGTGTCTGGGGGCCAACGGTGTGCTGGGGTACTTCGACTTTTTGTACACCTCGCTCAATCTGTTCGGCAAGCACCGCACCCTCCGCCGCGCGCTCAAAAAGACCGGGCTGACCAACGATCAGGTGATTTACATCGGTGATGAAAACCGGGATATCGAAGCCGCGCGCAAATGCGCCATCAGATCGGTCGCGGTGGGCTGGGGATTTCAGTCCGAACGAAAGCTGGTGAGCGCCGGGCCGGATTTTTTCGCCGCCCACCCGATGGAGATTGTCACATACGTGAAGAGACTGGCGTAGAAGACGACTCGGCAGTCCTGAACCGGGACAAATGGGTTTCGACAATCCCGACCAACCGGTCTGGTGAAACGTCCAGTTCGCCGAAATTGACCACGATGTCACGGGATTCGATCCCCTCGGACGGATCACTCAAGGTTCTGACGAACAGATGTCGAACGGTTGACCGCCCCGCCCGATACTCCCACACCCGGACCAGGCGAATCGACGCCCAGCTCCAGCTGCCCTGTTTCAGCGTGGCGATACCCCAATCGCTCACCGCCAACTGGGGCTTGGGACGCCGCAGCGCTTCGATTGACTTGGCCGCCAACAACAGGCCGGCCATACACATCGAGCCCAGCAGAATGCCGGCCCAATTTCCCGCTTGGGACAACCCGTAAGCCCCGACCGCTCCCCCGAGCAGCAGGGCCACGCCGACAACGACACCAATGATCATCCGCCGGCGGTCGAGATAGAGATCGGTTTTACTCCCCAGGGTCGGATCCGCCGGAGGCGGGTCGGTGGGAGGGGTGCCCCCGTGTACCTGTATTGTTTTTTTATAGTCTTGGTGTGCCATCCTCACCCTAGCCCCGACAGGATCATTCGGTTCAGTCGGTTGCCGTATCCGTGTCGGAGTCTGTGTCGGTGTCCAGCGAAAGGCCCGGCAAGCCGATGGCGAAAGAGGTGACCCGGGCGGTGACGGTGTTGGCGTCTGCAGCGACTTCGCTGGCCAGCTCTTGCCACGGTCCGGTGGTCGCACCGGCCCACATCAGGCGCACGGCTTCGGGGGAGGCCCCTGCGGCGGCCAGGGTGATCGGCTCATAGCGCATGGTAACAGTGACCGGTACGGCAAATTGCGTCCCCAGAGGGAGGAACTCGAACGGTGCGCCGACCGGCTTGACACCTGCAATGCCCTCTTCGACCAACACGATATCTATCTCAATCGGAGCACTCAACGCGCCGGCCGGAATCTGCACGACAATCCCTTCGGGACCGTAGATCAAGGCCCCTTCCGGGCCGACCGTGGGCTTGAGGCCCTCGGCGTCGTCGTCGCAGCTCAATACCGCCAGTCCAACAAACAGTACCAATAACAGTCTCATCAATTGTCTCCTTTGAATCCCCGCCCTATGGGGCTGATTTGACACCAATGCCGATAAGGGCGCAAGGAAAAGGTGTCGCAGGCCCTCGTTTCCATCCCCCGACGGTCGTGCTATAAGGCCGGCCATGGCCAAGACCCGAAAGAGCAAGGATCCCTCCGCTACGCCGATGATGCGACAGTATCTGGCGGTCAAAGACCAGTATCGCGATGCCATCCTCTTTTACCGCATGGGCGATTTTTACGAGATGTTTTTCGAAGATGCGGTGATCGCCTCTGCTGCACTCGATTTGACGCTGACCAGTCGAAACAAGAACGATCCCGACCCGATTCCGATGTGCGGGGTGCCGCACCATGCGGCCATCGGATACGTCGCCCGGTTGATCGATCAGGGTCACAAAGTCGCCATCTGTGATCAAATGGAGGACCCGAGCAAGGTCAAGGGATTGGTCAAACGAGAGGTGGTTCGCGTGATCACTCCAGGGGTGGTGCTCGACGAGGAGAACCTGGACGCCAAGGCCAACAACTTTCTCGCCGCCGTACTGCCCTTAGACGAAGAAGGGGGCATCGCCGCGTTGGCGGTGATCGATGCCTCGACCTACGAATTCAAGGGGACCCGGCTCGCCTCTGCCGGCGCGCTGGCCAGTGAGCTCTACCGCTTGGAACCGCGGGAAATCCTCGTTCCCCGTTCGGTCAAAGCGGTGGTCCAAGGGCTGGATACCCTGCTGCCCCGCTGCTACCTCACCGAGGGGGACGACGAGCTGTTCTCGCCGGCCCACAGTGCGCAAGTACTCGCGACACTGCTCGGTGATGAAGAAGCCGCGGCGATCCTGCAGAGTGATGAGCTGCTGGGACGGGCCGCCGGTGCCGCCGCCGCCTACGTGCAATCCACCCGGCCCAAGGGCAGTCTGCCGGTTTCCCGCTTTGTCGCTTATCGCATCGAGGATCACCTGATCATCGACGAGGCGACAAAATCCCACTTGGAGCTGGTGCGCACGTCGGGCGGTGATCGCAAAGGGGCGCTGCTCTGGCTCATCGACAAGACCCGCACCGGCATGGGCGGCCGTATGCTCCGGCACCGGATCAATTACCCACTGGTCGATGTGGCCACCATCCGCCGCCGACTCGACCGGGTGGAGCTGTTTTTCAACGACGCCCGCTTCCGCCGAGACGTATTGGGACTGCTGGAGCAGATCGCCGATATCGAACGCCTGGCCGCCCGCATCGGCTTGCGGGCAGCGACGGCGCGGGATTTGGGCAGCCTGCGCAACTCACTGGGTGTCCTGCCCGATCTCGACGATTTGCTCAATTCCTGCCCGGCGGCCGACGCCCCGGTGGTACTCGGACCGGAGCTGGACCGGGCCGAAGAACTGTTCGGTGCCCTGAGTCAGGCACTGGTCGATGAACCGCCGGCCAGCCATCGGGAGGGGGGCATCTTCCGCCAGGGGTTCAACTCCCTGCTCGACGAGCTGATCACCACGGCGCGTACGGCCAAGGATTTCATCGCCAATTTGGAAACGCGGGAACGGGAGCGCACCGGAATCTCCTCCTTGAAAGTGGCTTTCAACAAGGTGTTCGGCTACTACATCGAGGTGACCAAAGCCAACCTGAGTCGCGTTCCCGACGATTATGTCCGCAAGCAGACCCTCTCCACCGGCGAGCGCTACGTCACCCCGGAGCTGGAAGAGTGGGAGGCCAAGGTGTTGTCCTCCGACGACCGGCGCAAGGAGTTGGAGCTGGAGCTGTTCGAGCAGCTGCTCGAGGATCTGAACGACCACGTGCCCCGGCTGTTGGCCTTGGCCCGGCGGCTCGCCGGTCTGGACTGTGACGCATCGTTGGCCGAAGTGGCCCGGGAGCGGGATTTGGTCCGGCCCACCGTCGATGACAGCGGGATCATCGACATTGCCGACGGCCGTCATCCGCTGGTCGAAGCGTTGCAACCGGACACCCCCTTCGTGCCCAACGACGTGAAGCTCGATCCGCAAAACGAGCGCATGTTGATCATCACCGGACCCAACATGGCCGGCAAGTCAACCGTCATGCGCCAGGTGGCATTGATCGCCATCCTGGCTCAGATGGGTGCCTTCGTCCCGGCGGCCAAAGCGCGAATCGGTGTAGCCGATCGACTGTTCACCCGCGTCGGTGCTTCGGACAACATCGCTCGGGGGGCCTCGACCTTCATGGTGGAGATGAACGAAACATCGACCATTTTGCGCCATGCCACCCGTCAAAGCCTCGTCATTCTCGACGAAGTGGGGCGAGGCACGAGTACTTACGATGGACTGTCCATTGCTTGGGCCGTGGGCGAGTATTTGCACGACACCGTGGGCTGCAAGGTGATGTTCGCCACGCACTACCACGAGTTGGTCGACCTGGCCAACGTCAAGACCCACACGGTGAACTACCACGTCGCCGCGCGCGAATACGGTGAAGAAGTGGTATTTCTGCGCAAATTGGTCGAAGGGGGCACCTCCCACTCGTTTGGTATTCAGGTCGCCAAAATGGCCGGCCTGCCCGAAGTGGTCGTGCAACGGGCACGGGAAGTGCTCACCGGATTGGAAGACGAACGGCCCCTGTCGTCGAGCATGCCCGAAAAAACCCGCCAGACCGCCACGGAGACACTGCAGCTCGACCTCTTCGCCCGACCCAAACCCTCTGAAGTGGAAAGAATCATCAAAGAGTTGGACCTCAACCGGGTGACCCCGCTCGAATCCCTGGCCCTGCTCTCACGACTCAAAGACATGGTCTGACCCGGATTCGAGCCTCCCCCCCGCTCGAATCCCTGGCCCTGCTCTCACGACTCAAGGACATGGTCTAGTCCCGCCAACCCGCGGCAAATTTCGATAAATCCATGTTTTTCCAAATATTCTTGGAAGTGAAATTCATTTCAGTTACAATTCATATAAGTTACAATCGGTAGTCAACCAGTCTTGTGCACATCAGCTCGGCAATGAAGCTGAGCGGGGGCGGTGGTGTTGAGACTGCGATTTAACAGCGTATACGCTCGCCTGGGATTCTGGTTCTTGGCGATCGCCCTGTTGCCCTTGGCCGCCACCTTCACGGTGATCTATTTTCAGCGAGTTGAAGCCCGAAAAGCAGAAGCCTACGCCAAACTGACCGCCATCCGGGATCTCAAGGTTCATGAGCTCAATTCCTGGTTGAACGAGCGACAACGGGATCTCCTCGAAATCGCCAGCAGTCTCGAATGGAGCAGTTTCGAGGAGGTTTTCGGAACGGCCACTCAAACCCGAGAGGAATCCGCCTCGTTCGCCACCACCCAGGCTACGTTGAATCACTATCAGCAAACCTACAAGGGGTTCTCCGAATTACTGTTCATCGACGCGACCTCGGGCCATGTGACGATATCCACTCGGCGGGAAAGCATCGGCACTGACTACTCAACCGATCCGCTGTTTACCATCCCCAATTCAAAGAACAGACCTTTTCTCAAAGACATTCACCTCTCCTTCGAGCAAAAACCGGAGATGGCGCTGGCCGTTCCGGTCCACAACATGACGCGCCGCAGACAAACTGTGGGAGCGGTGGTGGCACGCATCGATTTGGACCAAACCCTTTACCCGCGACTGCTCGATCGAACCGGCATGGGTAAAACCGGTGAGACGCTGATCGTGAATCGGGCCGGGGTGGCCCTCAATGAGCTTCGGTTCTACGACCACGCACCGCTCAACCTGAAGATCACCGCGCAACCCGCCACCCTCGGCGCGCGCGGGCTCACCGGCATTATCGAGGTCGAGGATTATCGACACGAAATGGTGCTCGCCGCTTACACCCACATTCACCAGACCGGCTGGGGCTTTGTCTCCAAGCAGGATTTGTGGGAGATCAACGAACCGATCGATCACATGTTGGGTCAAATGCTGGTTGCCCTGGCCATCTCGACCGTGCTGGTCATCGGCATCACCGCGATTGTGGCCCGCACCCTCTCCCGCCCGGTGCTGGCGATGGCCAGAGTGGCGGGTGAAATCCAATCCGGCGATCTGCAGGCGCGCTGCACAGTGGAAACCACTGATGAAATGGCCGCCCTGGGCCGCTCGATCAACGCCATGACCGACGCCTTGTCCTCTCAGGTGGCGCTTCACGAGGGTCAGGCGCTGATCACGGCGGCACTGGTCGGCTCGAGCAATGCCCGGGAATTTGCTGCTCGGGTGCTCACCGCGCTGATGGAAATCACGGACTCGGAGATCGGTGCCTTTTTCGTGCGACGGCAGCACACCACCGTTTTCGAGTTGGTCCACGCCGTTGGGTTGTCCATCGAAAAAATGAAATCGTTTGATGCGACGTCACTGGAGGGTCAATTCGGAGAGGCCCTGGCCACCAGAGAAATCGCCTATGTCAGCCCCCTCCCGACAAACACTGTGTTCGCCTTTCGCTCGATCATCGGCGAATCGATTCCCCTCGCCTTGGCCTGCATCCCGCTGACCGTGGACAACCGGGTCGAAGCGGTGGTACCGCTGGCCTCCCACCACGGATTCAACTCCCGACACCGCATCGTGTTGGATCTCGCTCTCTCCAGCCTGAACACGGCGATGTCCAGTATCCTCGCCGGAGAACAAGTCGAGCGTACCGCCGCTGAATTGCAGATCGCCAACGAGTCCCTGCGCGCACGCACCGACGAGCTGCAAGCCCAGGCCGCTGCGCTGCGCAAACTGGCCCAGGAGCTCGATGAGCAGCGGGAACAGGTGGAGCAGGCCGACCGGCTGAAGACTGAGTTTCTGTCAAACATCAGTCACGAGCTCCGCACCCCCCTCAACAGCATCCTGGCCCTCTCCCAGCTGCTGGTCACCCGGGGAATAGGTCATGAACCCAAGCGGGAGATCGAATGCCTGCAGGTGATCGAACGCAACGGCCAAAACCTGCTCAATCTGATCAACGATATTCTCGATCTCTCCAAGGTCGAGGCAGGTCAGATCGAATTGGTCGCCTCTGATTTCTCGCCGATCGAGGTCCTCAAGCGGGCAATTGATACCACTCGTCCCCTGGCCGAGGACAAGGGGATCACGGTCGAGATGACGGTCGAACCCCATCTGCCCCGCATTCGCTCCGATGCGGAGAAGATCGAACAAATTCTGATCAACCTGCTTTCCAACGCGATCAAATTCACCGACGTAGGGGGGGTGCAGACCGAGGCGCGGGTCCAAGAGGGAATGGTGCAATTTTCGATCAGCGACACGGGCATCGGCATCCCGGCTGACCAACAGGGCGTTATTTTCGATGCCTTTCGACAAGTCGACGGTTCGGTCACCCGAGATTACGGCGGCACGGGACTCGGCCTGTCCATCAGCAAGAAACTCGCCGCTGTGCTCGACGGCGACATCAGGGTGGAGAGCGAAACCCAAAAAGGCAGCACGTTTACGCTCTCCATCCCGGTGAGACATTCACCAACGGTGCCGGAGGTCGACGGCTCCGTCGAAAAATCGACGTCAGTCTGAGCGACCGGGGCACACCGGAGCCGGAGCACTAGCGGAGACGCGAAATGGACGAAAAATCATTAATCATCATCGATGATCAGGCAGACAATGTTTTCGTGCTGGACCGGGTGATTCGCGAACTGCTACCGGGGTGTCTGATAATGTCCTCGACCAACGCACTGGACGGCCTCGCCATGATCAAGGCGACCCTTCCCGATGCGGTGCTGGTCGACCTGCAGATGCCGAAAATGGACGGCATCGAGGTCTGCCGAGCGCTCAAGGCCGACCAAACTACACACCACATACCGATAGTGCTCATCACCTCCCATCAGACCTCCGCACGAAAACGCGTGGCAGCACTCGAAGCGGGCGCAGATGATTTTCTCATTCGCCCAATCGACAATCACGAGTTGATCGCCCGCATAAAGGTATTGTTTCGCGTCAAAGCTGCCGAGGACCGCCTGCGGGCGCTCAACATCGATCTGGACGAAAAACTGACCCAGCGGAACGGACAACTGCGAGCTGCCGAGGAGCGGTATCGTTGGTATATCGACAATGCCCCGTACGGGATCTTTGTCGTCGACTCCGAAGGGAACTACCTCGATGTCAATCGGGCGGCCTGTGCGATGGCGGGCTACCCCCGGGGAACATTGCTCCAAGGGGGGATTCAGCGGCTGGCCACCGCCGAGTCGGTGGCCGAAGGATTTCCCATTTTCAATCAGGTGCGCGAACGGGGGCGTGTATCAGCCGAAGCACCCATCAAGCATGCCGATGGCACCCGGCGATATTGGACCGTTGATGCAGTGAGATTGGTCGACGACACCATCGCCGCAAAAAGCAACGATGGTGT
>JANQET010000010.1 GCA_028278265.1 Myxococcota bacterium
CAGCCGGGTTGCCGCGGACCGCATCGGTCCTTCCACTCTTGAAGCGCTGATCCCCGATCAGCGGTCGGTCGAGCCGGGGGCTCCGGTCACCCGGGATTCCGGTGATCCCCTTCTCCTGCTCTGCACCTCCGGCAGCACGGGTCGCCCGGTCCTCGTGACCAAGTCATACGCCAACCTCGTCGTGGAAGTGCAGTTTCAGCAACAACTGTTCGGTCGCCCGTCGCGCGTCGCCCCGTTGGTGTCCTGGAGCAATATCTACGGCCTCATCGTATCGCTGCTGTTGCCGGCGTTCAGCCGCGGCGTGTGTGATCTGACCGCCGGAATCTCCCCGCGACTGGTGTTGGAACGGGCCCAACAGGGGCAGCTCGATTTGGTCGTCGCCGTGCCGGCGATCTATCGGGCGGCGGTCAACTACCTGCAAGCGGGTGATCTGTCGGTAACCGAGCCGGATTGCCGATTCGTCAGCGCCGGAGCCCCCCTCTCCGCGGCCCTGCGCAACCGGTTCGCCGAAATGACCCGGTGTCCGATCATCGAGTTGTACGGCTCCACCGAAGCCGGAGGGGTGGCCTATCGCCGCGATGAAGAGCCCTGGACCCCACAGCCCCACGTGGAGACACGGGTGACCGACGATGGCCGGCTCCAGGTGCGCTCCCCCTCCGTGTCGGTGGTACCTGCCGGAGAGTTCTACACCATCGGTGATTTGGTGCATGCCCGAGGGGAGCGATTCGACCTGGTCGGTCGTTTCGATGATGTGGTCAAAATCGGTGGACGGCGGGCGGCGTTGAAGGAGATTGAGGAGACGGCAGAGCGGTGTCCCGGGGTGGCCGAGGTCTGTGTGCTCGTCGAGCGTTTGCGACGGGAGCTACGGTTGTGCGCCTACGTGGTTCCCGATGCCGGTGGTGTCGACGCGGAGGCGGTCAAGGGGTATGTCCGCGGTAGGTTGGCCGATCACAAAGTACCCGCGGTGGTCCGTGTCGTCGAGGGACTGCCCCTGACCCCGTCGGGCAAGGTGGATCGCCAAAAATTGCTGGGAAAGGACTAGCCATTGCGCGTGTTGATCATCAGCGGCTCCCGGGCCCTGCTGCCCGATCCGGTCTACCCTCTCGGCGCGGCAATCATCGCCACGGCGGTGGAGGGCGCCGGTCACCAGGTGACCTGGTTCGACGCGCTGCGCCACAAGGAGGCGGTCTTCGCTCTCGGCGAGGTCGTCGATGAATGGGAGCCCCAGGCGATTCTGTTTTCCATTCGCAACATCGACAGCGCCGCCTTTCCCGGTGTGGACCGACATTTCGAAGAGCATCGCGAGCTGGCGCGGATCTGCCGCGAGAGATCGACCGCACCGATTGTGCTGGGCGGTTCGGGCTTCTCCCTGCTGCCCCAGGCGTTCATGTCCTATCTCAATGCGGATTTCGGCGTGTGCGGTGAAGGGGAGCAACGGATCGTCGAGCTGCTCGAACAAATCAATGCCGGAACAACGGACGAACCGGTCATCACGACCCCCAGGGCTGCGCCCCCGTTTCTCACCGCCAATCGAGAGCTGTTCGACGCCCCCTGGTACTACCAACGCGGCGGCGTGGCCAACCTGCAAACCAAACGGGGTTGTGCGCTGAACTGCATCTACTGCACCTACCCCTTGCTCGAGGGGCACAAGGTGCGCCGGGTCGATCCCCGCGCCGTCGTCGAGGAGATGGTCGCCCTCAAACGAGCGGGCATCGAGCACTTCTTTATCGTCGATGCGGTGTTCAACCGACCCGAGGAGCACGCGGCCGCCATCTGCGAGGAGATCTGTCGACAGGAGCTCGATATCTCGTTCTCCGGATTCTTCATCCCCCAGGGGGATTTGGCCGAATTTCCATCTCTGCTCGTCCGGGCCGGATGTACCGCGGTGGAGTTGGGTACCGACTCATTGAGCGATCCCGTGCTCCACGCCATGCGTAAGGGGTTCACCGTCGACGACGCGATGGGGTATTGCCGGCGGCTCACCGAGGCGGGCATCATTCAGTGCCACAATTTGATCTTCGGCGGACCGACAGAAACCGAGCAGACGATGGCCGAGTCGGTGGCGCGGATGGACGAGCTCGCACCCAAGGCGATGATCGCCACCATCGGGTTGCGCACCTATCCCCACACCGAGCTGTGGCGGCTCGGCGGGGGGGATGACCCATCGAAAATCGATCCGCCTCGATTGCTCGAGCCGACGTTCTACATCGAAGAAGCGGTGGCCGATGGGGTGATCGAACGCGTCGGCGAGTGGGTCGATCAACGGCCGGGATGGGTCTGCCCGGGACTGGCCAAGCGCTACAACCCACGCTACTTCGCCCGTCTGCGCCGCCGGTACAAGGGGGTCCTCTGGACGTTGTTCTAACCCCCGGTTCGGAGCCCCAAGACCAACCCTATTTCTTCTTGCCTTTGTTTTTCTTCTTGTTGGCTTGCTTTTTGATCGCTCTCATCGCCCGGCGGGCTGCGGAGGCGATCTCTTTGTTGGCGTCGGCGGCCGCCCGTTTGAGCGTGGGCATCACTTCGGGGTGGTGGTCACCGATCTTTCCGATATCAGCGACCACGTTTTTGCGCATGCGGGCGTCCCCGGAATCAAACGCCTTGATCATGGCCGGGAGGGCCTCCTTGGCCTCTTCCCCCATCCGACCCAACACACCGCTGATATTGTGGCGGATCAGCGGCTCGGTTTTTTCGTCGAGCGCCTCGATCAACTGGGGTACGGCCGTTTTTCCCATTGAAGCGAGAAAGTCCTTGACCCCTCGTCGCAGGGTCACTTTCTTGCCCGCCAGGTTCTCGTATGAGTGGTCTTTGAGGGGAGAATCCGCCGAAAGGGAATGGATCAGATGGTGAATGCCGGCGCGCTCGTATTTTCTGATGGCCTTGCCCGCCCAGAGCCGCACGCTCGCCTCTTGATCGGTCAGGAGTGCGATCAACGGGTCGATGGCGGATGGATCACCGCTGTTGGCCAACGCCCGGGTCGCAGCGATTCGCACCGGGGCGGCCGAGTCGGACAGGGCGGTGATCAGGCCGTCGACCTGCTCCTTGGAGAGGGGATCGAAATCGGCCAGGCGTTCGGCGGCCTTGACCCGCACGCGGTGGTCCTCGTGGGAGAGAGCGGTCAAGGCGTAATCCGCCCCGTTGGTGAGGAGCTGCGCGCGCTCCTTGCGGACCACGGCCAGTGCGGCGTTGCGTCGTTCCAAATCCTGATGGTCGATCGCCACCGGGGGGTCCGCGCACCCCTGCAGCATCCACAGACCAACGGCATAGGGGACCGCCACGAGGAGACAAGACCTCATCGGGTCACGCAGATCACGCCGGCGATGATCAGGGCATAGCCCACACCCTGGACCCAGGTGATCGTCTCTTTGAAGAAATAGGCCGAGGCGGACAGGATGATCAGAAATCCCAGCGAGGTCATGATCGGATAGGCGATGGAGAGGGGAATCTTGGTCAGCGATTGGGTGTAGGCCAACACATTGAGACCGAACAGCACGATCCCGACGAGAACGGGCCAGGAGGTCAAGTAGTGTTTGAGCATGACCATCGGCTCGGTGCTCTGGGGGGCGTTGCGCATCCCCGCCTTCATCAAGGTATTGGCCACCGCGTTGAACACGCAGGCGACACCGAGAAATAGATAGTAACGGGTCATTGCGAAACCTCTAAAACAAGAAGGCGCCCCAACTCTTGCCGAACAAAATGAGCGAGGTACAGAGCACCGCCCAAATGCCGCCGGTCAGCAGCAGGGGGACATCGGTGAACACGGCCCGGGTCGGATCCCCTCCCGATTTGTCGTGGTAGACCAGGTACAGATATCGAAAAATACCGTAGATCCCCAACGGCACGCTGAGAATCAGCGCCCGGGAACCGACCAGTTCCTGAGTGCGCACATCGACGGTGTACAGGGCGTAGCAGACGATGGTCGCCGCCGTTACCGTGGCGATCATCTGGTCGAGAAAGGCCGGGCTGTAGTCGGCCAGCACCTTGCGGTGTTCGGCGGCCCGGTCGCCGAGCAGCACCACCTCGGCCCGCCGTTTGGTGAAGCCGAGGAACAGGGAGATGGTGACCCCGCACAGCACCAGCCAGGTGGAGGGCACCACCAGCAGCGCCGCCGCACCGGCCAGAATGCGCAGCACGAACCCGGCCGAAATGACCAATACATCAATGATCACCACGTGTTTGAGTCCCATCGAATAGGCCAGGTTGAGCGCAACGTAGAGGCCGACCACAATGGCCGTGGGCAGATTGAGCATCACCACCGCAAGGGCCATTGCCAGGGCAGCCAGAATGACAAAGCCGAACAACCCCAACCACCGGGGCAAAGCGCCACTGGCCAGGGGTCGCGTACGCTTGCGGGGGTGTTTGCGGTCTTCCTCCACATCTCGGTAATCGTTGAGAAAGTAGATCGCGCTGGAGGCGATGCAGAAGGCGATGAAGGCCAGCATCGTGTGCCAAATCGCCCAGGGCTCGAAGACCTTTCCCGAAAAGATGAGAGCCGTCAGGACAAAGACGTTCTTGACCCACTGTTTGGGTCGGGCCAGGGCAAAGAGGGCGCGTAGGGTTTCCATCGAGCCCAGTGATACCATGAAGTGCCGAGAAAAACGACTGTTCGAATCGTCTCTTCGCGTTTTCAAAAAGGGCCGAAAATGGTTTACTCGGGATCAACCGAATCGACCCAGAAGAGGGGCCACGGCAAGTGCGAGGGGGTAACGATGAAGATTGATCGGCTCTTGGGCATTGTGTTGCTGTTGCTCAACCGTCAAAAGATGACCGCACCCGAGTTGGCCGCGCGATTCGAGGTCTCCGTACGTACGATTTACCGGGATATCGAGGCGATCGATGCCGCGGGGATTCCGATCGTCTCTCACCAGGGGGTCGGCGGGGGGTTTTGCATCATGGACAGTTACAAACTCGACCGCCAGGTGCTCACCCCCGATGAGATGCTCTCTATGCTGGCAGCGCTCAAAGGGATCGGCACCGCCCTCGGCGATCGGCGGGTGCTCAATTCCAAGGAAAAAATTGAGAGCTTGATGCCCCGAGGCGACCTCTCGCGATTGACCGATGAGTTGCGGATCGAGTTTCTGCCCTGGGGCCATCAACAACGTCAGGACCTGCTGCTTCAATCCGTGCAGCGCGCCCTGGCCGAGCGGCGGCTGATCCGATTCACCTATTTCAACTCCCGCGGAGATCAACTGGCGCGAATCGTCGAGCCGATGACCCTCGTCTTCCGGGGATCCGCTTGGTACTTGTACGGCTATTGCCGTCTCAAAGAGGACTACCGCTTGTTCAAGATCTCCCGCATCCGTGAGTTGACCGAGGAAACGACCGTTTTTGAGCGGCGGGACAAGAGCTACGATGAGTTCGCTGATCGATCCGAGCGGCGGACCGAAGCTGTGATGGCGGATATTGTTCTTCGCTTCTCGCCGGCGGTGCGGTTTTCGGCGGAGGACTTTTTCGATCCCGAATCGGTCGAAGTGCTCGAAGACGGGCACGTGCTCGTCCGCACTGCCCTTCCCGAAAGTGAGTGGGTCTACGGTATGATCATGAGCTATCAGGAAAACGTCGAAGTGGTGAGCCCCCGCCGGGTTCGCGAAATCGTCCGGGACAAAGCGCTCCGGCTGGCCGAGCAGCACGGGGATTGCAAAAAAAAATCGATAAAATGAATCGTCGAAATTCAAACCTGACATAGGGCTGTCACAGCGAATGGTTAGTGTTGCTTCAGATACTCAACAGGAGGTGTATCATGAACAAACATTGTCATTCTTGCAGTATGCCCATAAGCGGCCCGTTTGCCGGAGAGGCGCGCGGGGATTACTGCCAACACTGTGTCGATGAGACGGGAAAGCTCCGTCCCCGGGAAGCGGTGCGACAGGGCATCGCCATGTGGTTGTCCAGTTGGTCGCCCGGCGTGACCGAGGAACAGTGCCTCGACCGGGCAAAGCACTTCATGAACGCGATGCCAGCTTGGGCCGAATGATCTGATGTAGGGGGTCCGGTAGGGCCGTAGCCCGAGCTACCCGGAAAACGAACATCGGATACAGCGACAGTGCTATCCTACATTAATACGAAAATCATCAGTCCGTGATACAAGGTAATGGTCCAGTACACAAAAAAAGCGATGATCAGCGAGAGTATTGCCAATTTTTTGTAATAAAACCGTACGAGCAGAATCGAGCCCAGGTACACGAGCGCAAATTTCATCAGAATGAACAGCACCGGGTGGGCGGTGAGCACGGTGGCCATCAACGGATTGGCTTCGACCGCCTGGTTCGTCTGCACCCAGATGATGGTGAGCAACCCGTCGATTGCATTCATCACGATGATCAAGCCGATGAGGCGCGTAAACCAGGTCAGTCGATGCGAATGGTTTAAAGGATTGATCGCAAAGAGGGACTCTTCAATTCCTGAAAATACTGTCTTGGACATCTCAAATCTCGAAAGCTAGTCCGCGTCATTCCCAAGGAGAGTTCATGGGGCTGAGGCCGGCTCAAAACTAAGGTGTACCTCCACTGCCGTTTCGTATAGGCGAGCAATTCTGGAAAGCACAATGTCATTGCAGGTTCATCTTACAATTATTTTTTGAAAAATTGCAATCCATAAAATAAATGGAAACTGTCCGTTGAATTGTGAGCACCCGGCAAAACCCGTATACTCCGGACAGCGGCGATCGAAGCGGTACGCTGCCGGTCTCGGCGCCGCTCCAGCGATCACCCGAGGAGTGGATGGGCTTTGTCGTACTGGGACTGTTGAGCCTGTTGGCGTTCTTTGCCGCAGTGTGCGTGGCGGTGCGGTTCTACGACGAGAGTCGGGCCGAGTTGGCGCTCAGTGCGTGCCTTTACTTTGTCGGTTTGATCGTGGTGCCGGTTCATCTGCTCGGATGGATCGATTCTCTCTATCCCCTATCCCTGGCGTTGAGCTCGTTGGGTCTTTCCAGTGGGGTTGTCGCTGCCGGGATTGCCGGGGAATTGTGGCAAATCAGGCTGCGCGCGGCAGGCCGGGCGATGATACGCATCGCCGCGCTCCCTTGGCAAGCGGCGGTGTGGGCCTTTCGCGCGCGCAGCATTGCGTTTGTCGGCGTTGTCGGTGTTGTGGGCATATTGGTGTGGACCGCCTGGCTGACCTGGCTGGCCCCTCACGGCAGTTGGGACGGGTTGGTCTATCACGAACCGATGGTCAACTATGCCATCCAGTACAACGGCTTTGCACTGGTCGACGTGCCCAGGACCCCAGCCGTGCAGCAGGTGAACAGCGCCCCCCGGGTACCGAGTTGTGTCTCCGTGTGGCTGGTGATCTTTACTGATCGGCGGTTGGTCGAGCTTCGGCCCCATCTGTTCTCGCTACTGCTGCTGCTCGGATTCTACGTGCTGACCTGCAAGTTGACCGAGCGGCGGCTGGACGCCCTCGGTCTGACCGCGGCTCTTTTTTTCGTGCCGGCCATCGCCCTGCAGCTGCGCAGTCTGTATACCGACGCCGATTTTGTGGGGGTGCTCCTCGCCGCTTTCTGTTATGTGCTGCGGACCAAGTTGCGGCTCGTCGATCTGCTCACCGCGGCGCTCGCTTTGGGACTGGTCGGGGGCACCAAGCACACCGGGATTGTCTTTGTGCCGATTTACGGGGTGATCCTGCTGTGGCGCTGGCGAGCCGGCGCGAGAACCCGCGGGCGCTTTTGGGCCGCCGGCGTCTGCGCGGTGGTGATCATCGGCGCTCTGATGTTGCCCACCTATTTGCGCAACACCGTGACCTTCGGCAATCCGATTTGGCCCCGACGGGTCTCCAGCGAGACATTGGACCTGCACCTCAAGGGCCTACACAATCCCAATCTGCGCGACAAAATCGGGCGCGTCCGTGATCTGTTCAGGCCGCCGATCATCAAGCGCCAATTTCTCGATACCAAGGACAACGGCTATGGGAACGCCTTTCCGTTCGTGGTGCTGCCCCTGGCGGCGATCGCCCTGGTCCTGATCCCGGTGCGGCTCGGGGGCTGGCTCATTCGGCGGCGCGGCCCACCCTCGGCCCGCCTGCGCCGCATCGCCCTCATTGCGCTGCCCTGTATGGTCGTATTGTCTCTCTCGCCCAGTTTCCTTTGGGCCCGGTACAACGGTTACGCCATCGCTGCGGCCATGGCGTTGGTACTGTGGTTGCTCGGTCGCGAAAAGTGGCGGGATTTGTCCCAGGTGGTTGTCGGGATTATGGTGATCCTCGGATTGATCACCCTCTCCTGGTCTGATCCCGGTTGGTGCGTGCCGGCGAAGACCGCTTTCGAGCTGGCCCGAAAGGGTACGGTGGAGCGAACACAGGTCAGTCTGCCGATGAGCAATCATCTGGCCGGCCGGCTCGGTCAGCTGCACCACGCGGAAATCGGCGAGGGGGATGTGGTGGCCTACACCTTTTGCCGGTTTCCCGCTGACCTGTGGAACGAGGCGATTTCCAACACCGTAGTCTACACGCCGGCTTCGAAGAACGGGGAGGATTTTCTGGCTCGGCTGGACGAGCTCCGCGTCGAATGGATTTTCGTCAAAGCGAACGACCGGGGCCACCGAATCCTCGACCAGTACCCGGACAGCTGGGAACAAATACCCGTCGAGAAAGTGACCCCCCACTTTTCTCCGGTGGTCTTCAGACGACGCCCTGTCGCGTCCAAGTCCGGTGGTGCTAGCCCCACCACCTCGCGCCAGTCTCGATAATTATTCAGATAGATGAAAGTAAATTGGCCCTGGAATTTTCGATAAATACCAATTGACCAATTGATGGAAAATCTGATTTGATGTGGCGAACGTGAATAGAAGGAGGGAGCTCAATGAGGCTTTTAGAAGACAAACCTTTCTACCGCTTGTGCGCGGTGGCGATTTTGCTCTTGCTGGCGGGTTGCCAGCTGTTCGGCAATCGAAAAGGGATCAACGGTCAGCAACAGGCGGAAGGGGATTCGTTCCAGCCCAAGGAGGTGCCCCGCCATCCCGCCGCGCGGTTTTTTCAGACGGTCACCCATCGGGGGACCTCGTTTTCCCATGACGGCGCCAATAATCCTGGTGACCTCCGATAAAACCGGTGTGTTCAATGCCTATCGTTTTTCGTTCAACGGAAAGGAGAAAGAGGCCCTCACCGATTCCAAGACCAACGCCATTTTCGGGGTCTCCTGGTTTCCCAAGGACAATCGGCTGCTCTACACCTCAGACACCGGGGGCAACGAGATCAACCACCTCTACGTGCGCAAGACCAACGGCAAGGTCAAGGTCCTGACCCCCGGTGAGAAGACCAAGGCCTCTTTTTTGGAGTGGTCACAGAACAACAAGCACTTTTGGGTGGTGACCAACGAGCGGGATCCCAAAGCCTTCGATTTGTATCGGTACAATGTCAAAGGGTTCAAACGAAAATTGATTTTCAAGAACAAAGACAACTGGCAGATCGATGGGGTCAGCCGGAATGGCCGCTGGGTGGTTCTGTCTAAGCTCAACAGCAATGCAGACTCTGATCTGTACCTGTGGAATGCCAAAAAACCGCGCAACAAGCCGGTCCTCATCACCCCGCACGAGGGGGACGGGGTGCACCGAACACTGACCTTCACCCCGGACAGCAAGCGGTTGTTCTACGCCACTGATAGTCACAGCGAGTACATGCAGGCTTGGTCGTATGACTTGAAAACCAAGGAACACAAATCGGAGATCACGGCCGAGTGGGACGTCCTGTTCGTCAAGTTCTCCAAGAAAGGGCGCTATCGGGTCACCGGCATCAACCAAGATGCGGTCACCGCGGTCACCTTGCTGGACACCACGACCAATAAAGAGGTTCCCCTGCCCATCGAAGATGAAGGGGAGATTCGCCAGGTCAACTTCTCGCCGGACGAGACGCGGCTGGCCTTTTACCTCAACGCCGATACCTCTCCGGCGGATCTGCATGTCTATGATTTTTTCGAGGGCAAGGTGAAGCGGTTGACCAAGGCGCTCAATCCCTCAATCAAGAAAACCCACCTGGTCGAGGGGAAGGTCGTGCGCTACAAGAGCTTCGACCAATTGGAGATTCCGGCCATTCTGTATCGACCCTGGTCCGCCACCCCGGAGAAGAAAGTGCCCGCACTGGTGCTCGTTCACGGAGGACCGGGGGGGCAGTCCCGCCGAGGGTATCGCGCGGAGGTTCAGCACCTGGTCAATCACGGGTTCGCCGTGTTGGCCGTCAACAATCGGGGATCCTCCGGCTATGGTAAGACGTTCTACCACATGGACGATCGCAAGCACGGGGATGTGGATTTGAAAGACTGCATCTATGGCCGCAAGTATCTCGAGTCATTGCCCTGGGTCGAGGGCAAGCGCGTCGGCATCATCGGAGGGAGCTACGGCGGGTTCATCGTCGCGGCCGCGCTGGCCTTTCAACCCGACTCGTTCGAGGTGGGCATCGATATCTTCGGCGTGACCAACTGGGTGCGCTCGTTGAGCAACATGCCCCCCTGGTGGGAGAGTTTCAAACAGGCGCTGTATGCGGAGATGGGTGATCCGGCGACAGACGGGGAGCGGCATCGCAAGATCTCACCCCTGTTTCACGCCAAAAACATCAACAAGCCGCTGCTCGTCGTCCAGGGGAAGAACGATCCCCGCGTGGTCCAGGTAGAGAGCGACGAGCTGGTCGAAGCGGTACGCAAAAACGGGGTGCCGGTGGAATATGTGCTGTTCGAGGACGAGGGGCACGGGTTCCGAAAACGGGAGAACCGCATCGCCGCGTCAGACGCCTACGTCAAATTTCTCTCCGAGTATCTCTAAGTACCCCAAACCATAAAGACTGTGGCATTCGAGCGACGCTCCATCCGCCTCCACAGCGGTGTACTCCCTGGAGCACTGAGAATCCCGCCGACGCTCCTGCTATTCTTTTTTAAGGGCGTCCATGAATTCGTCGAATAGGACGAGGTGTTTTTTGAACAGCACCTCCAACAGCGCCGCCATGTACCGCTCCCATTTGTCCGCTGGCAGGAGATCGTCCATCGGTGTGCCGAATGAGAGGGCGCGCAATCCCTTGACCAGATCCTCTTTGCCGTACGGCTCTTTTGTTTGTTTTTTCGAGGCGCTGCCAAAGGAAACCATCGTGCCGTCGAGCAGGGTCAGCGAAAAGCCTCGCTTTTCTTCCTTACGTCCCACGCCGAACAGATGGCGCTCGGCCTCCCGTCTGGTGGGATAGGAAGGCCTGGCCTCTTCCTCTTCATTGTCTTCGACCGCCTCTTCCGGGGCGGCAGGATCCGACTCCATCACACTGTCCAGATCGCGCTCGGGAATCGCCTCCTCCTCATCGGCGATGAACTGAATTTCAGCATCGGTGAGGGAGATCTGATCCGAGTCCTCGCCGGGCATCGGCAGGGGGGGCGCCTCGGCTGCGGCTGCGGTTGCAGCTGCGGTGGGCGTGGCCTCCCCGGCGGGCGGTGGAATACTCGACATACGCGGAGGGCAGGAATCGGCCACCGGTTTGGTCTCGTCCTCTTCGTCGTAGTAATAGACCCGAATCGCCTCGGCGATATCCGACGGCCCGGCGATCATCGGTTTGACCGGCATGCCCGCCGAGGCGGAGACGAAACGCAGCGCAGCGTCGTCTGTCGGATCGTTCATCGCCACATAGAGCGCCCGCTTCCCATCCTTGGTCGAACGAATGTAGATGGGGATGAGAAAAAACTCTTCTGCCACATTCACCGGCACCATCTGCAGGAGTTGGTCGTGAATATCGATGTGCCAGAGACTGACCCAGGGAATTGACAGTTGGTGGCTCAGCGCTTGAATCAATTGAGGCTCGGTGACAAAACCCTCCTGAAGGAGAATGGTGCCCAACCTGAGTTGCCGTCTTTGCTGCAAGGCCAGCGCCCGTTCGAGCTCCTCGGGTTTGAGCACCTTTGCTTCGATCAGGGTTTCCCCGAGCCTAAGACGGTTTTCAGACATGGTACATTTCCTCAGTTTTGCTTAACCCCTAGTATTGAGAATATAGGATACAAAAAACGGTTTTCAAGACGCAAGAAAAGAGCCTACGCCGCTTCCCGGCGCGGCCTTAATCGGGGGGTGCGATCTCGATCAACATGTCAAGCGCTCTCGCTTCGTCGAAATCGGCCGTGGCCACCAGGGGATGGATCTCGGCCCTACCGATACTCGACCGCAGCTGGTCGATCATCTGAGAGAACCGGGCGATCGATCGGGCCAGCTTCTGCCGGGAGTCCCGATCCCCTGTCAACGGTCCTCGACTGAGCGCAAGGGAAACCTGGGCCGATGTCGCCGGCGCCCGCACCACGAATTCAGCCGGCTCGACGGGTCGGTCTCCTGCGCCGATGAGCACCAGTCGACCCCATCGACGGTGATCCTCCATCGTGAGCCACAGTCGTGCGCCACCGCTGATTTGGAGGGCCACCAGCACGCCGAGTGCCTTGGTCGGTGGCGAAGATTTTCCCAGGGCATCCAACCGGTGGTAAACCCGGCGTACGGCAGAGGGCCCGTGGACATCGGTTTGTACGGCTCCGCCGGCGAGCTTGTCGGTCAGCTTGGGCTTGACGATTTTCAGCACCACCGGTGCGTCTAGGGTCGAGGCGAACCGCACGGCTTCAGTGGCGGACCGGCACAGGCGCTCGGGACCGGCGGTGATGCCGAAGCAGGCGCCGAGGCGCTTCGAGGCGGATTCCGACAGCAGCCGCGGTGGGGGGCAGGCGATCATCGCCACTTCCTCGTTCGGTGGAATGATCGGTTCGTCAGGTGTCGGTCGGGTGGTCGACCACCGCGCAGACAGCAGGGCGATGCTGCTCGCCGAGATGCTCGGGTCGGCGAGGGTGAGTCCTTTGGTTGTACCGGCGGCCAGGACGAGGTGATTTTTTTGGTCCACGCCCACCGACCAAGCGGAGTGGGCGGCCGAGCGGTGTGCGAGCTGAACCCCCTGACGTACGAGAGCCGCGGCAAAGCGCCGCAACAGCGGCGTGGTCCGACCGCGCAACCGCAATGGGTCGGACGAGGGTTGCCGGAGATGGCGAATGATGCGCAGCGCTTCGAGCAACACCGGCAGCTCGGCGCAGCTCAACGCTCCGGCCTGTTCGAGCAACCGGTCGAGCAGCCAGGCCTCCCGATCGCCGGTAGCCGGTCCCTCGCCGCTGCTCCATACGACCACCGGAATGTCGGCCGCTGCATACCGGTCGGCGATGGTCAGTTGGGCCGGGCCGTGCCGCAGGGACGCGGCAAACACGACGGCCGGTGAATGGGGCAGATCCCGTGCAGCGGCGAGCTGCCTGTTGGTGACATCCGAGTACGGTATTCCGGCCCGGCTGAGCGCCGAGCCCAGGTATGCCGTGGAAGATCGATCCGCCGTCGCCAAAAGGATGCGACGGTGTCGCCCGCCTTTTTTGGGGAAGGCCATCTTCGATTTATAGCGGATTTCGGCGGATTGTTAAAAAAAGCGGTGCCCCCGGGCGCTCCCCAGGTCGGCTCACAGATCGGCCCGCGCCTGTCCAATCACCTCGAGCATGCGCCGGTGGATGATCTTGTTCGACGCCACCACCCAACCTGAAAAGATATCAAGTGCTTGTCCCGCGTAGTCGGTCACCTCTCCGCCGGCCTCTCGGACGAGCACCACGCCGGCCGCCAGGTCCCAAGCGTGCAGGCGCGGTTCCCAGAATCCGTCGTAGACCCCCTTGGCGACCATGGCCAGATCGGCGGTCGCAGCCCCGCAACGGCGAATGCCCTGGGTCCGTTTGACAAAGGCGGCGTGTTCGCGAAGATTGTCATCCCTCGCGGTGCGGCGATCGTAGGGAAAGCCGGTGGACAGAAGGCTTTCGTTCAGCGTCGGGGTGACCGAGACGGTCATCGGCTCGCCGTTACAGAACGCTCCGCCACCCTCTCGGGCCCACATGGTCAGCCCCATCGCCGGCAGGGTGATCACCCCGGCGACCAGCTG
The DNA here is from genome assembly GCA_028278265.1 of Myxococcota bacterium. Classification (GTDB taxonomy): domain Bacteria; phylum Myxococcota_A; class Polyangia; order JAAYKL01; family JAAYKL01; genus JANQET01. Next base: position 13,888 of record JANQET010000010.1, read on the forward strand.
GCCGTTGGCTTGCAGACCGATGGAGACGGCGAACAGGGGATGACCGTGGGCAAAGTTTGTCGTGCCGTCCAAGGGATCCACGATCCAAATCGCCTCGGCCTTGGGAGGACCGGAATGGCCGTGCTCTTCGGCCAACACGCCGAATCGGGGAAAGGCGTTGTCGAGACGGGAACGGATCAGCGCCTCGGCGCGCTCGTCATACTCGGTGACCAAGTCGACCATGCCCTTGCGGGTGATCTGTTTGGGACGGTTGAGGCCGTCGAGCAGCAGGGTGCCCGCATCTTCGATAATGGTGCGAACCTCGGCCACGATATCATCGAGCATGGTGGGGGTGAGTTTCATTTCAACTTCTCTACGAGGCGGTGTCGAAGACCACCGAAATCACCGTTGGACAGCAACACCACACCATCCCCCGGTTCAGCCCAGTTGGTCACGATTGTTAAGATTTCGTCGAAGTCGGTCGCCGCGACGGCGTCGATGCCCCGCGCCCGGAGATCCAGTGCGAGTCGGGCGGTGTCGAGCCGCTCGTCTTCGGGGAGCTTGCGACCTACCGGGGCGATCACGGCCAGTGCTGCGTTGTCAAAGGCGCCGGCGTAGCGCTGCTGGTGCAGGGCGCGACAGGCCGTGGCCGACCGGGGCTCGAACAGGGCGGCGATTCGCCCCTCCGGATGGCGAAGTGCCAAGGCGGCCAATGTTTTTTCCACGGCGGTGGGGTGGTGAGCAAAATCATCATAGATCGTGATCCGATTCGGGGTACCGATCACCTGCTGGCGGCGGCTGACCCCTTGAAAGCTCGGGAGCGCCTCGCTCAACTCGGCCAGGGGAACGCCGCACACCCGATGACAAATGATCAACGCGGCCAATGTGTTGCAGAGATTGTGATCCCCGACCAGGGGCGTATGCCACTCTCCGACCGATCCCCCATTGATGGTAAGGGAGAAGGTTTGCGGACCGGTCCATTCGGCCGACCAATCAGCTGGGTACCGGGGATCGACGCCATAACTGGTCACCCCGTCACAGGAGGCGTTTTGGGCGAGTCCGACGGCGCGCTCGTCCTGGGCAAAGACAACCAAGTGGCCCGCTGTGGGCAGGAGCGCGACCAACTGTTGAAACGACGCCTGGTACGCCTCGAAAGTGGGATAAATATCCAAGTGGTCGTGTTCGATCGAGGTAATGATCGCGGCGTGTGGGGCGTAGGACAGAAATTTGGGTACTTTTTCAAAATAGGCGCTGTCGTATTCGTCCCCCTCCAGCACGAACCACGGCCCTCGGCCCAGGCGATGGCCCACACCGAAATCAGCTGTCGCACCGCCGATGAAGAACGACGGATCCCGACCGGATCGATGCAGCAAAAAGGCGATCAGGGCCGAGGTGGTGGTCTTTCCGTGGGTACCGCTGACGACCAGGGGCTTGTGGTCGACCAGGAACAGATCGCGCAGGGTCCGGGGCAAAGAGGCACAGGTCAACCCACGCTCCACCGCGGCCTTGGCCTCCGGGTGATCCTTGGTGCAGACGTTGCCGACCACCACCAAATCGGGACCGTGGTCGAGATGGGCCGGACTATAGCCCTGCTGAACCGTGATGCCGAGCGCGGTCAGGGCGTCGCTCATCGGGGGATAGGCGTGGGCGTCCGATCCGGTGACCCGATATCCCCGGGCGCTGAGCAGGCCGGCCAATGCCCCCATACCCGTGCCGCAAATGCCGATCAGGTGAACCGCGGCCGGTGGTTTGAGTCTGAGCGGTTCTGACTGCACGGGGTGCCCTTCATTGAGTTAGCGGTTTGGGCTGCAGTGGGTTCACCGGACTGCAGCAGAGCCCACACACTGCGTCATTTCGGCGGACGTTTCAAGGTCAGATCGGCTGCCCAGCGCCCCCCGTCGACACAAAGAGTCTGTCCGGTAATATAGGATGCCCGGACCAGAAACAAAACCGCATCGGCCAGCTCCTCCTCCCGGCCCAGGCGGCCAAGCGGTATCTGTTTGACCAAATGTTGAGTCATTTCAGGTGTGTAGCTCGTCGGCGGCAGGATCGTTCCCGGACAGATCGCATTGACCCGGATGGTGTCCGGGGCCAGCTCGATGGCCTTTTCCCGGGTCAACTCGAGCAGCGCCGCTTTGGTCCGCGAGTAGGCTTTGTGTCGGGAAAACGGCGCCAATCCGGCGACATCCGCGATATTGACCACACAACCGGAGTGGTGTTTGAGGTGGGGGATCGCCGCCTTGAGGCAGGCTTTGGGAGCGTCCACATTGAGCAACTTCATCCGGGCCAGCTCGACGACCGGACTATCGTCTTTGACTAGAATCGCCGCGTTGTTGATCAGCGCATCCAACCGACCGAACCCTTCGATCACCCGGTCGATCAGTCGCCCCGGGGCGGTCGGTTGAGTCAAGTCAGCTCGGATCGCCAATGCTCGACCCTCCCCCTGATCGAGCTGGAGAGCCAGCGACTCGGCCGGATGCTCGGAATGACAGAAGTGAATGGCCAGGTCGTACCCGCTTTGGGCCAGCGCAGTGGCGATGCCCCGGCCGATTCGGATCGCACCTCCAGTGACCAGTGCTACCGGGCGATTGTGGGATTCATCGGGTGCCAATGTGGCCATCAATTTCCAGGGTGGGAATCTGTTTTACTCAAGGTACACTCCGCGATAGTATACGGTAAATGGGTGCTTGTGGGGAAATTCGAGGCATCGGGAAACGCGGTTTGTGCTTGGGTTTACTGTTCGGGCTCATCGGCTGGTTCACCTTACCCATTTCTCCCGTTTGGGCCGCCGGGGCTCCTGATTCCCCACCGTTGCAGCGATGTCTGGTGATCAAATACGAGGAAACCCTCCGTGAAGTGGCAACCGCCTTTGCCGACAATCTCAAGCTTCGATTGAGTCAGCGGGACGTTCGCGTGCTGTTGCAGGTCTCCAAACCGACTCCTGCTAAGTCGGCGAAGCCGCCGGTTAGCGGGGATGACCGCCCGGCCAACGTGCAGTTGTACGAGGAGGAGTTTTTCAGAGGCCCGGTGGAAAAGGATCAGGTTGGTCTCCCGAATTGCCGGGTTCAATGGATCGTGCATCTGCGGACGTTATCCGCAAAGTACATTTTGGTCGCCATCGATCACCAGGACCCCAAGAGTGTCGATGATTTGGTTCGCGAAGTACCGGTGGCCGCCGATCCGGCGGCGACCGCGTGGACCTTGTGCCTGATGGTGGAAGACCTGATCCTCCCCTATCTCGAATCCGGGCCGGAGCGCACCCCGTTGGGCGCGGGACTGGCCATCATCGAGCCTCCCGCGGTCGGCGGCGTGAAGCGGGACGATTCCAGCGATGGTAGTCGATACCCCCGGGTCAACGATTTCGGCGTCGGCCTGGCGTTCTATTGGCTCAACTCGCTCGGTCGCCTCGTCACCGGCCCCCGGCTGTCGATTCGAGGGTTGCTGGCCAAGCGAACCGTCGCCACGATCGCCGTGGGCTGGGCGGGCAGCGGGACGGATATAGATGAAAACGAAAACGTCAAGATCAATATCAATCATATTCCTATAGAGTTTCTGATCGGCTATTTCTTCCTGCGCAGCCCCCTTGTGAAACTGTCGGGTCATCTGGGTTTTTCGGCGGGATTCACCATCTATCGCGTCTCGATCAACGGTGTCCCATCTCCGGAGCCGGTCTTTGATCCGTGGCTGAACGGGGGTCTGCAGGCCGGCTTCAGGATCTACGGTCCGCTGGTGTTGTGCATCAGCGGCGGGGCGTCGTTGGTGTTGAAGCGGGACGAACTCCCCAGCCATGGGGCCCCCGAATATAGACAGGATCGCCTGTTGCCCACATTCGCCCTCGGCGTGCAGATCTGGCTGTGATTAAGAGAGATTGCTGGGATGGAATATTATGCAATAAGTGTAATAATATAGACAAAAGTGATTAATTATGAGCAAGGGGTAGAATTATGGTTGAAATGTATTTTTTTATTTGTCACTATCATAATCTGGGAACATCCGGGGTACTAATAGGATAGAACGGCGACATGATCGTTCGTAACAAAAAGTCTGGAGACGACACAGTGGAAGTCGGTGTGCTCGAAAAAATTGGTGTTCCTGTTAAAAAGGTCGCCAAAGCAGATCGGACCCAGAGATTGGTCGCCCGGTGTCAAGCCGGCGATACCAAGGCGTTCAAACTGCTTTTCGAACAGCACGTCGACGGGGTTCACCGTCACCTGACCCTACTCATCGGGCCGGGTCCGGATGTGGACGATCTGCTGCAGCTGGTTTTTCTAAACGTGTTTCAATCGATCACCCGTTTCAGGGGACAGTCGAGTTTTGCCACCTGGCTCTTTCGCATCACCGCCAATGTGGCCCACCAGGAAATTCGGCTCAAACGACGGCTCAAGCGGCTGAACTCCGCGGTCTGCGACGCGAGTAAGGTCCAGGCCTCGGCGACCGAGAGCACGCCGGAACGAAATCTATCCACCCAACAGCAGATATACGGGGTGCTCGATCAGTTGGCGTGGAAAAAAAGAGAGACTTTTATCTTATACACTTACGAAGGATATTCTTTGGACGAAATCGCCCAGTTGCTTGGGTCCTCTGTATCCACCATCGGATCTCGACTTCAATCGGCCCGCCGAGAAATCGTCAAAGTGTTAGGGGGAAGGAAGAGACGATGAGGCGTCTTGACCGAGAGTGCCGTCACGCACGTCGCGATCTGGCGCGACAGGCCGAGCTCAACGTGGTGGATCAAAAACGCCTCGACGTGCATTTGAATCTGTGCGCCGATTGCCGGCAAGTTGCCGAAGATTTTGCGTTGATCACCGCCGGGCCCGGGCCTATTGAGACGGTTACCGAAAACAACCAACGACGGCTCTACAACCAGATCGCGCCGGCGATCTACGAAATCGCCGACAGTACCAAGAAGCCCGAGCGACCCCGCTGGGGCCGTTGGGTCTTCGTCGTGGCCGTGAGCGCGGCCAGTATTGCCGTCGGTCTGGCCTTGTTCTTTTCGCCGGCGCCGGTGCCGACTGTCGAAGGGAAGCTCGCCGGTCGGATCCCGATCGCCATTCCGGACAATATCATCGAAGAGGGCATTTCATTCCACGGGCTCATCGACCGCTGCGAAGGGGAGGTGCTCGTCGATGGGAACTCCAGCGGCGACAAACGGGACATCACGATACGCAAAGACACGCGAATCGTTCTGGATGACGGATCCCGTTTCACCTTTCACGTGGGCGATTTGACGAGAATCGCCCTGTTCGGGGAGGCGGCCTGGCACCTCACTGCCTCTACCGAAACCTATCTCGAAATGCAGCTGGATCGGGGCCGGTTAGTGGTTGATTTCGACGCCGATTCCGGTCGGGTGCTCAAAGTGGTTACGCCCGATTCGATCGTACAGGTCACCGGGACGTTGTTCACCGTCGAGGTCCACCCGGGCGAGATGACTCAGGTCGGCGTTCTCCACGGTAGCGTCGAAGTGGTCCCGCGGCACGGTTCCGCCCAAATGGTCGCGGTCAGCGAGGGTGAGTTGACCACCATGCCCGGCGATCCCCAAATCGTCCCCCTCTCCGACCATCAGCGAATGATGGCCGCCGAGATCCAGATGATGAGCGAGTACTCGGACGAGAACACGCGTACCGTGCGCTTCGACGGCAGTCCCGAGCGGGTCAAGGTCGAGGTGGACGGCCGGGTGTTGGGGATCACGCCGCTGACCATGCGGCTGCCCGAAGGTCCGGTGTCGTATACGTTGACCGCGCCGGGCATGGAGCCGTACGTCGGTGTCCTTGCCGGTGAGCCCGAAGAAGAGGTGGCCTTCTCCATGCGCCCCGCGATTGACTACGAGCCGACCGTTCACCGGCCCATCACCGCCCCGCGGGCCAAGAAACGGGCGCGACGGCATCGGCGGCACCGTGCGGCCGAGGCTGATCCCGGGTGGGATCTGTTCAAGCGAGCGAGAGCCGCGATGACCGCAGGAGACATTCCGTTTGCCATCCGCCTGCTCGAACAGGTGGTCGAAGAGTCCTCTGGTGCCAATTTTGATTCCGCTTTGGCCCTCTTGGCCGAATGCTATGCCGCGATCGGCGAGTACCGCAAGGCAGCGGACTCGTTCGATCGTATTATTGCGATGGATCCGGATTCAGCGACAGCACAGAACGCGCGCTATGAGGTGGGTCGGTTGGCCATGGATCGGCTCAACAACCTCAAGCGAGCCCACAAAGCGTTTACCGCTTACGTCGAGTCACCCCGGGGAGGGGCGCTCAAGGAGGAGGCCTACTACTCACTCTGCGAGCTCGATAGCCGAAAAGGCGCGCTTCATTCCGCTGCCCGCTGTTTTGATTCGTTCCTCAAATCGTTCCCCAATGCACACCGCGCGCCGGATGCGCGGTTGCATCGCGGGGCCTTCTACCAGGAACTGGAGAACCGCTGGTCCGCGGCTGAGCGCGATCTGATGGCCTTCATCAAGGCCAAGCCGCGGCACCCGCGCGCCGAAGAGGCCCGCTACCGGGTCGTCCTCGGCCGTTACCAGATGCGCGATGAGCGGGGTGCTCTGCGCATGATCGACAACTATCTGAGCAAGCATCCCAAGGGGCAGTACCGCCTGCGGGTGCGCCGGATTCGTCAAGCCATCCTCAATCCCAACTTTTCCTGGAAAAACGACGCCAAGTAGCGCTACTCTCCGCCCATGTTTGACCACCCCTATGCGCCATTCCTGCGCCTGATCGAGCGTCCCGGCCGGTACGTGGGCGGCGAATTCGGCGCCGTTGTCCCCGACCCGGCCGCTGAGTTGAGCGTCGCCCTGGCCTACCCGGACTGTTACGAAATCGGGATGAGCCACATTGGCTTGAGCGTACTGTACGAGTGCGTCAACCGGATGGAGCGCGTGACTGCCGAGCGGGTGTTCATGCCTTGGCCCGATTTGGAGGCCGAGCTCCGCTCGCGCGACGTGCCGTTGGTTTCCCTCGAATCGGCCCGGGCTCTCCATCAGTTCGATGTGCTGGGGTTTTCCCTGCAGTACGAGCTGACCTACAGCAACCTGCTGGCAATGCTCGATCTGGGGGGCATTCCCCGCCGGTCTGCAGATCGGAGCGAGAGCGATCCCCTCGTGATAGTTGGCGGTCCCCTGGCCACCCAGTGCGAACCATTGGCGCCCTTCGTCGATCTCTGTGTGGTCGGCGAGGCGGAGCTCGCCTTGCCCCAACTGCTCGAGCTGTTGATGGCGTTGAAAAAAGAGGGTCTCGAGCGGGGCAGCCTCGTGGATCGCTTGGCTGAGTTGCCCTTCGTCTTTGCGCCGGATCGTTTGTCGAGGGAGCGAGATCCCCACAGCGGACGTATGCTGGTCCGGACCGCCCAACCCGTGGCCCAATGGGCGCGGGTGGACCAGCTGGGGGAGCTACCCCCGGGACGTGGCCCGGTGCCGGCGGTGCAGGCCATTTTCGACCGCTACAGCGTGGAGGTGGCCCGGGGATGCACCCAGGGGTGTCGCTTTTGTCAGGCCGGTTTTTTATACCGCCCCACTCGGGAGCGCAGCGAGAGCCAAACCTCGAGCGCGGTGGATCGGGCGGTATCCTGTCTCGGATTCGACGAAATCTCCCTCGCCGCTCTGTCCACCGCCGATCACAGCCGTCTGGTACCGATGCTCGCGGATCTCGGTGAAGTCTGCACTCCCCGGCGGGTGTCGTTGTCCGTACCGTCTCTGCGCGCCTACGGCCTGCCCGACGAAGTGGTTGAAATCGTCAGCCGGCTGAGGGCCACCGGTGTCACCCTGGCCCCGGAAGCGGGGAGCCAGCGGTTGCGCGACGTGATCAACAAAAACATCACCAGAGAAGACCTGTTCGCCGCTGCGGCGCGGTTTTTCGACTGGGGGGTGATGCGGCTCAAGCTGTACTTCATGCTCGGGCTGCCCCAGGAGACTGACGACGATTTGGCCGCCATCGTCGAGCTGGCGGGTAGCCTGCGCAAATTCGGTCAATCCCGGCTGGGTGGGCGCAAACCGGCAATCACGATATCGGTCTCCACCTTCGTGCCCCGGCCGTTCACGCCGTTCGAGCGGGAGCCGATGATCGGCGTCGACGAAATTCGCCGGCGGCAGCAGATCGTCGAGGGGCTGGCCCGGCAGCAGAGAATGGAGGTTCGCGTTCACGATCCCCGGTTATCGGTGCTCGAAGGGGTGTTTTGCCGCGGTGATATCGAGCTGGCTCCCGTGCTCGAAAGAGCGGTGGATCGAGGTGCCCGCTATGACAGCTGGGCCGATATGTTCAAGCAGGAGGTGTGGGACGAGCAACTTCGCACCGTAGATGTTGAAGCGCTGTTGGGGGCTGTTCCGCAGGACGCCCGGCTCCCCTGGTCCCACGTGGATATCGGCGTCGATCCGGCTTATCTGAACAAGGAACGGCGCAAGGCGTTGGACGGTAAGACCACGCAGCCCTGTGGTCACTTCGCCGCCGAGGTAGCTGGTAAAACTCGATTTGTCTGTCACAATTGTGGGTTGAGCTGTGACAAAAATGAACTGCCCCTGCGCCCCCATCGCCCGGCCGAACCCACTGAAATCCCGCCGCCCCGCCAACGAGCCAAACGGCCCCAACCGCGAGCAGTTCCCCAGCAGGCGGAGCAGCACCCGGTGAAGATTCGCTTGGTCTTCGCCAAATGGGGACGCCAGGCATTTGTCGGTCACTTGGACACGATTCGCGCCTTGATGAGAAGTTTGAGACGCGCCGGGCTCGAGCTGGCCTATACCCAAGGGTTTCATCCCAAACCCAAATTGGAAAGCAGCCCGCCATTGCCCCTGGGCGTCTCCGGACTCAACGAGCTGTTGGATGTCTGGTTGGTCGCACCGTCGGCGGATGGTGAGATCATCGAGCGCCTCAAGTCTGCGCTTCCGGTGGAGATGGCCATCCGCTCCGCCCGCCGCGTACGAGCCGGGGAACAAAGCCTCAACCGATCGCTGACCGCCGCGCACTACGTGGCGTTGCTCAGAGTCGACTCGAATGTAGCGACACAGGCCCTGAACGAGCTGTTGGCCGCAGAGTCACTGCTGGTCGAAAGGACCCGCAAGAAAAAAACCAAACAGATCGATCTGCGACCTTACGTACAACAAGCCGGGATGATTGGCGCTCCCATGTCGGTCGAACAGCTGGTCGATCTCCGTCTACCTCAGGACATCGAGCGAACAGCAGTTTCTTTTAAGCTCAAGCTGTCGACCTCCGGCGGCGCGAAAATCAGCGAATTATTGGCGCTCGCCTTTGGCTCTGGGGCCGAGGACGCCTTTGTCGTGCGGACCGGGATTGACTGCGCCCCCCAGAACAGCACCCCCCAAGAGTGACGTCGGGTTACAAGTCTGTGGCGCGCTCCAGGATGTCTATCCGCCAAGGGGCGATTGTGGTTTCGCTGAGCCAGCAGATTCCCTCTTTTCCGGTGGCCAGTGGGGATTCGCTGTGCACTTGTTTCAACCCGGATTCCCGGTAGACCGCGCGGTAGCTCGCGGCTGTCCAAAGGATATCCTCCACCGGTCGGGCGTCGCTGTAGTCCGTGGTGACGATCCTGACGATATCGCCGCAATCGGCCGTGCGGTTCTCGGGAAAATCTCTGGTGGTGAAGGTCACCCACTCGTTGGTGTAGATCTCCGGCGTGGACACGACGATGACGATTCGCCCCTGGGGTGCGAGCATCCGGCTCAATCCGCTGAACAGACGAACCCGGTTTTGATGGGACGGGACGTTGTCGAAAACGAATGTTGAGAGGATCAGGTCGAATCGCTCGTCTGCAAAAGTGCTGAAATCCCCATCGGCGATCGCGCGGTACCGGCCCCGGGGATCTCTGTGACGTGCGATGGAGATCATCTGTTCCGACACGTCGATGCCCGCCACCTCAAAGCCCAGCCCGGCGAGGAACCGGCTCGACCGTCCGGTACCGCAACCGAAATCGAGCGCCCTGGTGCCGGCCACATGCGTTGATAGCAGCTGCGGTAGGCGGTCAAACACCAGGCGGTAGGTCCCACCGAGTTCGAGTTCGTCGTAAGCCTGCGCTCTCTTGCGGTCTGCGTATGCGTTTTGAAAATTCATTGTGTATCCTCCAATTATGGGCGGTTGGGTGACACCGTTATTTGATAACTTCGAGCTGAAATGGTATGTTGTAAAGTGCCAATTTTAATATATTTGAGCATACCAATTTTATTCTTGGGGAGGTGTCATGATTTTGATCGATATTGATCGGTCGAGCGATAAACCGGTCTACCAGCAAATCAATGACGGAATCGTTGCGTTGATTGAGGAGGGCTCGCTTCGGCCCGGTGACAGGTTTCCCCCGACGAGGGTCTTGGCCAGGGGACTCGGTGTTCATCGGTCAACGGTGCTTCGCGCTTATGACGAATTGCGTGCTTTGGGCTATTTGGAGAGCGCAGCGGGCGCCTATTCCACCGTACGCCGGCGACATCGGATACCGACCGTTCGGCAGACCAGGCCAGACCGTGCGGGGTGCATCAAGTGGGGTTCTCGTATGGTTCAATCGACCCGCGCCGCCGGGGTAAGCAGAACGGCCGGGCAGAGTGCAGAACCGATCGCGCTCCCTGCAGGCGTGATCAATTTCGACACATTGGCCCCTGACCCGACGCTCGCTCCGTGCGATGAGTTGCGGCGTGCGATCAAGCGCATCCTGGTTAGAAACAAGGCCCAAGCACTGGACTATACCGATCCGGCAGGATGGCGACCTCTTCGGGAGTCGGTCGCTGCGCGATTGAGAGTGCACGGGATGGCGGTCTCGCCCGATGAAATTCTAATCACCAACGGTGCTCAGCAGGCGCTGGACCTGATTCTCCGATTGCTCGTCACGCCGGCAGATGCTGTGGCCGTCGAAGCGCCGACCTATGGCATGGCCCACGCCCTGCTGCGGATTCACCGGGCTCACCCGATAGAGATTCCCATGACCGACCAGGGGATGGATTTGAAGAAGCTGGAGAAAGCGCTGGCCAGCGGTCGGCCCAAATTGGTGTACACCATGCCCAATTTTCACAACCCCATGGGGGTCACCACCGACCAAGCCCATCGAGAGCGGTTGCTCGCTCTGGGGGAATCATATCGCGTGCCGATCGTCGAGGATGCATTTGATGAGGAGATGAAGTATTTCGGCAAGGCGGTGTTGCCGATCAAATCGATGGATGTGAAGGGAGTCGTGTTCTACGTCGGGACGTTTTCCAAAGTCGTTTTTTCAGGGTTGAGAGTCGGGTGGATCGCCGCGCCGCCAGAAGTGATTGGCCACCTTAAGACAATTCAGTACGCTTCTTGTCTGTCGGTGAACACGCTGGCCCAAGCGGCGCTGGAGCGACTGACCCGCGGAGGCGAGTTCGAAGCGCACCTCCGTCGAGTGCACACCGTCTACCGCCGCCGGATGCGTGCGATGCTCGCGGGTCTCGAGCGCCATCTACCGTACGGCATCAGCTGGACCAAACCGACCGGGGGGTACACCCTTTGGTTGACCCTGCCTCGAAATGCCGGCAACGAGGAGACCCTGTGTGATGAGCTGAAAAAAAAGGGTGTGGCGGTCGCGCCGGGAGAGCGCTTTTTCGGTCGCCGGCAAGCCGTTCCTCATATTCGATTGTCGATCGCCACCGTCGATCAAGACGCGATTGAAAAGGGATGCAGGCGAATCGGCGGGGTTCTTTCCAAAAAGAATCTGAAACGATAGTCGCCGGGCCCATTGGCTGACAGATGGTAGCTGGTCATTGATGAAACAATCAGTTCCAATCGGTTGATCTCGGCGCTGCACTGTTGGCCGCCGATTAAATATCTGATAGCTTTAGCGGTGCTCGGCCCAGAGGATGAACAATGAACCGCAAACCCGATGATGGAACGGACATAGCACTGTACCCCATCGGCACAATCCACACGCCGTTTGCTGAAGCGGTGGGTACACCGATTCAAGGCGCTCTTTCCGGACAAGCCCGCGGAGAGGTGGTGGTGAACTCAGCCCTTGGTGAAGGACTGGCAGATTTGGACGGGTTTAGCCACATCATTTTAATTTACCTGTTCGATCGAATAACCAAGGCCAGGCTCAAAGTGAAGCCGTACTTGGATACCGAGCACCGGGGTATCTTTGCCACCCGATCCCCGAGCCGCCCCAATCCGATCGGCATCACTGTCGTGCGGCTGATCGAAATCGACGGATTGATCTTGAGGGTCAGCGGTGTCGACATGCTGGACGGCACTCCCCTATTGGACATCAAACCGAGTATTCCCCAGTTCGATGATCACCAGCATCGACGGTGCGGTTGGTTCGAGCCCCATCTCGAGGCGCTCAGAGATGGGCAAACCGTTCCGGTCGCTGACGATCGGTTTCATCGAAAAAACAACAAGTGATGAGGAGGAGCTGATGGCAAGAATTGCAATTATCTACTGTAAGCGCATTCAGGACCATTCGTGTATCGCCTGTCTCAAGTGCCACAAGGGGATGGCCGAGAAGAACGGCGAATTTGCACGACATGATGAAATTGAGCTGATGGCGATGACCGATTGCGGCGATTGCCCCGGGTTGACCATGCCGCGGGTCAAGCTGCTCACCGAGGTGGCGCGTGGCCTCGACCGGTCGTTTGACACGGTCCACCTGGGAACCTGTATGAAGGCGGCGATGGAGACCGCCGACTGCCCGATCGATTTTGATGATTTAAAGGTAACCCTGGAGAACAAGTTCGGCGTTCGGGTGATTCTCGGCACGCATTCCTATTAGTGGTCAATATGATATCCTAAAATTCCCCGCTGGGCTCTGGCCCTCAGCGAGGAACCGCCATTGCCCCGAAATCCGGAGTGAAACGTGATTCGATCTCCCCTAACCGTCAGTGTGGCCCCGGCGGCCAAGGTGACATTTTGGTCATCGGCAATCCAGACATCGGCGGCTTGATAGATAGCGTTTCCGGTGATTGTGCGCCCATTCACCCTGATGAATTCTCTGGTTTTTCCCACATACCAATCGTAGCCGCTCTGATTGACGTTTTTGTCTCTCACTTTCACCGGCCAGGGGCCGTCTGCCCTGCTCTGTATCTCCGGGTTTTGGAAATCCCAATCTTTCCAAAGCATCATCGAGTGTTCTGAACGGTCGCTGGAATTCGCGTTTTTAATGTAGGCCAGATAGTCGCCTTTGAGCGGTCTGTACCCGCATTGTGAGCTGATATCATCGTCATCCCAAGAGTTTGTTTTACAGAAATGGTTGGCACTGGGAATCCATTTGTACAGCTGTCCGGCGTTCTCGAATACATCCATCATATCGTCTGTCAAATAGAGGTTCTTGAAATCACCGGGGGTATTGCCGTCAATTTTGAGGCCCACGCCCACTCCCCCTCGCTTGGTGTAGTTGTAGTAGTACCACGAGACGAATTCACTACACTGCCGGTCCATGTATATGCCGAATCGTTTCTCGGAGTATTTCGAGTTTTTGCCGCCGCTGGTGTGCTGGTCGGTAGAGTCGCTGCTGTAGTTGCCCAGATCCTTGGCGATCATTTTCATCACTTCGGGAGATTCGTATGTAATGTTATGGTAACCGTATACCGTTTGGATCCGATAAGGGGTCAGGTGGAGCGAGTTGCCGGCCGCCAAATTGACCATTATCGGCTGATCCCTACTGAGCATCATAAAGCCGGCATTCCATACCCCTGAATCGGGTTTGTCTTTCTCGTGGCATCTATAGTTGGTGAGAAACTTGATCGAGCAGATCGGCATGTCCCAATCAGTCAAATCGTTCTCCAGAAACAGATTGTCCCAGTACCCTCTTCTCTCATAGGCTTCCGATTGCATCTCCTCGAGGTCGGCGGTGACATTGACATTGGCGTATGACGTGTCGTATCGCCACAGCTCGCAGCTCACACCGTCGATTACCCGATTGCCCGCGTAGGTGAAAAACAGCCGAATCTCTTTTTCTTCCCCGTCATATCTTCTGAACTTGAAGCTCTTCACCATGGGATAGCTGCGGTCGTAAGCGCTGTTGTTCATGTATATCTCGATTATCGGCTCCCTGTATTCGCACCGTTCGTTCTTGGCCAGACCGACCGAACAGATCGCAAGAGAGAGCACAACAAAGACGATCGTAAATTGCCGCTTGTGTGGTTGCCCGGTGAAGTAATTTAAAGCCTGCATGATCTCCTCCTATCGGGTATCACTCTACCTACTTGTGCAGCTAAATGTGCAAGCGCTATACCACCGTTGGGCAATTCATTGTTCGATAGATAACCAATCGAATTGATTGAGATAATGCCACAACAGTACGACGAACCGGCTCCATTGAAGAGTGTAACCGGTCAGCCCATTCGGATCACAACGGCGGACAGCGTCAACCGCGCGAAGGCAGTGGTGCCTCGGCATGCCTACCGTTATTGGGTCTTAGGTTACAGTAACGTACCACCTGGCACGGATCACCCTTGAACCAGACGGCCTCTTCGGACGAGCCAATTGATATGCTTTAATTCTTTGAAGGAAGGTGGTTTGACGTCGACGGGGATTTTTTTGATGCGTGGATCTGTCCTGTCAAAGGGGGGTGGGATGTTGGCTGTGTAAAAGAGGTTTTTTAAGTTAACGGGCAAAAAGATCAGGATCGATTCGCTGGTCGACGCGATCTGCCATTGGGTGAGGGTTTCATTTATCTCATCAAAAAACCGGACGCTGTTCTGCAGTCGGATTCGCGAACCGAGCCTCGACTTGCCCTTGGATTTCAAGTAGGTGAGTTGGGATTTGCCTTGGCCTTTTCGCACCATGTATTTCTTGATCACCTTATGTCGCGCCAGCTCCCCGGCGTCGAACCGGCCCAACGCGGCGGCACCGGCCTGGACTAGAATAATGGTGTAGCATTGAGTGGCGCTTTCGATCTGCCCCACCATCTCGTCCGCGGTTCCGTATCGAATTTGCGGCAACATAAGGGGCAGCGCCAAGGAGCAGGGGGTTTCGTGTTCATCGACAAAGGTCGCCGTTTGGCTAGACTCATCAAATCCAAGCGCAGTTTGTGAGCACCGCAACGATTGAAGAAGTTCGATCACAGCGGTGACTGGGAGTAGTGTCTCGGCCATCTTTTCTAGGTTATATGTTGTCGGTCGATTCTCCGCATTCCGATTTGACTCGTTTGGCAGCCATTTTGTCAACTTCACCAGTGGTTTTGTCAAGTTCGCGCGGTTGTTGTCAACTTTGCCCGAAGGCGATTCCAACGACACCGACTCTCTGGAATAATCAGACTCGATGAACGGGCGAGCATGCTGTTGCCGCTGATAAAACGGTCTTCGACAAGACGGGTCTTCGACAAGACGGGTCTTCGACAAAACGGGTCTTCGACAAAACGGGTCTTCGACAAAACGGGTCTTCGACAAAACGGGTCTTCGACAAAACGGGTCTTCGACA
>JANQET010000062.1 GCA_028278265.1 Myxococcota bacterium
CCCCCAGCCGCTTTCCCTCGTCACTGCTGAGCGAGCGGCCGGGCATAAAGCCCGGCCCTACGTTTTGGAAATCCATTTTTTCCTTTTACAACACCCTCCCCCGGCGGGGGAGGGAATCGGACAGAACATTAGCTTTTGCAAAAATGAGCTTCATCTGGCCCCCTCCCCCAACGTCCAAGTGTCCACCGGGGGAGGGCTGGGGTGGGGGCTCTTCAACGAAAGTGGGCAGTAGAGGTCTGAGCTACGATTCAATCCGGGTCAGCGAGGTGATGTTGGCGGCCACTTCTTCTTCGGAGTAGTGGGCGGTCAGCGCCTTGCGGATGGCGTCGGCGCGAGCGGTTTTCTTGGGTGAGGCCGAGTAGATGGAGGCCAGCCCGGACCAACAGCGAATCCACATTCGCGAGCCGACTTCGGCGTCGTCCAACCGGCTGAGCACGTTCCAGTAGGTCCATTCGAGCCGTTTTGTGCGCTTTTGGGCGACGAGAATATCTTGGACTTTATCCAGGGCCTCGATTGAGGTGGGATCTTCGCGCAGGGCCCGCAGATAAAAGCCGACAGCCAGGCCGGGGCGCTTGAGTTGCTGGAGCGCCAGATGCCCGGCGGCGCAGTGGTAGGCCGCTCGGGTCGATGCACTATCACGGCTGAAGGCCCGGCGCTCGATTTCCCGGAGCACGGATTTGACGGTGTTTTGATCCTGGGCCTGGTTCATCAGCGCTTCCAGTTTGGGATCTGCTTCAGCGCTCCACGAAGCATCGCTGGAACGGAGCCGTCTGCCGATGGCGATTCCGCGCCAAATTCTGGCGATTAGCACGACGATGAACAGCCCGGCGAGGGCGACGAGAAGAGGATTATTCATTTGATAAATAATAATAATAATTTGATTTTCGTCAATTTTGGACGAGAATGGGGGCACAGTGCCTTGCAGTTCGAGCTGGAATCGGACAGAATTCCCTACGACTCAACCATTAAAGAAGGGAGAACGAAAAACCATGAACACGAAATTCTGGTTTGCATTTGTGGTCATCATTGCAGTGGGTCTGTTTGGCTGTGACAAGATTCCCGGCCTGGGCGGCGATCAACAGGCGCCCCCCCCGCCGGCTCCCGCGGCGGTTCAGCCCATCCCTGGCCAGCCGATGCCCGGACAACCCGTTCCCGGTCAACCTGTCCCAGGTCAGCCGATGCCGGTTCAGCCCGTGCCCGGACAACCCGTGCCGGTTCAGCCCGTCCCGGGTCAGCCGATGCCGGGTCAGCCGATGCCGGTTCAGCCCGTGCCCGGACAACCCGTGCCGGTTCAGCCCGTCCCTGGTCAGCCGACGCCGGTGCAGCCCCTCCCCGGACAAGCGATGCCCGGCCAGCCTGTCCCCGGCCAGCCCGCGGTTCCCGTGGCCCAGCCGGTTGCTCCACCAACCCCCACTGGAGACAAAATCGTCGATCGGTTGAATACCAAGAAATTTCAGGTGGCCGCTGACTGGATTGCCACCAGCGCCCTGTTGCGCCAGCGCCTCGATCAGAAGAAGCGCCAGGCCTACCAGGTCCAACTGCCCGGCCCCCCCTACTGTCACACCTATGTGCTCGCCGGCGAGGACGGCATCAAGGATCTGGACGTCACCGTGGAATCACCGACCGGCACCACCGAAGCCAAGGACACCTCCCAGGAGAATGTGGTCGCCCTGCAGAACCACTGCCCCACTACCCCGGGCAGCTACAAATTGAATGTGACGATGACCAAGGGCAACGGCGAGTTCGCGATCCAGGTCTACTCCAAGTCCCGCTAGGATCCACATCCGTCAGATTATTGACGCTCCTCTTTCAGATCTAAAAAGCGCTGCACCAGCCGGGACTCCCGCTCGGTGCGCTGGTTGTTGCCCACGGCAATGGAGAGGGCGCGGCGGGAGCCGACGATCACGACCAGCCGTTTACCCCGGGTGATCGCCGTGTAGAGCAGGTTGCGCTTGAGCATGACAAAGTGCTGGGTGTGCATCGGCAGGATCACCGCCGGGTATTCGCTGCCCTGGGATTTGTGCACCGAACAGGCATAGGCCAGCATCAGCTGGTCGAGCTCGGTCGACGGGTAACGGACCATTCGGTCTCCGTAGCGTACCTCGATCCAGTCCAGCTCCGGGTCGACGGCGGTGATGCGCCCGATGTCCCCGTTGAACACTTCGAGGTCGTAGTTGTTGCGCACCTGCATCACCTTGTCGTTTGGTTTGAATTGGTACTGGCGAAAGCGAACCCCTTGACCCGCCGGATTGAGCAGTTGTTGAAGCTCCTGATTGAGATTGGCCGCGCCGAGCAGGCCTTTGTGCATCGGTGTGAGCAGCTGAATGTCCTCGAGGGGGTCCAGCTCGAAGCGGGCGGGGATGCGGGATTTGACCAGCGATTTGATCACCTCCAGGCACTCGGCCGGTTCCTCCCGTTCGATGAAAAAGAGGTCGGCGTCGGTACCCTTTTGCCCGGCCCGGGGAGATTGACCCTGAAGTACGTCGTACGCACCGGTGACGATTAGGCTCGATTGGGCCTGGCGAAAAATCTCGGTCAAACGCACCACCGACAATTGGTGGCGAAACGAGCGCTCCAGCACCAGCAGATCGGCGAGCACCGTGCCTGGCCCCACCGAGGGCAGCTGGTCCGGATCGCCCACCAGCACCAACCTCGATTTGGGATCGAGGGCATCGAGCAGGGCGGCGAACAGCTCGATGTCCACCATCGACACCTCATCGATGACCACCACGTGGGCCTGGAGCGGTTTTCGGGCACAGCGCTCGAAACGGTTGGTGCGGGGCACGAATTCCAGCAGCCGGTGTATCGTCTTGGCATCGTGGCCGGCACTCTCGGTCATTCGCTTGGCCGCTCTGCCGGTGGGTGCGGCCAGTAGAACCTCGATCTCGAGCTCGTGCAAAAAGGCGACCAGGCCCCGCAGGGTGGTGGTCTTGCCGGTTCCCGGTCCACCGGTGAGGATGATGATTTTGGCCCGCTCGAAGACCGCAAACACCTGGCGCTGTTGGGCGGACAATTCGACGCCGGCCAACGCCTCCGCCCGCGCGACCGCCTGGGCCGTATCGACCGGTAGGGAGCGCGGTGGCGTGTGCAGCAGGCGATGAAGTGCCGTGGCCGCAGCCCCTTCGGCGGCGAACAACCGGGGCAGGTAAATTGCCTCATCATCGTCGATGTCGATCCGGCGAATCCGGCCCATCAACATCAAGCGCTCAATCGCCGATTCGAGCGCCGTCCGATCCAGCTCCAACAGGGATTGGGCTTGGTGCAGCAGATTGTCGCGCCGGGCAAAGACGTGCCCCTGGCCGGACAACTCGGCCAGCACATGCAGCAATCCCGCTTCGGCGCGGTGAGGAGAATCCTCGGGAATGCCCATCTTCTCGGCGATGCGGTCCGCGGTGGCGAAGCCGATACCGTGAACATCCGAGGCCAGGCGGTAGGGATTCTCGCTGATCAATCGAATGGCGTCATCGGCGTAGCGCCGTTGAATGCGCAAGGCGAACGCGGGAGAGACGCCGGCCGACTCCAGGAAGATCATCACCTCCTTGACCGCCTTTTTTTCGACCCAGGAGTCGCGAATCGCGAGGGCCCGTTTGGGACCGATTCCGGGCACATCGGCGAGCCTGTCCGGCGCCTCCTCGATCACCCGCAGGGTGTGCAGTCCGAACTTCTTGACGATGCGTTGGGCCATCACCGGTCCGATGCCCGGGATGAGCCCCGCACCGAGGAACTTTTCGATACCGCCCAGGGTGTTGGGGGCCAGGGGCAGGCAGGTCCTGGCGCTGAATTGTTTGCCGTGTTTCGGATCGATCGTCCAACTACCGGTGAAGCGCACTGTTTCACCCGGGGACAACCGCTGGAGGTTGCCCACCACGGTCGTCAGCAGCGGTGATTCGTCAGTGGTCAGGCGCAGCACGGTCCATCCGGTGTCAGGATTGTAGAACACCACTCGCTCCACCGTACCGTCGATGACCTCGTCGCTATCGGCTGCCTGGGCCATTGATGTCGTGTACAGCGAATCGCCCCGGCAGGCAATGCGCGGGCAGCGCAGAAATTACCTCTGCCGGGCGGATCGTGCTAGACTTTGCTTCATGAGAATACACCGGATCACCCTGGAGGAGCTGGCCGATCTCCTGACCGCGGACGAGCTGCTCAGCGCGGCCCAGGCGCAGGAGGTCAAGGTTCGCGCGGACGGTCAGCTGGCCCGGCTCAAGCTCAGTCAATCGAGGGACGGCAAGGGCAAGGCGCGGGACATGGCGGTAAGCCCGGCCGAGGTGATCGCGTCGATGGGGTTGCCGATCAACGATATCCAGGACGCTGAACCGCTGGACGAGGATCGCATCGTCCGCTGTCTGGCCCAACGGACCAACACCCCTTACGAGAAGATCGATCCGCTCAAGCTCGACGCCCAGCTGATCACCAGCACGTTCTCCTTGCCCTTTGCCCGGCGCACCTCGGTGCTGCCGCTGCGGCTCAAGGGGGACGCGTTGGAAATCGCCGTGGTCGATCCGTATGATCGGGCGCTGTTCGACGAGCTGGAGCGATTGACCGGCCGGCGCTTGTCCCTGGTGCTCAGCGCGCGTAGCGATATTCAGCGGTACATCACCGAGGTGTTCGGGTTCAAGCGTTCCGTGGCCCGCGCCGCCAAGGAGATGACCCCCAACGTGGACCTGGGGAATTTGGAGCAGTTGGTCCGGTTGGGGGCGGTCGAGGAGATCGAGGGCAATGACCGGCACGTGGTCAGTGCAGTGGAGTACGTGCTGCACTACGCCTTTGATCAACGCGCCTCGGATATCCACATCGAACCCAAGCGGGACCACAGCCAGATTCGCATGCGCATCGACGGGGTGCTGCACGACATCTACCGCATTCCCAAGGCGGTGCATCCGGCAGTGGTCACGCGGATCAAAACGCTGTCCCGGCTGGACCTGGCCGAACGGCGCCGGCCCCAGGACGGGCGGTTCAAAACCGACAAAGAGGGTCAGGAAGTGGAGATGCGGGTCTCCACCTTGCCGGTTGCCTTTGGTGAGAAAATCGTGATTCGCATTTTCGATCCGGCGGTGCTGATCCAGGATGTGGGCCAAATCGGTTTCGACGAGCAGGGATACACCCGCTTCATCGAGTTCATCTCCAGACCCAACGGCTTGATTCTGGTCACCGGACCGACCGGTTCGGGCAAGACGACCACCCTGTACTCATCCCTGAAGTACCTCAGCTCGCCGGACGTCAACATCACCACCATTGAAGACCCGATCGAAATGGTCATCGAGGCGTTCAATCAGACCGCCGTACACACCAAGATTGGGCTCGATTTTGCCCAAACCTTGCGTCACATTTTGCGGCAGGATCCGGACATCGTGATGGTCGGCGAGATTCGCGACAAAGAGACCGCGGGCCAGGCGCTGCAGGCCGCCCTGACCGGACACCTCGTCCTCTCGACCCTGCACACCAACGATTCGGCGACCAGTGTCACCCGGCTCGCCGAGCTCGAGCTCGATCCGTTTGTGATCTCCTCCACCCTGATCGGCGTGGTGGCCCAGCGATTGCTGCGCAAGGTGTGCCAGTCCTGCAGGACCGAGGTGGTGTTGACCCCCGAGCAGATGGCTGCCCTCGACATCCAGCTGCCCCCCGGCGTGGACGCCACCCCCAAGGTGTTCCAAGGCAAGGGATGTGTGCGCTGCCGGGGCACCGGTCTGTTCGGCCGGACCGCCATCTTCGAAATCCTCGCGGTCACGGACACCGTGCGCAAGTTGATCAATGAACGCGCCGACGCGACGGCGATCAAGCGAGCGGCCCTGGCCGACGGCACCGTGACCCTGCGGGAGGCCGCGGTGCGCAAGCTGGCCCTGGGGGAGACCTCCTATAGCGAGGTGGTGCGGGTTACTGTGGACGAGGACAGCTGACCGAACCGGAACTTCGTCGCGTCGCAATGGTATTGCTGTCGACGCAATGCTCGTTATATAGTTTACGGTGTTTAATTAAAGATGAGTGATCCAAGGAAGACAACTCGGTTTTACGTGAAGGCGTGGTTCTGGTCTTTCATCGGCATCACCGCGGTTTCTTGCGCGGTGTACTTGACGACGTTCATCGTCGATTCGGCGGCCCAAGCGCAGGTTTCCCTGAGCGAGCTGCTCTTTGCGGCCGGTGGGCAAGGGGCGCTGGCCAACCTGCCCGAGGTGATCGCCGGCATTCTGGGGATCACTTTGACCGTGGTCGCGATTATCGTCGAGCTGGCGGCCAACCGCTACACGCCGCGCATCACCGAGCTGTTTGTCAAATCGCCGGTCAATATTATCGTGCTCGGCTTTTTCGTGATCTGCGGCCTGATCTGCATTTGGGTCAGTCTCACCGCCGGATCGGCGATCTTTGTCCCCCGGGCTGGTACGGTCGTCGCCGTCTTTGCTATTTCCCTGAGCCTCATCGTGCTGCTGCCCTATTTCACTTTTGTGTTTGGTTTCTTGAGCCCTCACAACGTGGTCGAGCACATGGGGCGGTGCAGTCTCAAGGCGATTGGCATCCCCCGCCGACAGGGACCCAAAGCCCAGAACCGGGCCAAACGGATTACCGTATCGGGCATCGAGCAGCTGGCCGATGTGGCCCTCAACGCGATCGAACACAAGGACAAGGGGATCTGCTCCCATGCGGTGGACACCCTGGGCGATTTGACCCGGCGCTACTTGGCGATGAAGGATCAACTCCCTGCCCAATGGTTCGAGTTCGACCCGCAGTTGAGGGAAAATCCGGATTTTGTGTCCATGCAGCCCGAAGTGATCGATTCGATCGAGCAGGGGCGATTCTGGTTGGAGATGAAGGTCTTGCGCCAGTACCAGATGCTCTACGGTGAGACCCTCAATCGCATGCGGGATATCAACTACCTCATCGCGATCAATACCCGGAAGATCGCCGAGTCGGCGATGGAGATGGCCCAGCAGCAGACCACCGATTTGGGCATGAAGTTCTTCAACACGTTTCTCAGGGCGACGATCAACGAACGGGATGTGCGTACGGCGTACAATGTGCTCAACCAATACCGGCTGCTGGCCGAGGCCGCGTTGAAGGCGAATCGGCCGGCCCTGGCCGTGGAGGCGGCCAAACACTTCAAGTACTACGGTCAGCTCGGGTTTTCGACCGGGTTGCCGTTCGTACTGGAAACCACGGCCTACGATCTGTGCACCTTGAACGAAATGGCCTTTGATCTCAAAGCGACTTGCCGCGACGAGCTGTTGAAAATATTTTTACAGGTGGACAAGGAGGCCGCTGAGGGGCACGAGCTCGAGGCGTCTCTGCGGGGGGTGCGCAAGGCTCAGATCAAGCTCGCCACCTACTATTTGACCCATGACGAAAGAGAATTGGCACGGGTGATATATGAGGATATGATAGATGAGCTTCCGGCGAGGCTCAATTCGATCCGTGAAGAGCTCGAAGCGATTACATCGAAAGAATTTTGGGAAATCAGCGATCGGGGAGTAAATTTCGATTATTTGGAACCTGAGCGTCGGCGCAAGTTGGACGTGTTTTTCGGATGGTTCGGTGAGCAAGCCGGTGCGAAAGACAGCGCCCGGGGCTCACGGGAATTAAGGAGACGTTAGATGTTTTCTGTGGTCGTCACCGAAAAAGGTGGGAGTCAGCGAAAGATCGATTTTGAGGAGGAATCCATCCTCATCGGTCGAGTTCAGGGAAATCAGATCATCCTGCCGATGGGCAATGTGTCCAAACGGCACGCCAAGCTGGAAATCGTCAACAAGGAGTTCGTGTTGACCGATTTGGGCAGCACCAACGGCACCTATATCAATGGTCGGCGGGTCAACGAGCCGACCTATGTGGGCACCAAGGACAAAATCTATATCGGCGATTTCATTCTCGGCTTGGAGGGAGGGGAAATATCGAAGGTGGCCGAAGTGCCGCCCATTCCCAAGGCCGCCGTGACCGGGCGAACGTCGATCCCCCCATTGCCGCGAAAAACCGTGCCCCAGTCCGCGGATCAGGACCCCTCTGCTGTCGCTGCTGCGCCGGAACCGCCTCCCCAACCGGAGCCGGCGACCGGACGGCGAACAATGGTGAGCGGCGATGAGACCGATCAAGAGCCACCCTCAGAGCCGGGTATTGAGCCGGAGCCGAGTCCACCGTCCAAGTCCGATGCCAAGATTCGAGCCGACTTCGCCGATATTCCCGATACCAAGCTGCACAAATACGTCGGATCGCTGGTCGATCAGGTTGCCCGGATGATCAAACGGGTGGATCGCACCAAGCTGCCCCTGCGCCTGGACAGTGCAACCGCTGGTCAGGTGCGGCAATCCATTGCGGAATTGGTCAACACCAGCGTGGCCCAGGGCAAGCTGCCCCCGGCGATCGATCCCGATGTGCTGCGGGGCAGGGCGTTTCGGTCGATCATCGATCTCGGCCCGCTCAATGTGTGGCTGGATGACGATGAAGTGGAGATGATACGGGTCAGCCGGTCCAACGGCATTTCGCTGCTCAAAGACGGTCTCTGGATCAATGCGGCCTCCGGGTTCCTCAGCGATGAGGATCTCAACGATGTGGTCCGCTGCCTGGGCGCTGGTCTGGAATCTCTCGACGCGGGTCATCCCGGGTTGGCTCGTTACCGATTGGAAGAGGGGTATCTCGCGTTGACTGCCCTTCCCCCGGCCGCTTTGTCGAACGGGGTGTTGATGATCGACAAAACTGTCGGCAAGACCGGCAAAGATGCTGCCTTGGACGGTTTCGACGCCCAGGCGCAGGATATCATCAGAGATGCCATCGAGGCCAGGGCCCGATTGGGGATTGTCGGCAGCAGCGTCACCGCCCGGTTGTCAGTGGTCAGCGATATCGTGCGGGCGTTGCCGGTCGACGACTTCGTCGTGGCAATTGAGGATTTACCCCTGCTCGGGGTGTTCGGGCCGGGGCGGGTTCGGCTCTCCACTCGCGGGCTCGAGTCGAACGGGTCGGGCTGTCCGATGCGGCGGGTGTTGAGTCACGCATTGGACTACGAATCGAACTGGTTGGCGATCAGCGGGACGAACAACGCCAACATCGCACAGGTGCTGAGCGCGGCGGCAAGCCGACTCGGCGTGGTGGCCGAATTGCCCCTAGGGATGACCGGAGCACTGGATCGAGAGTTACTCGTGGCATGTGCTGCAGGCGGCATTACTGTTTCACCAGCTGCGATTGGGGTAATGTTGGAATCTGCGTTTGATATGCTGATTGTGATTGATCGGGAGCTGGGGTCACCACCGACCATCAAGAAAATTGTCTCCAGTGCGATCTCGGATCGGGGCCAGTGGTCCCCGCGAGTGCTTTTTGATGGGCAATAAAGTTTGAAGTTCAGTGATTTTGATGAATATTGAAAAGGAAAACAGATCAATTTGTGGTAACTTGACTTGAAAAAATGCCAAAAGAAAAATAAGTCCTCGTGTTAAGGAAGGCCCCAAGAGTGTTGAAGAAACCCGGGGTGATGTACGAATGGCCGCACGGTGATGTGTTGAAGGGGTTTGATTAGATGTCCAGATTGGCATTGCGGTTTATTTCCGGCAAGTACAAGGGTGAGGAGCATCCCCTGCCCGAGGACAAGGAGACCATAATCGGCCGGAGCGCGAGCATTGAAATCGTTCTCATGGAGGACATGGTTTCGCGCAAACACTCGAAAATCACGTTTGATAACGGAAAGATCCAGCTCGAGGATCTGGGAAGCACCAATGGCACGTTCGTCAATGGGGAGAAGATTTCCAAAATTGCCATTGAAAAAGGAGATCGGATTCTAATTGGTACTTCAATTATGAAAGTGGTGGAAATGCAGAACGGGGGCTCGAGCGAAGCCAAGGCCACTCGGGCCGCCTCCCAACCCCCCTATCAGACGACGAAAACGGTGAGCAAGAACACGATCCAGCCGGGACGATCCATGTCCGGAACGATCTCTGAGGTTCCCCTGCCCGATCTGTTGCAACTATTCGGAACCAGCCAGAAAACAGGCACGCTCATTGTGGATCGGCGCGGTTCCTTGGGCAAGATTCATCTGGACAAGGGGCACATCGTCTACTCGGAAATAAACGAGGTGCCCACCCTGTCACCGCTCAAGGCGATTTTCCGTATTCTGTCCTGGCAGGACGGCACCTTTGAGCTGCTCGGCCCCGAACCGCGGGAGTTTTCCGAGACCATCGATATGCCCACCGAGCACATTCTGATGGAGGGGCTGCGGCAGATGGACGAGATTCAACTCCTGGAGAAGAAAATGCCTGCCCTCGATTCCGAGCTGGTCGTCGTCGCGCCCCTCGAATCCCGGCTCGCCGACCTCTCAGCCGACGAGCTGGATATCTTTCAGCTGGTCTACAATCACGGGACCGTGCGGAGCATGCTCGACCGCTCCAAGCTGAGCGACCTCGACGCGATGAAGATTTTCTGCAACCTGGTCGACAACAAATATATTACCCAAGTATAGCCCCATTCCCCTGCCGAACACTGTTCAGCGCCAATGAACAAAGTCGGTTTTTAGTGTTGACATTATCTACGAGAAGCGAATATATCACCCGCTGGTTTTCCAAATTGTTCTCTTAAAAAAATAACGGGATAGACGAGCTAAATGGAAGCAAACTCCTGTAAAAAAGTCGAAAAGGCGCACAGTCGAGGCGATTTTTTTGTACGGGAGATAACGCATCATCGGATTGCTTCATCTGGTTTTGGGGATGCTCAGCAAGCAATCAATGTAATCCTTCTATCAAATTCTAGGCGGTGAAAGGAGCTGTTATGACCGAGAAAAAGAGGGAGACACCACTTTTAGACGAGCTCGAAAAAGGGCCGTGGCCTAGTTTCGTCACGGAGATCAAGAAGAGCGCCGACAAAGGCAACGCCTCTTCAGAGGATCTTCTGGGCGTTCTCGAGCGCTCTTACAGGGAGAAAATCGGTCACTGGAAGCATGGCGGGATCGTTGGCGTCATGGGTTACGGTGGAGGCGTAATCGGCCGGTACAACGACTTGCCGGACGACTTCCCCGGTGTTGCCCACTTCCACACCATTCGCGTGAACCAGCCTCCAGGATGGTTCTACACTTCTGACGCAATCCGAAAAGTCTGCGACATCTGGGAGAAATACGGTTCCGGACTGACCAACTTCCACGGCTCCACGGGTGACCTGGTGCTGCTGGGCTGCCGGACCGAAGTTCTCGAGGATGTTTTCAAAGAATTGACGGATATTGGTTTCGACCTGGGCGGCTCCGGCTCCGACGTGCGGACCCCGAGTTGTTGCTGCGGTAAAGCCCGCTGCGAATGGGCCTGCTACGACTCGATGCAGGTGTGCTACGATGTCACGATGAACTTCCAGGACGAGCTGCATCGTCCGGCCTTTCCCTACAAGTGGAAATTCAAATTCGCTGGTTGCCCGAACGACTGCGTCGCTTCGATCGCCCGTTCGGACATGGCGGTTATCGGTACCTGGCGCGACGACATTCAAGTCGACCAAGCGGCGGTGGCGGACTATGCCGGCAGCCTGGATATCGCCAAAGACGTTACCCGTCGTTGCCCCACCCGCTGCATGGGCTGGGACGGCAGCACCCTGTCCATCGACAATGAGAACTGCGTCAAGTGCATGCACTGCATCAACGCGATGCCCAAAGCGTTGTCCCCGGGCAAGGATCGCGGCGCGGCCATCCTCGTCGGCGGCAAGGCCCCGATCATCGGCGGTGCTCTGCTCTCCGCTCTGTTTGTTCCGTTCATCAACATTGATGAGGACGTAGAGGATCTGTACGAGCTGTGCGAAGAGATGTGGGACATCTGGGGTGAGCACGGGAAGAACCGCGAGCGGATCGGTGAGTTCATCCAGCGCGTCGGACTCGGCAACTTCCTCGAGCAAATCGGTCTGGATCCCATCCCGGAGATGGTGATTCATCCGCGGACGAACCCGTACATTTTCTTCGAGTTGGATGAGGAAGAGGACGAGTAAACCAGGTACTAAACGCCACGAGCAAAATAAAGGAGGACATGAAAATGTCAGTCGATATGTCCAAGAGAAAGACCGATATAGGCCCCCCGCATCACGAGCAGTTCTTGCCACCGGTTATTAAAGCGAACTACGGCAAGTGGAAATACCATGAGAATCCCAAGCCCGGCGTGTTGGTGCACGTCGGTGAGACGGGCGACAAGCTCTACAGCGTGAGAGCCGCCACCCCTCGTCTGGTGAGCATCGAGACCCTGCGCCTCTACGCCGATCTGGCCGATGAGTTCTGCGATGGTTACATGCGCTGGACCAGCCGCAACAATGTCGAGTTTCTTTTGACCGAAGAGAAGAACATCGAACCGCTGATCGGCAAGCTCAAGGCTGCCGGTTATCCGGTCGGTGGCACCGGCGCCTCCATCACCAATATCGTTCACACCCAGGGCTGGGTCCACTGCCACTCCTCGGCATCGGATGCTTCCGGTGTGGTCAAGGCAGTGATGGACGAGCTGTTCCCCCGGTTCGAGAACATGGATCTGCCGGCCAAGCTGCGCATCGCGTTTGCTTGCTGCCTCAACATGTGCGGCGCGGTTCACTGCTCCGATATCGCCATTCTGGCCGTGCACCGGCACGCCCCGGTGGTCGACCACGCCAACCTCAACTCCCAGTGCGAGATTCCCAATGTCGTGGCCTCCTGCCCGACCGGCGCGATTCGCCCTGCCACTGTCGACGGCAACCAGTCCGTCGAGGTGATCGACGACCAGTGCATGTACTGCGCGAACTGCTTCTCGGTGTGTCCGGCGATGACCCTCAACGATCCGGATACCGACGGTATTTCGATTTGGGTCGGCGGCAAGCTGAGCCAGGCGCGCCATGTGCCGATGTTCTCGAAGCTGGCCATTCCCTACGTGCCCAACAACCCGCCGCGCTGGCCCGAAGTTGTTGACGCGGTCAAGAATCTCGTCGAAGTGTACGCCAAGAACGCCCGTAAATTCGAGCGCATGGGCGAGTGGATCGAGCGCATCGGTTGGCCCAAGTTCTTCGATCTGACCGGTATCGAATTCACCAAGTATCACCTTGACGATTTTACCCACGCGGGCGAGTCCTATAACAGATCGTTGCACGTACGGCAGCGATAGGAGACGGCCATGAGCGCAAAAGTTGAAGACGTCGCTGATGCCATGTTCGAGATGGTCAAAGAGTACCATGGCAAGAAGAACCTCAAGGCATTGGATTTGACCAAGGCCATGATCAAGAAGTTTGGTGACGACGAGTGTGACAAAAAGCTGTGTAAAGCGGCGATTCGTTCACTGATGGACACTGGACGCACGACCTATTCGTATGTCGGCGGCAGCTACATCGTGTTGCCCCCAGACAAATAACGAGTTGTCCGTCCCCTCGGGCGCATCCCGCCCGGGGGGCGTTTTTCTGCTAGTGACTTCAGTGTACCGACAAACAAACCCCACAGTTATTGATCGGAGTTGTACGCTCAACGGAACGAGCGGCTGAAACGAGGCGAGGTATATGGGCCTATTAAAGAAAAAAAAGAACAAGAAACCGATGCGCATGGCCGGGGCAACCGCAACCGCCCAGTCGAATTTGCGGCCGCAGTACGTCAACAAGCTGCCCCCCTGTGTCGGCAACTGTCCCAGTGGTACCGATATTCGCGGTTGGATCACGATGATCGCCCAACGGGAGAAATTGGGCCTCGGACCTGAGGAAGCGTACACCCAGGCCTGGCAGAAGCTGGTGGAGACCAACCCCTTTCCCGCGGTGATGGGTCGTGTTTGCCCGCACCCCTGTGAAGAGCATTGCAACCGGGAAGCCAAAGATGGCGCCGTAGCGATCAACGCGGTGGAGCGCTTCATCGGTGACTGGGCGATTGAGAACAAGTTGGCGCTGAACAAGATCGAAGGGGAAGAGGCCAAGTCCGAGTCGGTTGGTGTGGTCGGTGGTGGTCCGGCAGGTCTCTCCTTTGCCTACCAGATGGCGCGTCG
>JANQET010000080.1 GCA_028278265.1 Myxococcota bacterium
CCGTTTGTTCCACTGGCTTTGAAACCGTCCCACAGGAAATCACCGCACCGACCAATCCGATGAACATCAATGTTTTCGTCATGATTTTCTCGCTTGAGTCATTTTGGGTCCGTACTTTTGAGACAAAGCCTAGCACGTAACCGCTGAAACACACGTCAGGGCAGATTTTCCCGCCCAGATCCTGCGTTCGATGTCACTTAATTAACCAGAAAATTCAAAAATATACAGTTTTCCGATGTACTTTTTGATACGATTACGACCGTACCTGGAGTTCATATTTGCGGTATAATTGACCGACGTGGCTCCGCTCCTGGTGCTCTTGTGGATGTTGAGGTCGCTGATGATGCTACGAAAGAAGCCATTCCCCCCTGCCGCTCGTCTGAGAATTTCACTGCTCAAAACCAGAATTAGGCTACTCCGACAACAGCTCTCCGAAAAAAAAGTGCCCCCCGCTCCGGCCGAATCCGGCGCACGAGATGCCTACTCGATGCTCAGCGCGCCGATGAACATCACCGAGCAGGTCACCCTGCAGCAGGACCTGGCCGCGGAAAAGGAACGCCTGGCCGCCACATTGAGCTGCATCCACGATGCGGTGATCTCCACCAACAACGAAGGGTATGTGTTGAGCATCAACGAGAGTGCCTCCCAGTTGACCGGCTGGAACGAGTGGGATGCACTGGGCAAACCGATCGAAATGATCTTTCGGGTTATCGACGAGGCGTCTCGGGTGCAGCTGACCAATCCGGTGTCGCACATCTTGTCTTCCGGTGCCCAGGAGCCGTCCTCAGCGGCCGAGATGGTGTTGATGGCCCGCGACAATCGGGAGACGATCGTCTCGTACAAATGTGTGCCGGTGCGCGGCTGGAATCGCAAATTGGTCGGGACCGTGTTGGCCTTCAACGACACGTCGCCCCAGCGACGAATTGAAGATGAGGTGCGCAAGGTCGACAAGTTGGAATCGATTGGGGTGCTCGCCGGCGGCATTGCCCACGATTTCAACAATATTCTCACGACGATCATGGGAAATGTCAGCGTGGCGATGCGCAAAGCGCGGGGAAGAGACGGGGTGGTGCACCGCTTGAACGAGGCCGAAAAAGCGATCCAGCGGGCCAGCGATTTGACCACCCAACTGCTCACCTTTTCAAAAGGGGGTGCCCCGATAAAAACGGTGGTGAATGTGGAGAAGCTGATCCGCGAATCCACCGAATTTGCGCTTCATGGCTCGTCGACCAAGTGCATTATCTCTACGGGCGACGACCTGTGGTCGATCGAGGTCGACGAGGGGCAGATCGGCCAAGTGATTCACAACCTGACGATCAATGCCGATCAGGCGATGACCGAAGGGGGGACGATCATCATTTCAGCGAGCAACGTCATCGCCGATGTGGCCGACGCGCTCCCCCTCAACCCGGGTCCATTGGTGAGGATTACGATCAAGGATATGGGAATTGGCATCGAACGCCGATACCTGGACAAAATCTTCGATCCCTATTTCACCACCAAGAAGAACGGCACCGGGCTGGGTCTGGCCGCGGCGTACTCCATCGTGCGCCGGCACGGGGGGCACATCACCGTGGATTCCAAACCCGGGGCGGGCACCACGTTCTGTCTGTTCCTGCCGGCCTGCTACCGGCGCGCATCCCGTGAACTCACCCCGGTTCAACTGGCCAGTCCCATCGGCGACGGTCGCGTCCTGGTGATGGACGACGAGCCGACCATTCGGGCTGTGGCCAGCGATCTGCTGACCGAGATGGGCTTTGAGGTCGAGCTGACCGCTGACGGCCAGGAAACCCTCGAGCTGTACCAGTTCCAGCTGGAACAGGATAGGCGATTCGATGTGGTGATCATGGACTTGACCATCCCCGGCGGTCTCGGCGGCAAAGAGACTGTTCAGCTGTTGAAGAAAATCGATCCCAGCGCCAAGGTGATTATCTCCAGTGGGTATTCCAACGATCCGATCATGAGTGAATACAAAAAGTACGGATTCGACGGTGTGGTGACCAAGCCCTACGGCCAAAAGCAGCTGGCCAAAATAATGAAAAAACTGATCGGTGAAGCCTGAGGGGAAATTCGGTTCTCTCTCATCGAGAGGGCAGGCACAGGGACCTGCCCTTATGCGTTCAATCGAGGGATTTTTTGAAGGCGTCGAATTGGTACTCCCTACCGAGGAAGCGCTTGACCATCTCGGCGGCATCCATCGCTCCCCCTTGATCGAGCACCGCGTTGCGAAATTCTCGGGCCACTGCCCGGTCCATCAAGCCGGCTTGTTGAAAGCGGCTGAACAGATCTTTGGCAATCACCCCGGACCAGAGGTAGGTGTAGTATGCGGAGCTATATCCCTTGAGGTGAACGAAGTTGGCGTGGAGATAGGCCCCTTTTTCAAAGGGGAAGGGGGAATACTTCTGGTGCAACTGCTCGGTCAACTCAATGAAATCGATCGGTTCAGCTGGCTGGTTGTGAAGCTGCAGCGAGAGCGCGGTGAGGAAGAGCTGACGCATGTAGAACACCGCCTTGCCGAAGCGATCGGCTTCGGCCATTTTGGCCACCAGCTCCTCGGGGATCACTTCGTCGGTCTGGTGATGCCGGGCAAATGTCTTGAGCACCGAGTAGTCCCAGGCCCATTCCTGGTAGAGCATGGAGGGGGTCTCGACAAAATCCCACTCGCAGCTGATCCCGCTCTGGGGCACCCACTGGTGCCGGCCGGCGAACAGGGCGTGCAACAAGTGACCGAACTCGTGAAACAGGGTGACCACGTTGGCGTGTTCCAGCAAGGCCGGCGCGTCAGGGGAGGGCGCCGGAAAATTGGCTCCGATCAGCGCCGATGGTAGCTGGATCCCGGTGATCCCGGGATAGAGATTGAACACACCGGCATGGCTGAACTTGCCCTCGCGGGGGTGCATATCCAGGTAGAGTTTGGCGATCACCCGGCCATTCTCGAGCATATTGTAGACCTCTACACTGGGATGCCAGACCGTCGCTTTCTCATCCTTTTCAAATGTCACCCCGTAGAGGGCGGCGCTAATTTCGAGCACCCCGGCGATCACTCGCGAATACTCGAAATACTGCCGCACCTGCTGTGCGTCGACCTTGAACCGTTCCTTTTGAACTTTGCCCACGTAGAACGAATTGTCCCACATGCGGATTTTCTTGGCTTTGCGATTGGCTTTCTTTTTGATTTTCAGCAAATCGGCGAGCTCGGCCATCATCTTCGGGCGAATGGCCTGGGCCAGCTCTTCGATGAAGGCGGCGATGGTTTTCTCGTCCCGGGCCATCTTGTCGCCGGCGTTGTAGTCGGCCCAATGGGAACTGCCCAACAGGTTGGCGTATTCGTGTCGCAACGCGAGTAGCTTGCGCAGCGAAGCGTCGTTTTCCGGATAGGCGCGGCTGAGAAACTTGAGCATCACCGCCTTGCGCGCCGCCTCACTTTCGGCGTAACGAACCATCGGCCGGAAGTCGGGATAGGCCATGGTGATTTTGACCTTGCCCTTTTTGTTCGGCGGATGTTTTGCGATGAAGTCCTCGGGCAGGCCTTTGAGCGCTTTTTTGCCCAGCTCGACATGGCGCTTGCTCTCGCGGATGTTTCGCTCGAAGGCCAGACTCGTTTTGACAATCTCGGCGTTCAATTCCTGGAGTTTCTGGCGTGTGGCGTCATCCTTGTCCACGCCGGCCCGCCGGTAGTCCCGCAGCTCGTGTTGCAGAAAACGGGCGGTCGGCTGATCAAAACCGCTGGGATCAACCGCGGCGAGGGCGTCGTACACCGGCCGGTCGAGCTTTAGCTTGGCGATGAAACCCATCGTCTGTTGCATGCACTTGTCCGCCGCCTCCCGCACCTTGGGATCCGTGGAGAAATTGGCGAACACCTCGGCCGGTCCGGTGAGTCTGGAGAGATGAATGTACATTTTATTGAGGGGCTCGAGCGTATTTTCCAACGTGCGGCTGCCGGTCGTGGCGACCAGCTCGTCGCGGATCTGCCGAGCGGCCTCGAGATGGCGCTCACAATCCTCGGCTACCGGGTCGGCGCTGAGCCAGATCGTCGGTTCGCTGATCAGGCCGCCGGCGCCCACCCCGTCAGCTGCGGGTTGTGCGGAACCGTCATCGCCGGTGACCGGTGGTACCGGTTC
This sequence comes from Myxococcota bacterium, assembly GCA_028278265.1. GTDB lineage: Bacteria > Myxococcota_A > Polyangia > JAAYKL01 > JAAYKL01 > JANQET01. The sequence goes on from JANQET010000080.1 coordinate 4,122, forward strand.
GGTTCCCCCAGTGGATTTCGGTGCACCGGAACAGGCCCAGACCAACACCATGGTGACGATTGAAATGAGTGCGCAAAAACGGTGTGCCATATCTCTTCCTCCTTGTTCTGGCGAACGTCGCAGCAGAAGGACCGTAGCACACTTTGGGCGTCCGTTGGAGCGGGCCCGGAAGTTGTGCCGCAAGACCACTTTTTTTCCCAAACCCGTCCGATGTTCGGTAAAGTGTGCCTGGTGAAACCCCTGAGCACAACACAGCGCCTACGGGCAGGACTGATCATCGCAACGCTGGCGTTTGTCGGAATAACGATGATCGCTCCAGAGGCACGGGCCGACGGCAAGACCTTCGATTTGGGGGTGGACGCCCGCTACAGCTCCCTCTCCCGACAAGCCGAGCTGGGGCCGGCTCTGCTGCACGGCACCGGTATCGGCGGCCATATTACCTATACTATCAACGATGCATGGCGAATCAGCGTCAACGCGGGACACGTTTGGTTCGAGAGTTACATGGTGCTCCTCCCGCCGCCTCCGGATGAAGAGGGTCAGTCCGATCCCAATGATGATCCGAATCCGGAAGAGGAAGAGGAGCCTGTGGTGATGATCTTCAATCAGCCCCAGGTGAGCTCAGCAGCCCTGTCCATCGAGTACATGTTGGATATCACGCGGGTGCTGCCCTTTTTCGCGCTGGGGTTCATTGTCAACAGGAGCTCGGAAGAGATTGACGGGGAGCTGAGTGTCAACTTCGACCTCGGCTACCGGCTCAGCCTGGGGTTCGATTTCATGTTCACCGATTACTTCAGCGCGGGCATTGCACTCTATTCGGACGCTTACCTACTCGAGAATACGGTGTACACCGCGCAGCTCTCGGCGTTGGTTCGCGCGTCGATCTGTTTTGATACGGAAAATCCAGGGTTATGTCGCAGCGATTCCCCATAAATCTGTTGCCGGTCGTGCAGATGTGCCTGCTCGGCGTCCTGCTCATCGGGTGTCACAGCGGCAAAAAGCCGACCCGCACCCCCATTTTTCACAATCCCCTGGTCAGTTCCAAGTGGTCATCAGCCGTACCTCAGCGCTCCGCACCGTCGACATCAAACGATGCGAAGAAAAAGAAGCGGCCGTCTACTCCGGCAGCGGATCAGCCCGCCACAGAAAATCTACGGGAACGGGCGATCGCTCGGGCCACATCGCTGCTCAGTGACGCTGCAAAGCGAGCGGACTACGGCGTGGGGGATGTGGCACAGGTGCTGAATGAGCTTGTCTCGCAAGACAAATGGCGCGCTGCCGACGGGTTGCGCAGGCTGGTCACCCTGGCCAAGAGACTCGATGCGTTTCATACCGGGGATCGGCCCACTCCCGGTGACATTGTCCTGTTCCACAACCAGCTGGATGCCAATGGCAACGGGCAGCTCGACGACTGGCTCTCCGGCTGTGGTATCGTGATCAGTCGCCAGAGGGATCGATTCGAGGCGGTGGCGCGGACCGGCAATGCCCCGCGAAGGGTGAGTATCTGGCCCGACGAGCCGAACCGCCAATCCCGCAATGGAGAACCGGGTAACAGCTATCTGCGCATTCCCCATCGCTCTGATCGCACTGAAGTGCGGTACCTCGCCGGGGCGCTCTATGCGGGGTACATCGATTTGGAACGCCTGGTAACGGGTTTGAACTAAATTGACTCGAATCAGAATCGATAAACAGCTCGTCGAGCTCGGTCTGGCCCCCTCGCGGGAGCGGGCGCGTGCGCTGATCATGGCCGGCAAGGTGTTGGTTGACGACGCACCGGTGACCAAGGCGGGGACCCTGGTGGACGAGGGAGCAACGGTCAGGCTTCGCGGGGCAGACCACCCCTATGTCTCCCGGGGTGCGCTCAAGCTGCAGGGGGCACTGGACGCCTGGCCCGTCGAGATCCGCGGCAAAATCATCCTCGATGTGGGGGCCTCTACCGGTGGCTTCACCGATCTTTGCCTGCGGCGGGGTGCGGCGAAGGTGTATGCGGTCGATGTGGGCACCAACCAACTCGACTACCGCTTGCGCACCGATGCCCGCGTGCACTGCCTGGAACAGACCAATGCCCGCTACCTGGCTCCTGATCAGCTGCCGGGCAAGGCCGATCTGGCCACGATCGATGTCTCCTTCATCTCCCTGACCCAAATTCTCCCCGCAGTAGCCACCTGCCTCGAGCGGGACAGCGGGATCATCGCCCTGGTCAAACCCCAGTTCGAAGCGGGCCGAGAAAATGTGGGCAAGGGGGGTGTCGTCAAGGACGACGCGGTGCGGCAGCAGGCGGTCCAAAAGGTGGTCGATTGTGCGGTGACGGTGGGATTCGCGCCCCGGGGACAGATCGACTCGCCGATCGCCGGGCCCAAGGGCAATCGTGAAATATTTGTGCACCTCGTTCGTACCTCCAGTGCTGCACCTACGTAGCCGCTGTACGAAACAGGAGTTTTCCAAATGAGCTTAATCGGTAACATTCTGTGGATCATCCTCGGCGGGGGAATCGTGCTGTTCGTGGAGTATATCCTCTCCGGTCTGTTGCTTTGTTGCACGATCATCGGCATCCCGTTCGGTTTTCAGTGCATCAAACTGTCGGTTCTCGCCTTGGTTCCCTTTGGCCGGGAGGTGCGGGAGACCAATCCGCCGTCAGGGTGTCTCTCGTTGATCATGAACATCATTTGGATTTTGTTCGGCGGGATCTGGATCGCCGCCACCCACCTGGTCTTCGCCCTGATCATGGCGATCACGATTATCGGCATCCCCTTTGCCGTTCAGCACATGAAGCTGGCCGCCCTGGCCTTCACCCCCTTTGGCAAGGAGATCGTCTAGTTGAGCAACCGACTGGAGTTGGCGGTGATCGAACCGTGGTTCGGCGAAAGCCATGCGGTATTCGTCAATGGACTCCAACAGCACTGCGCGGCCCGCTGCATCCGGTTGACGCTTCCGGCGACCAAGTGGAAATGGCGCATGCGAATGGGGGCCTGGCTGCAGGCCGACCAGCTCCATCACCTGGAAACATGGCCCGATGTATTTCTCTTTTCCGACTATGTGAACCTGCCCGCGCTGATCGGCTTTGTGCCTCGATTGGCCGATTCACCCAAGATTATCTATTTCCACGAAAACCAACTCACCTATCCGGTTCGTCCTGGACGAGCGCGGGATTTCGAGTTCTGCGCCATCAACGTGCTGTCCTGCCTGGCCGCCGATAGAATCGTGTTCTGCACCCGACAGCAACAGGAGTCGTTTCTGGACGGCATCCCCCGGTTTCTCAAACACGACGACGCAATCGATCCGGCGGTGGTCCTCACCCAAATCGAGGACAACAGTCTGGTGATTCCCGTGGGGGTGAGTGTCGAGCCGTTCGATCGGGCCCGCATCGCCCGCACCAGCAGAAGGGGAATGCCCCTGCGAATGGTTTGGCCCCACCGCTTTGAACACGACAAGAATCCGGATGATTTTTTTACCGTGCTGTTCGAGCTCGCTGCCGAAGACTTGCCGTTCGAGGTGATCGTCTGCGGACGGTCCTATCGGGATCTTCCGCCGATCATGAGCGAGGCCCAGAAGCGGCTCAGCGCCCAAATCGCACACTTTGGGTTTCTCCAGGGGGATGAGTACGCCACCGCCCTGGCCTCGGCCGATGTGGTGGTCTCCACCGCCTATCAGGAGACCCAGGGGTTGGCCATCATCGAGGCGATCCGGGCCGGTTGTGCTCCCTTGTTGCCCAATCGCCTCTCCTATCCCGAAATTCTCGGCGAGAAGCTCGCTTGTGATCACCTCTTCCAAAACAGAGGGGAGCTCCGCCGGAAACTGCGCTGGATGATGCGCCACCCGGACAAGGTCAGAATTCCCGCTGAACGCCATCTCGAGATGGATCGCTATCGCTGGAGCAGGGTCGCCCCCAGATTCGACGGGTTGTTCGGGGAACTGGCGAAGAAGGGATGACCGGTCCGCACGGTCAATCAGCTATACGGGATGGCATACCGACCATTCAACCGGCCGCGGGAGAATCATGATGCCGGTTTCAGTGGTCATCTCGTTGCATTTGCGCTCATAGGGGAATTCCATCTGGCAGAAACGAATGCAGGGATTGGGCGCTCGGGTGTCACCGCCCCGCTCGGGAATCTCGGGACCGATGTCATCGCACATTTCGATGCAATCCCGGTACCCCGGCTCGTCGCGCTCCCAGGGCACGTATTCCACCACGAACTCGATGCGGTCGGCCCACATGCCGCCGTAGAAGCTCGCCGAGTTGTACTCGCCGGTTTGGCAGTGGGAGGGGAAGCACCAGGTCTGTCCTTGGCTGTATTTCTCGCACACCTGCCAGCTGCTGGAGTTGGTGATGGTGGTGTTCACATAATCCCCGAGGGTGTATTTGTCCGCATAGCTCATTCCGATCGTGCGGCAAATCGAAAAGGTGTACGAAAGGGATTTGCACTGTCCATCGGCCACGTTGATGATGAACCGGGTGTTCTGGACATCCCCCCAACCAAAATTGACCACCTTGGCGGAGCGAATCTTGACCTGAGTGCGGCGCCCCTCGTGATTGACGATCTTGTACGGGTGCTGCCCGGAGCAGGGGGGATAGGGCCCGACCACCCAGTGCGCTCTGGTGTCCTCGTTCTCATTGTAGAAGTGGACGGTCTCGCCAAAGAATTCGAGAAGCGCCTCCATGCTCTCGAACTCGGTGGGCATCTCCTCGAGCTCCTCTGCCAGTGCCAGCTGGTCCGCCCCATCTGGAAGCGCCAGCTCTGAGGCCTCAACTTGGGGAGAGGTAACGGACAGGTCCTGCTCACTTTCACCGATCGGTTCCTCGTCGATAGTGATGGTTTCGCACGCCATCTGAGGCAGCATCAGACCCAGGGATACGATGCAAGTGACCAAAAAATAGGTTTGCGAGATTTTCATGGGTTACTCCTTTCAATTGAAACAATCAGTTGTTGGTGTCGACAAGCCGATTCCGATCCCATCGGCAATCCTCCTTTCCCGTGACAATCCCAATGTGGATGATGTCGGCGGAGGGGTATTCAATAGCCGTGCCATGCCCCCATGATTTTCGATGCTGCTGTGTTTTCACGCAGTTACCGTTGTGGCCGATGGCGCTTCGAGTCGACGGGCCGGCCGTTTTCGGCTGAACCGGGCAATCCGTTGCCGGCGGGTTTTGCGGTTAACGGGGAAGGGGGAGCTGCTGCCGCATTGCCACAACATCCATCGATTCGAGAAAATCGATGATACCCGGAAAGACGGTGTGGTAGCCGAACCCGCCGAGGGCCAGCTCTGCGATGGCCTGCTCAGCGGTCCACCCTTGGACAACCATGCGATAGGCGGCGATCACGGTGCCCGTCCGATCAGCACCGTGTTGGCAATGGACGTACAGGGGGAGTTGTCGGGGATCCGTGGCGAGCCGGAGGAAACTCAACACGTCAGCGCGCTCGATGTGCCAGGGGAGCATCGGAATCTCCCGGTAGTCAAAGTGCCCTTGGGGTAGCCCGGCGGATTCGATCTCGTCGAGATCGGAGTGAACGGCGCGGAGGTTGACGATGGTCCGAACCTTCATCCGAGCCAGTTGACGGAAGCCGTCCGCTCCTGGCTGCGCCCCACGGTACAACGTCGGTGTTACCAGGTGCAGGTTGTCGAGCCCCTGTTGTTCAATGGGATGAGCCCAGCGGGCGTCGCGAGGAACCGCGGTTGGGCAAGTACACGCAACGACGACAGTAAAAAGCGCCGGAATGAAAGTAGTGCGGGTGTTGATCATCGGTGTTCCAGTAGGCCAGTTGTATGGTAAAAAGGCCCCATGAACAATGTCTATCTGTTGCCGATCAAGCGCAGTGAGATGGGGCCTGCCCTCGATGAGCAAATCGCTGCCTTGTGGGCTGTCGCTGGATTCGAAAACGCGTTCGCGCCGAACGATTTGGCGGCGATAAAACTGCATGTGGGGGAGCCCGGGACCAAGACATTTGCCTCGCCAACCATTGCCGCTGCCCTGGTGAAGTGTGTTCTGTCCACCGGCGCCCGACCCTTCCTGACCGACACGGTCGTGCTCTATCGCAGTCCCCGGGACAATGCGCCAGGACACGCGGGGGTGGCGCTAGCTCACGGGTTTACTCCGGCGGCGGTAGGGGCCCACTTCGTTCCGGCGGATGGGCTGAACGGCAGCGATGAAATTATCGTAGACGTCGAAAGGGGAAGGCATTTCAAAAAGGTATCGATCGCCTCGACTGTGATGCAGGCGCGCAGCATGCTGGTGTTGTCCCATGCCACGGGTCACCTGGGATGTGGCTTTGGTGGGGCATTGAAGAATTTGGGAATGGGGTGTGCCTCCAAAAAGGCGAAACTGAGGCAACACTTCGGGCAGCAACCGCGGATCAATCCAAGAAACTGTGTCATCTGCGGGGAGTGTATTCAGTGGTGCCCCACAGAAGCGATCGCTCTCGACAAGACAGCTGCCATCGACAAAAAGAAGTGTATCGGGTGTGGGGAGTGCATCGCGGTCTGCTTGGCCGGGGCGGTTCATTTCGATTGGACGATCATGGGTCGAGCCCTACAGGAACGGATGATTGAGCACGCCGCCGCGGTGGTGCGCAGCAAGTCGAACCGCCTGTGCTATGTGACAGTGGCTCAGCAGATCACCAAAGACTGCGACTGTCTGGGACTCGATCAACCCCCACTGCTGGACGATATCGGTATCCTGGCCGCTTCGGATCCGGTTGCCCTTGATCAGGCGGTGCTCGATCTGGTCCGGGAGCGGGCAGGGCGCTCGCTGGAGTCGATGGCCTACCCCAAAACCGACAGTGACGTACAGCTCAAGTACGCCGAATCGATGGGTCTGGGGCAACGGGCATATACGTTGGTGTCGATTTAACGCAGCTTGAGCTGGGTGGCCACTCCGGCTTCGATGCACAACTCCACAAAGCGATCGTTTTCGACAGCATGGGGGAAGTACCATTGGGCCAGCGGTGGGATGGTTTGGATCAGCAGCTGTTTGTCCATCGTTTTACCTGCGGCGATCAAGGCGGGGGCCACCCGGCGAGCGAAGATGGTCAGACGGGCCAACTCGCTGAGCTTGTCCGGCAACTCGGTGGAGACGGTTCCGACGGCCTCGGTCACCGCGGTCGGTAGCTGATTGCGCTCGAGCATCTGGTGGGCAATTTCCTCGGTAGTGATGGCGTAGCGATCGAGCTCCAAGCGGGCGCGGCGCTCTAAATCGCCGTCCGCTTCGTACCAAATCGAATTGTACCCTTCGCCGTCCACTGAGATACAGGCCAGCGCACCAATTTCACAGAGCAACCCACACAAAAAGGCGCTGGACGGGTCGGCGTTATTGAGCTCCTTGGCCAACATTTGGGCAATCATCCCCGAGAGTACCGACCAGCTCAGAATCGTGACCGCCAATTTGTGCTTGGACTCCACAGCCATCAGCATCGCCATCGCCGCGACCATCGATCGCAGCTCCTTTAAACCGACGACGATGATCGCGTTTTTGATGGTGTCCACTTTCCGCGCCTGGCCATAAAATGGACTGTTGGCCACCCGTAGCAGTTGGCTGGCGATCGCCGCATCTGTTGAGACCACCTCGGCCAACTCGGTGACCCGAGTGTTGGTCTTGTGCAATGCGGCCATGATGCGCTGGGCGCTGGCCGGAACCGTGCACACGGAGTCAATTTTGTTGACCAGGGCTTTGCGTCGGGCTGCGGCGTCGACCTCGAGCCAATCTTCAATGCTGGCATCCCTGTCCATCGTAACCCCCTTTATCCGTCTTCATTTATAACGTCGGTCGAAAAAATCGCTTAAGGAGTGGGTAAGAAGTGACAAAAGCTACGAGCTTTAGAACGGCGCAAATCCGGCTTTGTCCCAATAGGACTCTTTGAGTGATTCCTGCTGGGCCAACAGTGCCTGGTAATGACCGGATTCCCACTCGGCCATGATGCGATAGAACTCCTTGATCACCGGAATATCAGTTGATTGGGCTTGTTGGGTGTAGAATTTCTCGGCGTTCAACTCCAGTTGGACCGCGATCGACAGGGCAGTCATTTCGAAATGGGCTTCCTGGATGCGGCTCATCAGCGCATCGGAAAAAATGGGATGCTCGCCGGTCAGTTCCAGTGGCTTCCCCGGGACAACGTTCTCGCTTGGTTTTCCGCTTTTTTCTAACGATTCCAGATGGTTGCTCAGATAGTTAAAATGGTCCATCTCCTCTTTGGCCAACTGCTCAAAGACCTTTCGTCCCTTGGGATCGGTGGTCGATTTCGCGGCCATCATGTAGAAATGATAGCCTTCGTGTTCAGCGCGCATCGCTTCACCGAGCCCTTGGATCACGGTCTTGATGTTCTGATTGGTCATGGCGATTTCTCCTTGTTGTTCTGCCCGATCCATAACAGGATTTGTTTGTCTCATCAAAATGTCTCAGTGCGCAAGGGTTGATACAAACCATCCCTCAGCTATCGTGCCGCGTCCCCTCCCGCTCGAGAGAAACCCCCTCGATTCAAGGCCCTTCGAGTTGGTTCACTTTTTGCTCACTCCAACGACTAGAATGAAATGAAGTCATAAATCACAAATCACAGTGAGGTTCGTCATGGATGAAGCGCAATTCAGCCTTTCGTTACCCGAAAACGAGCCGGTCCGGTCCTACGCCCCGAACGAGCGCAGTCGAGCTGGCCTCAAAGCAACATTGACCCAACTGGCTGCCGAAGAGATCGAGATACCGTTGATCATCGACGGCGAGGAGGTACGCACTGGTGATCTCGGACAATGCGTGCTCCCCCATCGCCACGGCCACCGGCTTGCTACCTTCCATCGTGCCGGACCCGATGAAGTAAAAGCGGCCCGTCGAGCCGCCCGGCGGGCCAAGCGCGAGTGGTCGGAACTGCCGTGGCCCGAGCGGATCTCGATCTTTCTCAAAGCAGCCCAAAAACTGGCCGGTCCCTGGCGCGACACCTTGAATGCGGCGACCATGCTCGGTCAGAGCAAGACCGTGCACCAGGCAGAGATCGATGCGGCCTGCGAGCTGATCGACTTCTTCCGCTTCAACGGCCACTTTATCGATCGCATCTACGCCGAGCAACCCGCCTCCACCTTGGACATCTGGGATCGGTTGGAGTGGCGTCCGTTGGAGGGGTTCATCTTTGCCGTGGCCCCGTTCAACTTTACCTCCATCTCCGGCAACCTACCCACTGCGCCGGCAATGATGGGCAACACAGTGTTGTTCAAGCCCGCTTCGAGCGCGGTCTATTCGAGCTACTTTATCGTCAAGCTGCTGATGGAATCGGGCTTGCCCGGCGGGGTGATAAACTTCATTCCCGGACCGGGCCGAGAGGTAGGGGAACGGGTGATTGGCTTTGACGACCTGGCCGGAATTCACTTCACCGGATCCACTGCAGCATTCCGCAAGCTGTGGAGCGGCGTGGGCCAAAATATCGGCAATTATCGCTCCTACCCCCGTATTGTCGGAGAAACCGGAGGAAAGGACTTTGTCATGGTTCACCCTTCGGCTGATGTGGACGATTTGGTCGTGGCCCTGATTCGCGGGGCCTTCGAGTACCAGGGACAAAAGTGTTCGGCAGCCAGCCGGGCGTACCTCCCCGAATCCCTGTGGCCGGTGATTCGGGAACAGTTGGTGGACAAGGTCGGCGCCATCAAAGTGGGTGATCCGGCCGATTTTCGGACGTTCATGGGGGCGGTGATCGATCAGGCCGCGTTTAATCGGATCGTCGGCTACATTGAATTCGCCAAGGCCTCTCCAGGGGCGACGATTGTGGCGGGCGGGGGCTATGACAAAACAGAGGGGTACTTTATCGAGCCCACCGTGGTGCTGACCAGCGATCCCCATTTCAAGCTGATGGAGGAAGAGATTTTCGGCCCGGTGTTGACGATTTTCGTCTATCCCGATGGGGCGTACGAAGAGACCCTCGAGCTGTGTGACGCCACCTCCCCTTATGCCCTGACCGGCGCGGTGTTCGCCCGGGATCGTTACGCCATTCACCTGGCCCATCGCAAGCTTCGCTACGCGGCCGGGAACTTCTACGTCAACGACAAGCCCACCGGCGCGGTGGTGGGCCGCCAACCGTTCGGCGGCAGCCGGGCCAGCGGTACAAACGACAAGGCGGGATCAATGCTCAACCTGTTGCGCTGGGTTACCCCGCGCACGATCAAGGAGAGCTTCGTCGCGGATCAGGACTACACCTATCCCCACATGGAAGAAGCGTGAGACCGGGTCGTAGAAATGATGTACAATGACCGCTACTCAGGAGAAATCTGGAGCGGACCCATGATCGCAACATCGGCGAATCGTTGGCGCATATGGCTTGTCACTGCTCTGATGGCAGGGGCGGGGGCCTGTGATCCGTTTCACACCGGTTTCGAAGACGACGAGTATCCCCTCTACTACAGTGCGTCGTCCATCGCGGCACCGGAGGGATCTCCCCAGACACTGCTGGTAATGGACTGGAACATCAAGTTCGGCGGCGGGCGGATCGATTTCTTCTTCGATTGCTACGGGAATCGGGTGCTGATGAGCCGCGGTGAAGTGGTCTCCCATCTCCAAGGAATCGCCGACAAAATCAACCAGGTGAAGCCCGACATCCTCCTGTTGCAGGAGGTGGACATCAACGCCAAGCGATCGACCTTCGTCGATCAGGTGCAGTGGTTGCTCGATCACACCGAGCTCAACTACGGGGTCTACGCCTCCCATTGGCGTGCTGACTTCATTCCCAGTGACGGGCTCGGGGCGATGGATAGTGGAAACGCCATCCTGTCCCGCTGGCCTTTTGGTGAGGCCGAACGGATACCCCTGGCCCTGCGCAGCGACCAGAGCAGCTTAACGCGCTATTTCTACCTGAAGCGCAACATCCTGCGGGCCGAGGTCGTCTTCACCGGTCGTCCGTCGATCGAGGTGCTCAACCTGCACGCGGCCGCGTACAGTCAGGACGGGACCAAGAAGAAACACATCGATACCTTCAAGTCATGGCTCGACGCAGTGGACGCCGCGGGAACACTGTTGATCGGCGGGGGGGATCTGAACACGATTCCGCCGGGATCACAGCAGATCAGTGACTTTGACGATTCGGTGTGCACTGACGAGGAGTTCATTGCCGATGATTTTTCAGAGGAGGTCGAGTGGTTGGTACCGTTCTACGCGGCGTATCAACCGGCCATCGATTTGGCGGTCTATCAGGCGAACAACGCCCCCTACTTCTCCCACACGACGAACAAAGACGGTTTTTGGAACCGAAAGTTGGATTATCTATTTACCAACGGTACCTGGCAGATCGGTTCGGGCCTGGTGCATCAGGATGTGACGACCGGCGAGGTGGAGACCATGCCCCTCTCGGATCACGCCCCATTGACCGCTGTACTGGTGTTGCGATGAGGCGCCGGACTCTCCTCGTACCGGCTATGCTCGTCTGTGCGGTTGTACTGATCCCGTCTTTGAGCCGGGCCCAGACCTGGGCTGATGATACCGCCATCCCGGTTTCCCGGGGGCATTGGGAGGTCGGTCTATTCGCCCCGATCAAGTTTGGCCTGCGGGACGATATCGAGCTCGGCACACACCCTACACTGATGTTGGTGATGCCCCATCTGGATGCCAAAGTGCTCTGGCAGCGGGGGGGGCGAGCCCATTTCAGCATGATTTACTCGCTGGCCTATCCCAGCTACCTGCTGAAGTTGATCGCCAGGGAGGGCACCGGTGGTTTGCTGCCGCCGAACACCAAAGTGCCACAGTCGGTCATGCTCTCGGCGATGATGGTCGGCACAGTGGACCTGGGGGCACGCCAGTTCGTCACCGCGCGAGCGGGCGGGACCGTGGCGCCCCGATTCAGCTCGGCCGATCAGATGCCCTTGCTTGATTTTCCCTTTCTCTACCCCAGATTTGCGGCACTCAAAGCGGTGGCCACGTTCAAGCTCGGCCTGAACTACGACGGCCGGATGGATCCAGTGGCCTATGGCCTGGATGTCGCCTACTTCATCCTGCCGGTGATCGACCGGGGCTATACCGTCGAACAAGGGGCTTGGGTCGGCTGGCTGGTCAGCGACCATTTCACCGTCCGACTCGGTTACCGCCTGAGCTACGGGCGCTACCCGGCGGGTAAACTGTTCAGCTATTTTCCGTTTTTGGATCTCCTGGTCGGAGGAGGGTAACGAGATGAACCTCTTTGATCCCAATTTTGCCGAGCGATTCCAACTGTTCACGACATCCCATGTGACGACGATGATCGTCATCGCCGTCCTGTGGATTGTCATTCCCTGGCGGTTTAAGGGACAAAAAGACAACCGGTCGGATCGGTTGTTCCGCTATGTGCTGGGATCGGTGCTGGTTTCCTGCTCCTTGGGATTCACCCTGTGGGAGGTGGTCACCGGTCGCTTTTCCCTCGACACTTCCCTACCGTTGAACCTGTGTGATCTGACCAACTACCTCTGCGCGATACTGCTCTTTCGACCCCGCTTCAAGCTATTCGAAATCATCTATTTTTGGGGCCTCGCCGGATCGATTCAATCGTTCGTCACCCCCAACATCACCTTTGCCTTTCCCCATTTCGAGTTTTTCGCATTTTACATCCAGCACGGGGGAGAATTTTTAACAATCTTGTACATCACCGTCGTGACCGGATATCACCCCACTGTCCGATCGCTGGGCAAGTCGTTGGGCGTGTTGTGCGGTTATGTGGTCTTCGTCTACGGGGTCAACCTGCTGATCGACGCCAACTACATGTTTTTGATGGCCGATACACCTCAACCCAGCGCGGTGACCAAGATGATCCAGTTGTTCGGCGATCCGCCCCGCCACATCATCGGCTTGGGACTGATCGCCATGGTCTCATACGGGGTGCTGTACGCCCCGTTCATGATCAAAAATCTGATCGGCAAAAGATCATTCCCGGCACGGTAGCGCTTTCCTTTTTAGCACGTATCCATTAAAATAAATCCCTTGGAGTCGTCTCAACTAGTCGAGAAAGCTCATTGGTAAACACAATAAATAAAATAATTCAGCTGTGCTGTTTGTGGTTATTGGCAAACACGCTCTGCGCATGTCTCGACGACGAAAGCTACCTGCAGAGTCTGGATAGTGGTCTCCAGAGCACAATCGACGCGGGTACCTTCTGGGAATACGACACCGAAGATGTCTTAGATGGGGGGTATCTGGACTGGCTCAACGGCGACGAAAAAATGGCCCAGGGCGCGGTGGAGAGCTACGTCACCGATACCGACCATTTCGGCTACATGAATGCGAGATGTTTCGAGTGCCACGGGTTCGGCAATCCCTTCGAGCCCCTCAACCACGATCCGAGAATGCAAACCTGGGTCTGGTCCTGTTCCCGAGGATTTCCGGGGACCGCCTGTCACGGGCACGACATCAACGGCGCAAATCTCTACAATCACAACGGGCTCGAATCGTTCAAGGGATGCACCCAAGACGAATGCCACGATACCTACAACACGATTAAAGATTTCGAAAACCATGGCTTCATGAAGGCACCGGATGCGTTCTGCAACGCATGCCATGACTATTATTGGGAGGATTGGCCGGAAGGCCCCATATTCGAGCGTCATAATTAAAAAACTCTTTGATCTCAAACGAGGAGATATCATGAGCGAAGAAGAAAAAGACATTGAAAGCAAAGAGCCTGAGAACGATGCCGATGAAACAGACGCCTCCGGACAAAAAAAGTCCAGAAGGGAGTTCCTCCACGTAGCCGGAATTGGGGCAGCCACCGCGGCACTGACCACGTTTTGCCAATCCGATCCGGATGATCCAGACGAAGGAGGGGGAGACGCGGACAGCGATTCTGACTCGGACTCAGACTCTGACTCTGACACGGATGCCGATACCGATGCCGATGCCGATGCCGATACCGACTCGGATACGGATGCGGACAGTGACAGCGATACGGACTCCGATTCGGACAGCGATACTGACGCGGACTCCGATTCCGATTCCGATTCAGACTCTGACTCAGATTCAGATTCTGATTCAGACTCCGATTCCGATTCAGACTCTGATTCTGATACGGATCCACCACCGTCGAGCAGGGTGGTAAGGGTTATCGACTCCACCGCGACCACCTGGGACGGAGGCGGTTTCAGCGATTTTTACCAATACGGTGTGCAATCGGTCGTGGACGAAATGTTCGACCGGGGACTCAAAGCGCTCACCAACACGAATTCGTTGAAAGATGCCTGGGATGCACTGATTCCGGGCTACAGCTCCGGAGAGCTCATCGTTGTGCATATTAATGCCTTTTGTAACAACGAGAACCATAAAAAGAACAATGTGTTCCAACCAATGAGTGCATTGGTTAAAGGGCTAGTTGATGAACTGGGCGTGACACCCGAAAATATAGCTATTGTAGATCCTTCCCAAGGGGGACTGGTCAACAACGACTCGAGAGCAAGGCTAGTGGATAGTTGTGCGTATTCAGATGAGCTGTCTTGGGGACTGTATGGCGGTGAAATGGGTTCAGAGATAGTGATGACCCCTGGCCATGAGTATCAATTGGGAACAGGTGAAGATCCAGTTCAGATCGCGAGAGTGATGGATGAGGCAGATCATGTGATTATGATGCCAGTAATGAGCTGGCACGGCAGCAATTGGATTACTGGGGCGATGAAAATGATGGTCGGATCAATGAGCGCTATGCCTCATATTCACGACTATGTGAGTGGTGGAATGAGAGAAAATGCTTTTCTGGCTGATCTCTGTAGAATGTTCGCCAGTAAGGTTCGACTAGTGGTTGGAGAGGGATTGTTTGGCAACATCAAGGGCAATAGCTCCTCGCCCCATGAATTCCAAACTCTGGGCGGAGATGGAGGAGAGCATCCTTCGAGTACGATGTACTTTAGCCGCGATATGGTCGCTCTTGACTGCGTGATGTTCGATGACTTACTGGATGAAGCAGTGGCTCAAAGTAATCCGCACAGTGGATACCGTTATGGATTCCTGGAGTATGCCGCCGATTCAAATCACAATTTGGGCACGTTTGAAATGAGAGATGATACTGGTAGTGATACGTACAATGATATTGATCTAGTAGATGTTTAGTCAACGCTCATCAGAATAGATCCACTCTCACGTTCCCAAGAAAAATAATTCGCAAACCAGCAAAAAACTAGCAACGATTCGGACAAAACGGTCGATAGGGGCTCTCAGAGGGTGGATTTTCTGCTAGGCTTACCGCTCTCTAGAAAGGTGAACTAAAGATGGTTCGAAAGAGCAATTTCCCAAAAAGGTTATGGTTTTTCGGTATGTGTGTCGTACTGAATACCTTGATAATCAGCTGTTTTACAGAAAACAAGATAGATGAGCCCGATAGCGGTTCGGATACGGACAGTTCGGGCGATACGGATTCCGATACGGACTCAGACTCTGATACTGACACGGATTCAGATGCAGATGCGGATTCTGATGCGGACGCAGATACAGATACAGATGCAGACGCCGACACGGATTCGGATACGGATGCAGATACGGACACAGATGCAGATACGGACACAGATGCAGATGTCACAGCACCGAAAGTCCTTTCAACCTTCCCCGAGGCGGGTGATCAAAATATTGCTCAATCAATAGAAATATCAGTCACGTTCGATGAATCGATCGATACAGGCACATTGACGTCTGATAGCTTCACACTCGTTGATCGGGATGGCATGCAAATTGATGGAACGGTAAGCACGTCATCTAGTGGTGGAACACTGTCTCCTAAAAGCTTGCTGGCACCTGATATGATCTTCACGGCATCAATCGCACCATCGGTAACCGATGTTGCAGGCAATCCACTTGCGTCTGAACATTCCTGGTCGTTCTCGACCGTTCCAAGAAAATGGAATACAGCTGCACCGGTCGACTCAGGACATTTCGGTCAGAATGAGCGACACCTAGCCATGAGCTCGACCGGCAATGCAGTGGTGATATGGCAATCGAACGACGATGATGAAATATGGGCCAATCATTATGTACAAGGCAATGGGTGGGGTAGCGCGAAACTAATCAATTCTGGAGTTGACAGTTCTACTTACTTCCATGTGGCTATGGACGCATCGGGCGACGCTGTCGCTGTTTGGCATGGTCTAACCCCTCAAGGAAATCAGATTTGGGCAAATCGTTACGTCGAAGGCGACGGTTGGGATAGCGCCCGGATTATTACCCCCGATAGTGATGATGTTTCAACCTACGCCCATGTGGCTGCAAATAAAAGTGGCGACGCTATAGTAGTTTGGCAAGAATTCGAACGTACTTGGAGCATTCAATATGACGATGTCTTGGGTTGGGGAACCGCTGTTGGCATAGGTCAGGATTCTCACTCATGGTTTCCCAATGTGGCAATGAGTTCAGTAGGCAGTGCCATCGCGGTCTGGTACAGCGGTACGGATGTGTGGGCAAACCACTATCAGAACGAACGAGGTTGGGGAGATCCTGAGGTAATTGAGACCGGAACCGGAAATGTAAACACTCCGAGGGTGGCCATGGATGGCTCAGGTTGCGGAATCGCCCTGTGGAATCAAGACGGTATCTGGTCAAATCGGTACGTGGCCGATCAGGGCTGGGGCATGGCAGAACGAATAGATTCAGACACGAATTATGCATCGTTTCCGCAAGTGGCAGTGCACGATACCGGTAACGCAATAGCTGTCTGGAAACAAGCTGACCGCGTCTGGTGCAATCGCTATGACGTAGGCGAGGGATGGGGAACCGCGGCTACAATTGACGTCGCTGGTGGTCCAGTCGGCAATCCCCAGGTGGCGATGGACGGGGCTGGCAACGCGATCGCGGTTTGGCATCAATCGGACGGCAACCGCAACAATATTTGGTTCAATCGTTATAAGTTCGACGAGGGATGGGGAGGCGCGTCAACCATCGAGAACGGTGTCGGCGATGCTGTGGGCCCGCAGATTGGGATGGACTCCGCAGGCAACGCGGTGGCGGTGTGGATGCAGGAATTCGAGGGCAACCAGAGAGTATTCGCTAACGTGTACAGAGGGCAGGAGTAAGGCACACTGTTCGTTTCTAGTATCTCAAAAACAATCTCAGATAAGCGTAGCTGGTATCGGTGGGTTCTTCCCGGTAGGGGGGCTCGGGGAGGATTTGGTGGAATTGGGCTCCCAGGTCGATGTGGGCTGGGCCGAAGATGAATTTTATGGCGGGTTCGTGGAGCAGCAGGTCGTTGGTGTCGGTGAGTCGGCTGTCCGCGTTGAGGTAGCCTTCTCTGTAGCGCAGAATGAGCCAGGGGAGGACTTTGTAGGAGATTTCTCCGTAGTAGCCGGCCTTGCGGATGCCGTAGAGGATGATCCCCGAATAGTAGTTTTTGTCTTGCAGCTGGATTTCGGCCCAGGCGATTTCTCCCCTCAAGCGGATATTCCTGAGAAACGGCACCGGCATCAGGCCGTAGCCCAATTCCATGTCAGCTCCGTAGAAGAGCATCAGCGCGTCTTTGTCTTTGTTCCACTTGTCGAAATACCAGCTGGTTCCCAGCACCACGTGTTGCCCCAGTCGCAGCACCGGATGCAGTCCGACCCCTTTCATCAGGTTGTTGTCGGTCAGGCTCCCCGCTTTGCGCGAGGGTTCCGGATCGCCGAAGATGCCGGTGCTCTCTTGGAATCCGTTGCTCACCCACAACGAGAAATCGATCCCCACGGACTCTCCATCGTAGACACCCTGGCGCCACACCACGCCGTAGTCGGCCCAGACCACTGGCAAAAACAGGGACTGCTCGTCGACCCGTCCGCCGATCATGTGGTGAAACTCATTTTGGCCAAATGGTACAAGTACCTTGCCCAAGCGAAGCTCTGTCTTGTTCCCCAGGTTGAAGATGATCTCGAAGAACTCCGGGTTAATCGATACGTCGGCGCGAAAGCCCAACCAGTCGGCGATGGTCATCTCCATCATGATGTAGGCGTGGTCGCTACCAAAGGCGAAATTCTTTTGTTCCCACTCGTATTCGACCAAAAAATCGAAGAATAGCTTCAGCTTGAACGGCAATGGGCCCGTCGCTCCCGATTCGGAGTGGCCGTGACCACCCGGGCCGGCCGTGGCAGGGGGATCCAGATCCTCCTCGTCGAGGGCATCGAGATCGATCGCGACCTCGTCCTCGGTGTCGTATTGAACGGCCCCTGGTTCGGCAGAGAAGGGTGCCAGTGTATCATCAGCCGAGTCGTCGGTTTTGCCGGCAGAACGATGTCCGTCCTGATCGGTCGGCGCGGTTTGCTCCTGTGGGTTGCCGTACGGGTTCTCGTCCTGTTGGGCCGAAGAGACGCTCGAAATCGTTCCCCAAGACACGAACAACAAAACGAAGAATAGGCGCTTGAACAGCGTGTCGCTCGGTTTCATTAATCTGCCTTCTCGGTTGGGTGCACGGGTTGTTTCATGCTCGGTGGGAGCTCTGGTGTCGGATCGGCGACCAACATCGCCACGCTCCCCATTCCGTTCGACGTGAGCTCGAGGGCCGGCCGTCCCACCACCATCTTGCGGCAGGCGGTCTCGCAAAGCCCGCAGCCCACGCAAAGGGCGAAGTCCACTTTGACCGGTCGCTCCGGTGGGTTTTGATGGTCCACGTAGATTGCCTTGTTGGGACAGACTTCTACACACTTGAGGCACGGCTTGGTCGCATCGTCGGCATAGGTGATACACAGCTCGCGAACAAAAGAGACGTGTCCCATTTTGACGGTCCATTTGTCCTGCCGGCGCGGACCGAATTCGGGGATCGCGTTGGTCGGACAGACTTTTGAACACTCGTTGCAGTCGTCTTTGCAGCCGCCGATGGCCGGCGTGAGGGCCGGCGACCACAGCCCGGCAAAGCCGGCTTCGAGCCACAAAGGCTGCAGGGTTGCCGTGGGACAACTCTTGATACACTGGCCACAGCGCACGCAGAGGTTCAAAAATGCCGTTTCATCGGCGACCATCGGCGGGCGGACCAGACGCCACGAATCCGCGGTGATCGTCCGGGCGTGAATCGTTCCGTACCCGGCAGCCGCGCC